>JAQCDG010000082.1 GCA_027731085.1 Actinomycetota bacterium | reverse complement strand
GGGCGATTGAATCTTCGAGATTTTCAACGTTGAGAGCGAGTTGCAGTCTTGACATGGTTTCAGACTAGTGAGCGTTGAAGGTATTCGCGGAATTCGGCGAAAGTCAGGCCGCTTGGTTGAAGATCTTTGCCGAGTTCATCCCAACGGCGAAGTGCAACGGCACTTTCACGAGCAGGATGTTTGGCGAACCGCTCGACCTCTTCAGCGCTCATTTTGCCACCTTGCATTTCGAGACTACGCACCGAACCAAGTGAAAGTTTGCCAAAGATTGTTTACGCTATTGAGTTGCTTGGTGCGTTCGTGAGACGGATTGTTGAATAGCAAAAATCAGGTCAAGCGACCCGCCGATGCGTCGAACTGTTGGCTAGTTCTCTTCGCCGATATCTTCGTTCCATAGTGTTGGTTCGGCAACAATAAAATCTTGCATCAGTTTGTAACTTTCGGCGTCATCGAGCACGATCACTTCGACACCACGCGATTTGAGCAGTTCTTCGCCACCCATGAAAGTGCGGTTCTCGCCGATAACTACGCGAGGAATCTTGTAGAGCAGAATCGCGCCAGTACACATATCGCACGGGCTGAGGGTCGTATACATTGTCGCGCGTTGATACACAGTCGCTGAAAGTCGTCCGGCGTTTTCTAGGCAATTCATCTCGGCGTGATGAATCGCGCTGCCTTGTTGCACTCGTTGGTTGTGGCCGACTGCGATCACTTTTCCGTCAACGACGAGAGCACCCCCAATCGGAATACCCCCGGCCGCACGACCTTTCTTCGCCTCTGCCAATGCAAATTGATAGTTGTCTTGGTCGCTCATCTTGTCTCCTTGTTGATGGTCATAGTCGTTTATACGGCTTGAGATATGCGCCCGGGTACGGAACGTTTCGGCCCGAAATTGCCAAACCGACAATGACCGCCAAGAATGGCAGCGCCAGCAAAATTTCAAATGGCACGTCTGAAAACGATGGCAATAGTCGCAGTTGCAACTGACCTGCGTTGACGAGCGAGAACAATGCGGCGCCAACAAGAAGTCGACCGATTGTCCATCGACCAAAGATCACCAAGGCAAGCGCGACCCATCCGCGACCGTTGATTATGTTGACGGTAAAAGTGCCGACGAATGCAAGGGTGATGAACGCACCACCGAGAGCCATGAATAGCGAACCGATGATAATTGCCGTGTATCGGGTTTTCGCGACGCCGATGCCCGCGACATCGGCAGCCTCGGGGTTCTCACCAACTGCACGAATTTTTAGACCGAGCCCAGATCGCCGCAGTAGCCACCACGTAAATGGCACCCCGATCAAAAATGTCGCATAGGTAAATAAATACTGACTGAAAATCGGACCACCGAAATTCAGCGGCTGCCATGGATCAACGCGCACCTGGCCACCGTCAGCAGTGAAAATGATGCGGTTTGCAGTATTGCAAAAACTGATCATGAAAAGTGTCAGACCCAATCCGGCGACATGTTGATTGACGCCGAGCGTTACAGTGGCGAACGCAAAAATTAATCCCGCGAGAGCACCGCTGATCAACGCCGCGAGTAATCCCGCCGTCATGCTTCCTGTTTGCGCCGCTGTGGCGATGCCGACAAACGCACTGCCATACATAATGCCTTCGATACCCAAGTTGAGCACACCTGATTTTTCGGTGACCAGTTCACCGAGTGCCGCCAGCGCCAGCGGCGTGGCGATGCGCAAACTTGAGCCAATAATTTCTTGCGTGACGTCGATCATTTTTGTTCCTTGCTTCTGTTTGTTGTCCAGACAACGCGATATTTCTGAATCACCAATGCACAGACAACCGTGAGCAACAGAACTGCCTGCACAAGTTGCCCAATTTGTGAGGGTATCTCAAGTGCACGACTGGCTGAAAATGAGCCGACGATGATTACGCCAAACATCAGCGCCACAAGCAGCACTCCGATGAAACTCAACGCAGCCAGAGTTGCCACGACCACGCCCGTGTAGCCAAAATTGTTGCTGATTCCAGTTGTCAATTGATGAGCAACACCGGCGATCTCACTCGCACCACCAATACCGGCAATCGCCCCACTGACTAATGCGGTTGTCAAAAGGGTGCGTTCAACTGGCAAACCTGCAATGCGTGACGCACCTGGTGCCAAGCCGACTGCGCGCAACTTCAAACCGCCCGACATTCTGCCAACGAACCACCAGCACAGCATGATGATCACGACACCTACTGCCAGTCCGAGATGCACACGTGTGCCCGGCCAGATGATCCCGAGTTTCGTCGAGTCGGCGATCACATCTGAGTCAGGGAAACCTGTTTCGCTGTTGCGCCACGGGCCGTTGAGCAGGCCAGTGATCAACAGCAATGCCACTGGGTTAAGCAACAAAGTTGTCACCACTTCGTCAATCCCAAGACGCGTTCGCAACAACGCCGGCACAAGCGCCCACAGAGCACCAAACAACATGCCAGACAACAAAATCAGTGGCACGCCGACATACGAAGGCAACGATTCGGCGTTAATCCCGACCCATGTTGCACCGATCGTGCCCGCGAGCAGTTGTCCTTCGGCGCCGATGTTCCAATAGCCGGCTCGAAACGCAATCGCCACAGCCGCACCAGTGAACACCAGTGGTGTTGCCGACAGCAATGATTCGGTGAAACCAAACTTCGACTGCAACGGAGAAATAAATATATAACGCACCGCTGGCAGTGGCGCACCACCGGCCCAGCGGCTGACGATCGCCGCAATCAAGATAGTTGCGAGCACCGCTGCACCTACGAGCATTGGTCCACGCCACCAGGGCATCGACGAGCGAAGTGTGAACCTGGCTTTCATCGCACGATTCCCGCCATCAATTCGCCGATCGATTCGCGTGATGCATCGGCACCATCGACTATTCCAATCACCGAACCGCGATACATCACTGCAACTCTGTCAGCGAGTTCGAGAACTTCGTCCAGATCTTCACTGACGAGCAGAATCGCCGTGCCATCCAGACGTGCTTTGGCGATCAGTGAACGCACATATCGTGTCGCCATTACATCCAAACCGCGGGTCGGTTGCGAAATAATCGCGACTTTCGGCTTGCGACTGAACAATCGTGCCAGCAGAACTTTTTGCATGTTGCCCCCAGACAAAGTTCCGAAAGTTTGTTTGGCGGTGGCTTTAATCTCGAACTGAGAAATAGCCGACTCGCAGTGATCGAGAACTTTCTTGCGATCAATTTGCATTCTGCTTGAAAAATCGTCAACACAGTCGAGCACTAAGTTCTCGGCGACTTGCAGCGCGTGCACGGCAGACGCGTGACGATCTTCGCCGAGCATGCCGACACCCGCACGCATCAGCGACTGGGGAGTATTCTCGGCAAGTTTTGTGCCCTCAACCGAAATCGCGCCGCCATCGATAGATAAAGTGCCGCTCAAAATGTTGACCAACTCGGTTTGCCCGTTGCCCGAGACACCGGCGATGCCAACAATTTCACCTGGTCGAACATCTAGCGAAACATCTTTCAAACCACCGAGTTCAAGTTTGACGAAAACCGACTCGAGCACCAAGATCGGGCCAAGCGAGAGACTTTGTCGCTCTGGTCGCGACACAACACCAGACTCTTGTTCACCGACCATCAAGGTGATCAGCTCTTTGGTCGTGATGCCGTTGGCCAAAGAACTTGAGACAACTTTTCCGCGTCGCAACACCGACACACGATCGGCGACTTTTTCGATCTCTGCCATCTTGTGGCTAATCAACACGATGCCAATGCCGACATCTGATCGCAACCGCCGAATCGCCCCTAATAGCGAGTCAATGTCTTGCGGCCCGAGCACCGCGGTCGGCTCATCCAAAATCAAATAGGTGCAACCCGACATCAGGGCCTTCAAAATCTCGACGCGCTGTTGCAACCCAATCGGCAGTGACGAAATAATCGCGTCAGGTGGCACCTCAAGCCCATAGCGTGCCGAAGCCGCAACGACCGCATCGCGCACACTATCTAAGTCGAGTGAAAAAGTTTTTGCTGTTGCTAACGCGATATTTTCGACAACAGTCATGTTTTTGACCAATGAAAAGTGTTGTGTCACCATGCCGATACCCGCCACGCGCGCGTCACGCGGAGATTCAATTTTTAATACGACCCCATCGGCTTCAATCTGGCCAGAGTCGGGTTGCGTTAATCCGTACAAAATCTTCATCAGGGTGGTTTTGCCAGCCCCGTTTTCGCCCAGCAACGCATGCACTTCACCAGCGCGCAAATCCAGCGACACGTCACTCAGCGCAACAGTTTCGCCATACGCCTTGGTGATGTTGCGCAAAAAAATTGAGGGGGCGCCACCGCTAGATGCGATGACAACCCCCTCAACCATATTCATAGATTAAATTTCGACTTTATTGTCGATTAATTATTTGGTCACCGAACCAGCAGGAATGCCTTCGTTGATATCAACGCGAAGTGTTCCCGCTTTGATTGCTGCCATTGCGGCTTCTGCTTTGGCAACTACATCGGCTGGAATGCCACCAGTTACACCAGTGTTGATTTCGGCCAACAAAGCACCACCCTTGGCGACCATGCTGAAGTCCTTCAAGTCTTGCGACGTGTATGACCCGGCCTTGACCTGATTGAGGATGTACTTGACGGTCGGACGCATGTTCCAAACGTTTGATGTCACTACCGACTCTGGAGCGGTGCTCTTTTGATCCATTTGATTACCAAATGAGAGCAAGCCCTTTTCGGCGGCGGCTTCAATTACACCAGCACGCTCGGCGAACATAATGTCAGCACCTGCTGAAATCTGCGAGAGCGCCGCTTCTTTTGCTGCGGCAGGGTCAAACCACGAGTTGATGAAAGCAACTTTTGCTTCAACCTTCGGGTTAACCGACTGCGCACCAGCAATAAATGCGTTGACAATGCGGTTCACTTCTGGCACCGGAATGCCACCGACGATGCCGATGATATTCGTCTTGGTCAAACTTCCGGCCAAGATGCCTGAAACGTATGCAGGCTCGTGAATCCAGTTGTCGAACACCGAGAAGTTTGGCTCAGCAGGTCCGCCACCTGAGCCCATCACCCATGCGATGTCTGGGTAGTCAAGCGCAACCTTGCGAGCCGACTCTTCGTTACCGAATGAGTCACCCATGATGATGTCTGGTTTGTCTTCTTCGGCGATCTGTCTTGCCGCGCGCTCGAAAGCGCCCGAGGCATAACCGATGCCGTCAATGTACTTGTAGGTAATTTCGCCAGCGTCTGCCATTTCTTGCAACGCTTCGTGAATTACTCCGTCCCACGGTTCTTCAATCACCGATGAATAGGCAGCAATAACGCTTAATACGCCGTCGTTTCCACTTGCTTCATCTTCTCCACTGTTTCCACCGCATGCAGCCAGCACGATTCCTGCTAGTGCCAATGCGGCAAATGAATTCCTCAACTTTTTCATTTCGCAACCCCCTTTTGTTGTTGTGCCCGAGACTAGTTGCTCTTTGGGAAGTCCTCAAAAGTGGCGGAGAAGTATGTCGCGACACCAAATCATCACGCCGAATATAGGCTTTGGCCGCACGGGGATTAGCGCAGCTTGGTAGCGCGCCACGTTCGGGACGTGGAGGCCGGGAGTTCAAATCT
>JAQCDG010000081.1 GCA_027731085.1 Actinomycetota bacterium | reverse complement strand
GCAAAAATCAGGTGACTGCATACATGATGTGCACCGATAACTTGCCATCAGGAAGCGCGATGGCGATGGGTGATGTGTTGACGATGCGTAATGGCAAGACAGTTGAGATTCACAACACAGATGCTGAGGGTCGTTTGGTTTTGGCTGACGGTTTGTCGTTGGCTGCCGAACAAAAACCAGATGCGATTGTCGACATTGCGACTCTGACTGGTGCTTGTGCGCGCGCACTCGGGCCGCAGATGTCGGGTGTGATGGGCAACAATCAGCGATTTGTGGATCAAGTTGTGTCGGCCGCAAATGCAACCGACGAACAAATTTGGCAACTGCCACTAGAGCGTAAATATCGCACGATGATCGACTCGTATATCGCCGATATGAAAAATGTTGGCGGGGGAGATGCCGGCGCGATTACTGCTGCGCTGTTTTTGGATGAGTTCACTTCGGGCACGCCGTGGGCGCACATCGACATCGCTGGACCGATGTGGTCAGATGCTGATGCGGGCTGGTTGCAACGCGGTGCGACGGCTTACGGCACGCGGTTGCTGGTGAATTTGGCGGAAAACTTCAAACGTCGCTAGGATCTAATCAATTAAAGAAAGGAAACGCAATGTTGCGTAGAATTTCTATCTTTGCTTTGACGATAAGTGTTGGCTTGATCGGCACCATGAACTTTGCCCAAGCAGTACCAGTTGACCCAGCAATCAAATCGTGTCTAGATAAGAGAATTGGTGTGAAAGCCGCGAACAAAATTATTGCCGCGAAAAAGTTGACTAAGAAGCAGCGAAAACAGGTTGCCAAATGCAAGTCGTCAGCCAAGGGCGGTGGCTCTTCTGGTTCTTCTGGCTCAACGACTGGGACTACGACGGCGGGCATGGTGTCGCTCAATTACGGATTGATTTCGTACAAGATTTCGCAACGCGAAGGTCTTGGAAATATTGCCGACCCTGCATTGTTGCAGGTCGGCTCAACTTTGCGAATGTTTTTTAAGAACAGTAACGAACCACAGATTCCGCTTGCGGGTTTTGACAACAAGATTCACTCGTTTATCTCGAGTGACAACGGAGTGACTTGGACTCTTGAGGCGGGTGTGCGAGTTGATGTCAGCTCACCGATAACAGTGCGAGCAGCAGAATCGGGTGGATACGAAGCGTGGGCGTGGGTAGCGGGTGGCGGTGACGCGTTGACGCGGTTCACTTCGTCAACTGGAAGCGATTTTGTAAAGGGTGCTGGAAATGTCGTGAGTACGGCGGCGTGCAAGAGCGCCGATGGCGTTGCAGCAGGTTTTCTGGGTGATTCGCAAGTAGTGAAAGTTGCGTCTGGCTATTTGGCCTACGCGCAAGATATGCAAGCAACAGGCAAGGCACCGTTCAAGCGTCAAGTTTGTGGGCTGACATCGTCGGACGGCAATACATGGACGCTTGACGCTTCGAAAACTTACGCGCCGCAAAACGATATTCAAACCAACCCTGAGACGTATCGAAATTCGTCTGGCGTGATTGAACAGATTTTGCCGATTGATAAAATTGATATGCAGACTGGATTGCGATCGGGAATGCAAATTCGAACTTCGACGAACGATGGTGCATCGTGGAGCGAATTGACGGAGTTGAGTTTCTTTGCTGCTGACCCCGAACGCTTGGATCTATCAAACGGTGACTCGTTGCTGGCCTTTGGCAATTTTGATCAGCGCCAAGGTGGACTGCTCGGTGTTGCCAAGAAAATTTCGACCAACTATAAAGCGAGTCGTACTGAAAGCAATATGGAAATCGTCTCATGGACAATCAGTGGTGCCGTCCAGTCGGCGATCAAGGTAAAAAACCTTTGTCTAGATAAAGATTTGACTTCATCGGTCAAGTTTGCGACAAGCGGATCAAACATCACGGCGACGTATACGGCCGATGCAGGCGGCAAAGGCAATAGTTGCGTGTATGCGTTGATCGGCACCGAACAAGCCATCAAATAAAACGCCGCTATGGCGCGACGGTTGTGGCGACGGTTGTGGTCGGCGGCACGGTTGTAGTCGGCGGCACCGTAGTAGTCGTTGTAGTTGTAGTTGTAGTCGTCGGCGTGGTGGCGATGATGTGGCGGTCGTATAACTCGCGCGCTAGTCGACGATGCAGTTTGGCGCGAGCCTTATAACCCGACGGCGTCAGATGAATTTTATCGAAGGCCATCCATTTTGTGCGTTTGGCAATGACTGAATACCAATCTTCGATAACCAGGTTTGGATATTCGGGGGCGATTCGCGCGAGTACCTGATTGAACACCACGCTACGTTTGGCGATCGCTGGCGTGTCGCGACGATTAACAGTTATCCAGGTGACTGGAACATTGCCGATGGTCGTCAGCAGATCGCGAATAATTAGTTCGTAGACAGCCTTTTTGGTTTCAATCGCGACATCGTTGCTGCCGAGCGCGACGATCACGGCATCGGCTTTGAGGCCTCTGGCGCTTAGTTTTTTAAAAGTTTTGACACCTGAAAATTTTGTGGATGCATTGGGTGTCGGAAACGCAACTCGGCGCGAATATTGACCGTCGATGACGATGTTTGTCCACTGTGCGTCGGCAACAATGAGTTTTTGTGACTTGGCGAAATATTCAGTGCCCCAAGTGATGCTGTCACCGAGAATCAAAATTGACGGGCTGGCATTGGGCGTGAATGGGGTAGAGATGCCCGCGGCGACAGTGAGGCAAACTGCGACTACGAGAATCAGGGCCCGACGAACGCGGGAGAAGTTATTTTTCATCTGAAAAATCTGACAGTGAAATTAACTGCCCCAAACGCGAAATATGACTGAGTCTTTTTCGAGTTGCAAAACTTCGTGTTGTCGCAAAACACAGGCCTGGCCCTGTTGCACGGCACCCGAATGACCTTGCACGCATAAATATAGTTCTACCTCGTGATCGGCTTGAATCGTCATGGCGCTATTCACATTGATTTTTTGCACACTAAACGGCGCGTTCTTGATCTCGTAATCAACCGTGTTGTTTGTCGAATTTCGTTGCGTGACTTGTGTTGGCAAATGTGAATTGAGAGAAGCCGTGGCGAAAAACTCTTGTAAATCGACGTGTTTGCTGGTGAATGCGGCGCGCATCACATTGTCGCTGCTCGACATAACTTCGACGGCCAGACCACTTAAGTATGAGTGCACATTGCCGGGCTCTAAGAACATCGCTTCGCCAGATTTGAGCGTGATGTGGTTCATTAACAATGCGACATAGACGCCGCCAGTGTTGACGTAAAGTTCGCCGGCGACGCGAAGATGATTTGGCAAATTCATCGGCGTCTTGTGGCTTTTTTCTTCGAGCGCCCAGCGAACAGTTTTTGCCAAGCCGGTGAGTTTCAAATGTCTAGCGAGTTCGAGCCAGCCGTTTTTTTCGGCAAGCGCGAGTGATTGTTCGATTGGCGCGAACCCACACAACATTTCGAAGTCGCTGAGTGCGCAGAGCAACTCTGGCTTTGAATTTGTGTCGCGATAGACGCGATTGAACGCCGCGCGATCGATGCCGAGGTTGTTCTCGCGAGCAAAGCCAGTTTGTGCTTGCGCAACTGTTGGATGCGTCTGAATCGAAAGTGGTTTGGCAACCGCGATGAGCTTGACCAAGAACGAAAGTTCGCCGATGATCGATGAAAGTTGACTTGTGCCGTTGCCGGTTTGCACTGTGGCTTGACCATCTGGGTGTGTGCCGAACCAAAGTTCTGCCCAAGGCTTGGCGTCTCTTGGTTGACCCGTGAAATCTGGCAGGGCAATGATGTCGCCCCAGTCATAATTCTTTAGTGCGGGCGAGAGTCGTGTTGGCATTTGTTGTTGCAAATGTTTATGTTGCTGGCATTTTGGCGACGAATTCGGCGGCGTCAGCGAGGGCGACCTCGCTGGCAGTGCCGGCGCGGCGATTGCGAACTTCGACAACACCGGTAGCGACGCCACGACCGGCGATGATGATGCGGGGTGTGCCGATTAGTTCGGCATCTTTGAACCGCACGCCAGGTGAGACGCCTTTGCGATCGTCAAGAATGACGGTCATATGTTTGGCGCTGAGTTCTTCGGCGAGTTGAGTGCCCGCACCAGCCGTTTCATCGCCTGGTTTGCCGGCAATAACAATGTGCACGTCAGCGGGCGAGACGGCGGTTGGCCACTTGAGACCGAGTTCGTCGTGATTTGCTTCGGCGATTGCAGCAACTGCACGCGAAACACCGATGCCGTATGAGCCCATCGTGACTACTTGTGTCTTGCCATTTTGATCGAGCACGGTGAGCCCGAGTGCTTCGGCATATTTTCGACCAAGTTGAAACACGTGACCGATTTCGATGCCGCGACGAATGTGAAGTTTCGAACCGCATTTCGGGCAAGCGTCGCCGTCGCGTACATCGGCAGCGTCGACAATGCCGTCGCACGAAAAATCGCGGCCGTATACGAGACCGGCAACGTGTCGACCTGGCGCATTGGCGCCGGTTATCCACGCGCTGCCGATGGCGATGCTGCGATCAAGCAAATATCGAATAGAGCTGATGTTTTTTTCGCCTAGTGTCGTCGGCCCGATGTAACCCTTGACGAGATTTTTATTCTTGGCGAAGTCTTCTTCGGTGAATTCGACGATTTCAGCAGGTGCGACCTGTGCTTCAAGGCGCTTTAAGTCGACATCGCGATCACCGGGCACGCCAACTGCAAGTGGCTCGATGCGACCATCGGGGTGGCGCAAATTGACGACAACATTTTTTAGCGTGTCGGCCGCAGTCCACGCAGGATCGCTGCGTTTCAGATCGGCACGAGTGTTGAACAAGTCGACCAATGTGGCGATCGTTGGTGTCGCTGGTGTGTCGTGCACGACTGCTGCCGCGAAACCAGCGAAGTCGATTTTCGCCGGCTCGCCGACGCGAACCGCTTCGGTGTTGGCCGCGTAGTCACACTTGGTGCAACTGACGAAACTATCTTCACCTGATTCGCACGGAAACAAAAATTCTTCTGATGCTGAGCCACCCATCGCACCCGACATCGCCGAGACGACTGCATAGGGCAAACCCAACCGATCGAAGGTTCGCAAATATGCGGCGCGGTGTGCGTCGTAACTGCGCTGCAAGCCGTCTTGATCAATGTCGAAACTGTATGAGTCTTTCATCAAGAACTCGCGACCGCGCAACAAACCTGCACGCGGGCGGGCCTCGTCGCGAAACTTTGTTTGAATTTGATAAAGCCAGAGCGGCAAATCTTTGTAACTGCTGTAGAGATCTTTCACTAATAGCGTGAACATTTCTTCGTGCGTCGGGCCGAGCAGATAATCGACGCCGCGACGATCTTGCAAGCGAAACAAATTCGGACCGTAATCTGTCCAGCGACCTGTCGTCTCATAAGGCTCGCGAGGCAACATCGCCGGAAAGTGCACTTCTTGCGCGCCGATTGCATCCATTTCTTCGCGGATAATCGTTTCGACACGATTTAGCGTTCGCAAACCGAGAGGCAACCATGTATAACCGCCTGGCGCGGCGCGACGAATGTATCCCGCGCGCACTAAAAGCCGATGACTTGGCACTTCGGCATCGACAGGATCATCGCGTAATGTCCGCAAAAACATAGTTGACATACGCAAAATCACAGGGCCTCACCTCGT
>JAQCDG010000006.1 GCA_027731085.1 Actinomycetota bacterium | reverse complement strand
GTCGGGTTACAAAATAATTGAGATTGCCGGTATTGGGCCGGGGCCGTTTGCGGCGATGATGCTCAGCGACATGGGCGCTGAGGTCGTGCGTTTAGAGCGGGTGCAGACGGTGCGAGATTCAGCAAACACAAATTGGGATGTAATGCAACGTGGGCGAAAAAATGTGGCGATTGATTTGAAACATCCAGATGGCGTTGAGGCGCTGTTGCAACTTGTCGAGCATGCCGATGCGCTGATTGAAGGATTCAGACCTGGTGTAATGGAGCGCCTTGGTGTCGGGCCTGAGGTTTGTCTAGCGCGAAATAAAAAACTTGTGTTTGGACGAATGACCGGTTGGGGACAGGACGGACCATACGCAAATTCGGCGGGTCACGACATTAACTACATCGCGCTTGCTGGTGCGTTGGCGCATTTTGGTAGGGCAGGCGAGGCGCCGGTGCCGCCTCTTAATATGGTCGGTGACTTTGGCGGCGGCGGAATGTTGCTTGCCTACGGTGTTGTCTGTGCGTTGCTAGAAGCGCAACGCAGTGGCGCGGGTCAAGTTGTAGATGCGGCGATGGTCGACGGCTCGGCGATTTTGATGTCGATGTTTTGGGGTTTTAAAAATATTGGACTTCATGACGAAAATGCGCGTGGCACCAACATGCTTGACACTGGCGCACACTTTTATGATGTTTACAAATGCAGCGACGGAAAGTTTGTTTCGATTGGTTCGATTGAGCCACAGTTTTATGCGCAGTTGTTGCAATTGACTGGATTGGCAAATGATGCTGAGTTCGCGAGTCAACAAGATCGCTCGATGTGGCCGAAGTTGAAGCAACGGTTGACAGAAGTTTTTGCAACAAAGTCGCAAGCCGAGTGGTGCCAGATCATGGAGGGCACCGATGTTTGCTTTGCGCCTGTGTTGACGATGAGCGAGGCGGCAAAGCATCCGCATAATGTGGCACGCAAAACTTTTATCGAAGTTGATGGTGTTGCCCAGCCAGCGCCGGCACCTAGGTTTTCACGTACGAATGCGACAGTGTCGCATGGGCCGGTAGTCGCTGGCGAAAATACGCATGAAGTGTTGCAATCTTGGGGCGTGAAGAATGTTGACGACCTGATTGCGCGTGGCGTTGTCAAGCAAAGCGCTGGCGGGAAATAAAAAATGCCGACACTTGTTTGTTTTCACGCGCACCCAGATGATGAGTGTTTAGCAACTGGCGGCACGATTGCGCGGGCGAGCGCCGAGGGTCATCGAGTTGTATTAGTGGTTGCAACTGACGGCGCCTATGGCGAAGTGCCCCAAGATTTAGAGACGGGCGAGACACTTGTTGATCGTCGAGCAAAAGAAGTTGCTGCGTCGGCGAAGGTTTTGGGTGTCGCTCGACTTGAGATGCTCGGATACAAAGATTCGGGTATGACCGGTTGGCCACAAAATAGTGACCCTGCGGCGTTCATCAATGCCGACGTTGAGGCGGCGGCGCGGAAACTCGCGAAAATTTTGCAAGAGGAGAATGCCGAGGCTGTCACTATTTACGACTGGCACGGCAATTATGGTCACCCTGATCACATCGCCGTTTACAAAGTTGGTATGCGTGCTGCTGAAATTGCTGGCACATCAAATATTTTTCAGATGACAACAAATCGTGACGCGTTTCGGCGGATGCGTGACATGGCGATGAATAATCCTGAGATCGTCAGCGAGACGCAGGGCATTGGTGACTTTGACCCAGACGCGCCTGCTGACGATGGCAACCCGATGGGTGAGCCAGAGAGTGTGATTTCGCACCGGGTGAATGTCGAAAAATATTGTGCGCAAAAAAAATTGGCAATTGCCTGTCATCGAAGCCAAATTACTGATACGTCGTTTTTTTTGAATATGACTGACGATATTTTCAAACTTGCATTCGGCACCGAATATTTCATCAAATCTGGCGAGACTGGGCCGGCGCGCGACCGCTGGCTGTTTGAATAGCACGAGGCCAGTTGCAACCGATTCAAATTGCGTTGGTGCGGCACGGTCGGGCATCGGCAGGGTGGGATACTGCGCTTGACCCAGGTCTCGACGAACTTGGTCGAAAGCAAGCCCAGGATGCGGCAAAGATACTTGATCAGATTTTTGCTGGGCAACAGATCAAAATTATTTCGAGCCCGCTTGTGCGATGTCAGCAGACTGCTGAGGCGTTTGCTGAGTTACGTAACGCGCCAGTGCGGGTGTGTGCTGAGGTTGCCGAGATTCCGTCGCCAGTTGGTGTTGAGATGTCGGGGCGAGTTGATTGGTTGCGAGTAGCGATGCAAGGCTCGTGGGCAGATTTGGGTGGCGAGTATGTCGCGTTTCGCGATTCGATTGTGCAGTTTGTGCGGTCGATTAAAACAAGCACGGTGATTTTTTCGCACTTCATCGCAATTAATGCTGTTATTGGTGCTTTGATTGGCGATGATCGACTCGTGATTCGCAGTCTTGATAACTGCAGCATCACATTGCTTGAGCACGACTCGGCTGGCAACTTGCGTATTGCGCAGACTGGTCACGAAGCCGACACGCTAATCCGTTAGATTTAATGGGCATGGCTGACGATAAAAATGAATTAAAAAAAGATGCGTTGCGGCAGCAAATTCTTGAATTAACGGCGCAATATTACGACGAGGCGTTTCCGAAAAAGCCGTTTTTGGGTGGCATTTCGCAAATACCGGTGTCGGGCAAAGTTTTTGATGGCGACGAATTGAGAAATCTCGTCGATTCATCGCTGGACTTTTGGCTGACAACCGGTCGATATGCCCACGAGTTTGAAGAAGAGTTTGCCAAGGTGATGGGCGTAAAGCATGCGATGCTCTGCAACTCGGGTTCGTCGGCGAATCTGTTGGCAGTTTCAGCATTAAAGTCTGATCGACTTGGCGACCGTGCTTTAGTTGACGGCGACGAAGTGATCACACTTGCGGCTGGGTTTCCGACAACGGTGAATCCGATCGTGCAAAACCGACTGGTGCCGGTGTTTATCGATTGTGAACTTGGCACCTACGACGCGACTGCTGAGAATATGCAGGCAGCAATTTCGCCAAAGACTCGGGCGATCGTGATGGCACACACGCTTGGTAATCCGTTCAACTTGGATGCCGTGATGCGAATTGCGAAAGAAAATAACTTATTCGTGATCGAAGACTCGTGCGATGCGGTTGGTGCGATGTATGACGGCAAACCCGTTGGTTCGTTCGGAGATCTATCAACGGCAAGTTTTTATCCCGCCCATCATGTGACGATGGGCGAAGGTGGATGCGTGTTGGCAAAAACTGCAAGCATGCGCAAGATCGTTGAGTCGCTGCGCGACTGGGGTCGAGATTGTTGGTGCCCGACTGGCGAAGACAATACGTGCGGTCGACGATTTGATTGGCAACTTGGTGGCTTACCGTACGGCTATGACCACAAGTACACGTATTCGCATATCGGCTATAACTTGAAACTGACTGATATGCAGGCGGCTGTTGGTGTGGCGCAACTCAAGAAATTGCCAGGGTTCATTGCTGCGAGACGAAAGAATTTCAGTCGGCTTTTTCATGGATTGAAGCAGTTTGAAGAGTTTTTTGTGATGCCTGCTTCAACACCAAAGTCTGAGCCGAGTTGGTTTGGATTTTTGCTTACAGTCCGACCAGGTGCGCCGTTTTCGCGCTATGACATTGTGCAACACCTTGAAAGTCATCGCATCGGTACTCGGCAGTTGTTTGGTGGAAACCTGCTTGCTCAGCCGGCATACCAAAATATCGAGCATCGAGTTTCGGGGTCTCTCACAAATACCGAGATCATTTCGAATAATGCATTTTGGATTAGCGTCTTCCCAGGGCTAACTGATGAGATGATTGACTACATGATTGCGACAATCGCCGAGTTTGTAAAGTCGAATGTTTAAAACAGGGAGTTGATTTGAAGAAACTTGTTTCGATAATCGTTCCGGCTTTTAACGAAGAGCTCTGCATTGAAGAACTTGTGCGTCGCCTAAAGATGGTTTTTGAAGCAAATCAGAATTATGACTTCGAGACTTTGATCGTCGAAAACGGATCAACCGATCGCACTTGGGAGATATTGCAGAGTGTTCACTCTGCGGACAAGCGCTTCAAAGTAATTCGCCTCGCGCGCAACTTTCGAATGGATGGTGGCATTACTGCAGGCTTGCATTATGCAACAGGTGACGCATGCGTTTTCATGACAGCCGACCTGCAAGACCCACCTGAACTGATCACAGAATTCATAAAGAAGTGGGAGTCAGGTTATGAAAATGTCTATATGCAAGTTTCGAAACGAGTTGGCACTGGCCCAATTCGCACGTTTAACTCGAAAGCTTTTTATTGGCTGGCTGGAAAACTAACCGAAAATCGAATACCCAAGAACGCCAGCGACTTCAGGTTGCTAGATAGAAAAGTTTATGAAGCCGTGCGCGCGATGAATGAGCGCAACCGGTTTGTCCGAGGTTTAGTTGCTTGGGTCGGTTTTAAGTCAATAGGAATCGAGGCAGAGCGACCAGAGAGATTTGGCGGCGAGTCAAAGGCGCATTCGCTAAAAGTGATTGATCTCGCGTTTAAAGGTATTTTTTCGCATTCGTATATTCCATTGAAGTTTATAACTGCAAGTGGAGTGGCGATTTCGGCTTTGTCGCTGATCTCGTTAATTGTTTGTGTGGTGTTTTGGATAGCAATTGGCGTTCCGTTCGCCGGTTTCGGCACGATCGTTTCGATCGCCGTGCTTGCTTTTGGTGCAATTACTTTTATGCTTGGAATAATCGCTGAATATCTGGGTTTGATTTATGAAGAAGTAAAAGGTCGGCCCAATTTTGTTGTCGCCGAACAACTCGGATTTGCGCAAAGTGGGACAAGTTAATGTCGCATAAGAATTGTCTCGTGTTCGGGGCGCACGGCGCCATCGGTGCCGCTATTGCACTTGAATTCGAGAGTAATGACTATGAAGTCTGGCGATCTTCGCGATCGCAGAAGCCGGGCATCACGAGAAGCTTGGTCGCGACTGGTGAAAGCAAAGTCGATGCACGCACGATGCAATTATTACCTGAATTCGATGCTGTCATTTGGGCTCAGGGTTCAAATCTCAGTGATTCAGTCGGCAACTTTTCAGAGCACGATTTTGATGTCATTATGAATGCGAATGTCAGGTTTATTGCCTCAACCCTTTCAACATTATTGAATCAGAACAAGGTTGTGTCTGGCGCAAAAATATGCATTGTTTCTTCGATTTGGCAGGACGCGATTCGACCCAACAAACTTTCTTATGCGGTTTCGAAAGCAGCATTGAATGGTTTGGTGAAGTCTGTTGCCTTAGACCTGTCAGATAGAAAAGTATTCGTCAATGCAGTTTTGCCTGGAGTTATCGACACCCCAATGACGCGGGGGGTATTGAACGATGAAGAAATACATGCGGTGCAAGATCGAACTGGGTTCGGGCGGTTGGTGCAACCTGAAGATGTTGCCGAGGTAATTTACTTCTTGTGCTCTGATTTGAATAGCTGCATTACTGGCCAGTCAATTGTTGCCGACTTGGGATTCAGCAATGTCAGACCAATCTAACCGCACTGTTTTAACGGTTAGTGCTAAATCACACGAGTATGAAGTTTTGATTGGGGCAGGCGTATTTAGCGAGTTAGACATCTCTGCGGATTCAGTAATCGTTGCCGACTCAAGGTTCAAAGAGTTGTTCGAGAAAAGTGCCGTGAGCAATTGTGTATTCGTTGACGCACTTGAAGCGAATAAAAACTTAGCGAATGTTGAAAATATAATTATTGAACTACAGAAGCACGGTGTCAGGTCGCACTCAATTGTTATTGCTGTTGGTGGGGGGATCATTCAAGACCTGATGACTATGGTTGCATCAGTTTATATGCGTGGCATTTCTTGGGTGTATGTGCCGACCACGCTGCTGGGGATGATTGACTCGTGTATCGGCGGCAAAAGTTCGATCAATACTCGTACCGTCAAGAACTTAATTGGCAATATCTATCCGCCAACGCGAATCTATGTCGACACTAACTTTTTAGCGACTCTCTCAGAGACTGATTTTCTCTGCGGGCTGGCAGAAGCGTCAAAAATTTGTTTCTGTAAAGGTGAAAGTGAGTTCAGAAAGTTTTTGGTTCTCGCTCAAAGCAGAGTGCCAAAGGATCTTGCGGAAATGGTTGCACATGTTTTGGCAGCAAAGAGATGGTTCATTGAAATCGACGAGTTTGACAAAGCTGAGCGCAAGTATCTCAACTTTGGTCATACTTTTGGGCATGCTCTTGAGGTCGGTAGCAATCATAAGGTACCTCATGGTCTGGCAGTTGCAAGTGGTATCAAGGCGGCAATTTTATTCGAGTCAAAATTTAGGAATGCATCTGAAATTGAAAGCGAATTGTTTCGCTATGTAACAAAACTCACAAATGGCATATCTGAATTCTTCAAACTCGAAGCAATTGATTGGGAAAAGTATTCAGACGCGTTTAAAGCAGATAAAAAACACTCGGACGATGACTATTCGCTGTTGTTGCCAAATTACGGCGGTGGCGTGAGAATAGAAAAGTTTAAGAAGTCAGATGCTCTGTTGAGCCGTGTAATCGAGGCGCAGAAGTTGTCGCTGTCTGTAGCACCGTTATGACTCATGCTGATCAGATGGTCAGATGGCTGGGTGAACTTGGGTATTCGCACTGTTTCTTTGTGTCCGGCGGAAATAGCATGCATTTACTTAACGCGGCGCGTCAGAAAATGGTTTGTATTCCGGTCGTCCACGAAGTTTCTGCCGGAATCGCCGCGGAATATTTCAACGAGTCAAATTTGTCGGTAGGCAAAGCATTTGTTCTTGTAACTGCTGGTCCGGGACTAACTAATTTAGTTACCGCTTTGGCGGGTGCATATTTAGAGAGCCGCGAACTTTTAGTGCTTGGCGGGCAAGTCAAGAGCTCAGACTTGGCGGACAAAGGTTTGAGACAGCGTGGTATTCAGGAGGTTGATGGGGTTGCAATTGCCGGGCCTGTTTCGAAGTCTGTCCGCCGAATTGAGAAGCCGATTGCGAGGTCGGATTTTTGTCAGTTAGTGAATAGTGGATCTACGGATCGAAAGGGCCCCGTGTTTTTAGAGGTGTGTCTCGATGTACAAGGAGCGCCAGCGCGGGTCGATGAGGATGTCGTAATTTCTGAAAGGAAAAAACTTTTGCCGAAAAATAGTATTGGTGCGAAGTCGCTTGACAAACTCGTTGATTTGCTCGCAAAAAGTAAGCGCCCGGTTCTCTTGGTTGGAGGTGGAGTTTCTCGCGATGAGTTTTTCTCCCTAAAGCCCGAAGTTGAGAGACTTGGTATGCCAGTGATGACCACATGGAATGCAGCAGATCGACTTGACGCGAATCATCGTCTCTATTTTGGAAGGCCAAATACATGGGGTCAGCGGTCAAGTAATTTGATTTTGCAGAGCGCAGATTTGGTTATTGCTGTTGGGACGCGACTCGGAATACAGCAAACCGGATTCAATTGGGCGCAATTTGTGCCGAATGGGAACGTCGTTCAAATCGACATAGACAAAACTGAACTTGAAAAAGGCCACCCGGAACTCGCCCTGGGTATTTGTGCAGATGCGTTCTCGTTACTCAAGCAATTGTTCGATAAGTCAGTGGCGACACCAGTTTGGTCGGATTGGGTCAACTTGGCAAGAAAAGTGCGTTCGCAAATACCACTGAGTGAGCCTGTCAACGAATCTTTTGATGGTTTTTTGAATCCATTTGAGTTTGCATTGTCGTTGTCTGATCTGTGTGAAGACTCTGACACCGTTGTGCCTTGCTCTTCTGGTGGTGCATTTACGGTGATGATGCAGGCTTTCAATCAACGCAGTGGACAAGTGATAATTACGAACAAGGGTTTGGCGAGTATGGGTTATGGGTTGGCTGGCGCAATTGGTGCAGCGCTTGCTGATCGATCACGGAGGACCGTTCTTGTTGAGGGAGACGGTGGGTTTTCGCAAAACCTACAAGAGTTGGCGACAGTGAATGTGCAGAAACTGAATCTTAAAATGTTTATTTTTGCGAACAACGGGTATGCGAGCATTCGGATGACACAGAAAAATTATTTTGACGGCGCATATTTGGGTTGCGATATCGAATCTGGACTGGGGTTTCCCGATTGGCAAATACTTGCGAAGGCATTTGGCATTAAGTCGCAGATGTTGAGTGAAAATTTCATGGCGGACAAAGACTTTCTTGACGCATGGAATGATGCTGAGGCATGCTTGTTTGTGGTGCCGATTCATCCAGAGCAGACTTATTTTCCAAAAATCTCGAGTCAGGTTACCGCGACAGGAAGCATGGAATCGGCGCCGCTTCACAAAATGTCGCCGCCACTATCAGACCAAATCATTGCCGAACTTGGTCTTGAACTGGACTTGAGATAGATCCGAAATAAAGTTGTACTAGATTTGAGATGTAGACGCTAATCACGTTGTAGCAACAGTCAAATCGAGGACCTTAAATTATGAATAAGACAGAGCGTGAAATGGTCGAGATCTTGCGCAAGGGCAAAGACCTATTTGGGTATGTTTCTGTAAAAGCCGAATTTGAGGCTGAAGGCACTCGTATGGAAGAACTGTTGCGGTTGATGGAGATCGCCCATCGTGCGAACCTTGACTTGACGGTGAAGGTTGGTGGTTGCGAAGCCATTAGAGATTTGCTCGAGGCCAAACAAATCGGGGTTCGCTACATAGTTGCACCAATGGTCGAATCAACTTACGCACTTTCAAAATATATTGCAGCAAAAAATCAGGTTTATTCAGTCGACGAGCAGCAAGATACAGATTTCTTATTCAATGTTGAGACGATTACTGCTTACGAAAACTGTCAGAAGTTGGCAGAAGTTTCAAAGGCAAAAAACGGTGTACAGGGGATGGTTTTTGGAAGGGTTGATTTTTCTGGCTCGATTGGCCTCGACCGCGACAGTATCAATGGCGACAAAGTCATGGATTCTGTAATGGCGACTGCTGAGATCTGCAAAAAGATAGGTTTGCAACTAGTGGTTGGGGGTGGAGTTTCGCGTGATTCGATTGATTGTTTGCGACGGGTTCAGAAAGTATTGCTAACGAGATTTGAAACCCGCAAGGTTGTTTTCGACGGTGCTGCCATTCAACTCGAAAAGATCGAAGGTGGGCTTCTGAATGCGGTTCACTTTGAGATGCTGTGGCTAATGAATAAACGGGATTATTACGGCACTATTGAGCGTGAAGATGCAAAGCGAATCGACATGCTTGAAGCGCGTTGGAAAATTTTGAACAAACAGAATTAGCGCAGAGTATCCCTCATCATAAGTGAGATGCCAGTTTCGAGGGTTGTCCATTCTTGAACATCGAGTTGCGACTTTGTGATGCTGTTGGCTGGAACGTATTGATGAAACTTTTTCGGGTTGGCAGATGTGTTTGCAACTTTGATTTCGGGAACGAAGTTCAATTCAATCGCTGAAACCCGCGCAACTGCTTGGGCGAGTTCAAGAATTGATACTGAGTGCTCCGATCCGATGTGAAGGGGGTATAGAGAGTTCTTCTTCGCTAAGGCAGACCATAACCAAATTGCCATATCGGCGCCATAAAGATATGAGCGACGTGGCGAGCCGTCGCCGCTGATGAGAATTGGCTTGTGGTCAAGCACATTTTGTACGAAGTTGCCGATCGCGAAATGTGTGTCACGTGGCAGGTGGTGACCGCTGAAAGCAAAAAGCCTGGCAACTATTGGTGCGCAGGCGCCAGCTTCACCTGCCTGCATGCACATCAACTCTGCAAGTTGCTTGCCTTTGGCGTACGCACTAGTTAGTTCGCCGTATGGCTGATCTTGCATTTCTGAAATGTGAGTGACAGATTGAGGTTGGTTGCCATAAACGGCGCCAGAGGAGGTAAATAGAAAAGGAATCCTGTGTTTTGCAAACTTTAATGCCGATTGCATTGACTGAGTATTAATTCGGGTCATTTCAGCAGGGTTTGACTCGTTGAGTTTTGCCGATGCTGGGGTAGCAGCATGAATAATCGCATCAACTTTGCCGATATTAAGATTGTCGGTTAACAAGTGACCTTCGATTAGTGAAAGATCCTTGAAACCGATTTCTCTTGTTTCTAGGACGTGTGGTGCCAAAGGATCACGAGTTGGCACGATGATTTCAAAATTCGTGGCACCATTGCTGCACGCAAGATGTGCAGTTTCGATAAGCCATTTACCGACAAAGCCTGTGCCACCAGTGAGCAAAACTCGCGCACCATCAAGATGGTTGATCGCTTCAACTAAACGTTTCAACTGAGGTTCAGTCAGTTCAGTCCTGAATTTTTGAACCATGTTCATATAGATTAGGGGCAAATGAATAGTTTGATTGGGGCGAGTTTGCTCGAGGTGCACATTTCGTGGTCGTGGATCATGATTGTCGGCAATGGTTTGGCGGGTGTTTGGGCGTTGGTTGCGCACAAAAATGTTGCGTTGCGTAGTCGAGCGTTGTGGTGGTTCACGGGTATCGCTCAAGTGTCAGTTTTTGTGCAAGTGGTGCTCGGCGTCGCGGTAGTTAATCGCGACAAGATCGAGTATCCCGCGTTTCATGCGTTCTATGGTTTCGTGGCGATCATCGCGATCGCAATTATCTATTCGTATCGCGCGCAACTCAAGAGCAAGATGTATTTGCTTTACGGCTTTGGCGGGCTTTTTATTATGGGACTTGGAATTCGGGCGATGCTGGTCGGGCAAGCCGGCTAGAAAAATCTAGGCGAGGGCTGACTCGAGCGAATTCAGCGAGTCGTGCAACTTGGCGGGCAGGCGATCGCCGAAAATTGCGTAGTGCTCGCGAATTTGCGGCACGGCGTCGCGCCAACCAGCAGCATCGAGCGAAGTGATCGCTTCAAGTTCAGCAGTGCCGATGTTCAGACCGCTGACATCTAACGAATTTGCCGCTGGCAGAAAACCGATCGCAGTTTTATCTGCCGAGGCGTTGCCCGTGAGGCGCTCGAAAACCCATTTGAGCACGCGACTATTTTCGCCGTAGCCGGGCCACAAGAATCGGCCGTCATTGTCGCGTCTAAACCAGTTGACGAAAAATATTTGCGGAAGTTTCGCCGCAGAAGTTTTTGCGCCAAGCGACAACCAGTGCGCGAAATAATCTGCCATGTTGTAGCCACAGAACGGCAACATCGCCATCGGGTCGAAACGTAATTTGCCGACAGCGCCGCCAGCAGCCGCAGTTGTTTCGCTGGCCATGATCGAGCCGAGAAAAACTCCGTGGTCCCAGTCGAATGCTTGCGTCACGCGTCGACGACCGCCAAACAAAATCGCCGAGATTGGCACGCCGCTCGGGTCTTGCCATTCAGGGGCAATCGACGGACATTGACTTGCGGGCGCGGTGAACCTCGCGTTCGGGTGCGCCGCCAGGGTCTCGCTCTCGGGTGTCCAGGCGTTGTTGTGCCAGTCGGTGGCGCGCGCAGGTTTCGTATCGGACATGCCTTCCCACCACACGTCGCCGTCTGATGTCAGGGCCGTATTGGTGAAAATGCAGTTGGCGTTCAGCGTGTGCATTGCGTTGGCGTTCGTGTCGTAACCCGTGCCGGGTGCAACGCCGAAAAAGCCGGCCTCGGGGTTGATCGCATAGAGCTGACCATCTTTGCCGAACTTCATCCAACAAATGTCGTCGCCGATTGTCTCGGCTTTCCAGCCCTTAATAGTCGGCACGAGCATTGCCAAATTTGTTTTGCCGCACGCCGACGGAAACGCCGCGGCGATGTATTTGAATTCGCCTTTCGGGTTCGTGAGTTTCAAAATCAACATGTGTTCGGCGAGCCAGCCATCGTCGCGAGCCATCACCGAAGCGATGCGCAAAGCAAAACATTTTTTGCCGAGCAGAGCGTTGCCGCCGTAACCCGAACCGTAACTCATGATTTCGCGCGTTTCGGGGAAGTGCACGATGTATTTGTTGTCGGGGTTGCACGGCCATGGCGAATCTTTTGCGCCGTTGACAAGTGGCGCGCCGACCGAATGTAAACATTGCACCCAATCGTTGTTGCCGAGTGCATCGAGCGCGCCTTGGCCCATGCGTGTCATGATTCGCATGCTGACGGCGACATATGCACTATCGGTGAGTTGCACGCCGATGTGGGCGATCGGCGAGCCGAGTGGCCCCATCGAAAACGGAACTACATAAAGTGTGCGACCGCGCATTGCGCCCGTGTAGAGCGTGCGCATCTCTGTGCGCATCTCGTTTGGTTCGCGCCAATTGTTGTTTGGCCCGGCGTCAATTTTGTTAGTCGAGCAGATGAATGTGCGATCTTCGACTCGCGCGACATCACCCGGGTCTGAGTGCGCCCAAAAAGAATTTGGGCGTTTGGCATCGTCGAGTTTGGTGAAAGTACCCGACTTAACTAGTTCGCGACAGAGCTGGTCGTATTCGTTCTGTGATCCATCACACCAATAAACATTTTCGGGTTGAAGAATCGCCGCCCACTGCGTGACCCAAGCGTTCAACCGTGCATTCGAACTTTTGCTGGCCATACGAGTTGCGCGTTATGCGCCGGGTGTTTCCATGTCGCGTTCAGAACCGAGACGAATTTTTGTCGCGTGACCAGCTGTGTTGAGCGAGAACAAAACGCGCTGACCTTGGCGCAACATACGAAAAATTGATCCCTCTAAAGCGTCGGCAGCAATGTTGTATTCGCTCATATCCGTATCGCGAATCACCACGCCGTCTCCCGATGACGGGTCGTATGCCTTGATCACGCCTTGCACACCTAAAAAGATACTTGCCAGTCTGGGATAATTGCTATTCGCCGCGAGGTTCTGGGTCGCATGACATGAAGCCTTAGTAGCCTTGCGATGTGGCAGTTCTTGAAGAATTTGGGGCGGATGCCCTGCGTCACACCGTGATTGCCTTCCGCGACACGATGAAGCGCCATGCCGGCGGTATCAACCGTCTGAATGTTTATCCGGTACCTGATGGCGACACGGGCACGAATATGTCTCGCACTCTTGATGCGGTCGTTGCCGAACTTGACGGTGCATCTCCTGAACTTGAAACGACATGTGAAGCAATCAGTCACGGTTCGTTGATGGGAGCTCGCGGCAATAGCGGCGTGATCTTGAGTCAGATTTTGCGCGGCTTGTCATCGACATTGAAAACTGCGAAGAGTTCTGGTGCGCCGCGCGTGGCAGAAGCGTTGAAGGCAGCATCGGCCGCCGCGTATGAAGCAGTGCTCAAACCGATTGAAGGCACGATTTTGACTGTTGTGCGTGAAACTGCAGATGCGGCGCAACGTGCGGCCAATGATGGCGCAACATTGGCGGCGATGTTGCGTGTTGCTCGTGCGGCTGGCCAAAAGGCACTCGACAATACGCCTGAGTTGTTGCCGGTGTTAAAAGATGCTGGCGTTGTTGACGCTGGCGGAGCAGGTTTTATGTTGTTGCTTGATTCGGCGTTGCATGTTGTCGACGGTGAACCGTTGCCCGAGCCGATTTATGACGATGGTCCGTCAGCCGAGCAACTCGAAAAAGTGGCGTTGCGTCACGCGACTGATGGCAGCGTTGATGTCAGTGAATTGCGCTATGAAGTCATGTTCTTGCTTGACCTCGACGACACAAAACTTAAAAAGTTTAAAAACGCATGGGGAGAAATTGGTGACTCGATAGTTGTTGTCGGGGGAGACGGCATTTACAACTGTCATATTCATACCAACGACATTGGCGCAGCAGTAGAAGTGCCACTAATTGTGGGCGGTCGGCCATCAAAAATTCGTGTCACAGATTTGTTCGAAGAAGTTGCCACCGTGGGCGAGTCAGTGCACGCTCAACGCGAGGCGAGTCTTGGTGCGCCGAGCGGAACGCTTAGCAATACTGCGAGTGGCCGACACGGCGCCACACAATCGGCTCTGCCGCCAGTGACTTGCGCGGTCGTCGCTGTTGCTAGTGGTGACGGTTTGGCCGAATTGTTCGGACAAATGGGCGTGCACGGTGTCGTGACGGGCGGTCAAACGATGAATCCTTCGACACAAGAATTGCTCGACGCGGTCGAGAACATGAACGCCACACAAGTTGTGATTTTGCCGAACAACAAAAACATCGTTGCAGTTGCCAACAAAATTGACGAGTTGACCAAAAAAGATGTGCGCGTCGTGCCGACATGTTCGATGCCCGAGGCTTTGGCGGCGCTAGTCGCTTACGACCCCGAGGCGTCGGCCGAACATAACGGTTCGCAGATGTCGCGTGCAGCAAGTTCTGTGGCGACTGGCGAAGTGACGCAAGCAATTCGCGACACGAACTCTGATGTGGGGCCAGTTAAGGCGGGCGACTTCATTGGCTTGGTGCGCGGTGACGGTGTTGTGGCAGTTGCCGCGACGCTCGATGCGGTGTGCCATGACTTGTTGGCAAAACTAATTACGCCGCAGCGCGAACTGCTGACGATCATCACGGGAAGCGACGCGACTTCGCAAGCCACCGACGCGCTCGTGGCGCATGTGGGGCAGGTGCATCCGCATATTTCGTGCGAGGTGCACTTTGGTGGTCAGCCTCTGTACCCATATTTATTTGGTGTTGAATAAAACGAGACCCGCATGACGGGCAAAATCACCTTGCGCGATCTCGCCGCAATCGACGTTGAAGTTCTGAAGGGTGTCGGCGAAAAACGCAAAGCCGCGCTCGCCGAATATGGCATAAACAATGTGCTTGAGTTGTTGACGAATTATCCACGCAAATGGGTCGATCGCACCAACGAAGCTCGAGTTAGCGATCTTGTCGCGGGACAAGAAGCGTTGGTGATTGTCGAGGTTCGCAAAGTTTCTAAATTTACGACCAAGAATCGCAAGACGATCGTCAATGTGCAAGTTGGCGATGAGTCGGGGCGACTGACTGCCGTGTTTTTCAATCAGCCTTGGCGTGAGCGACAACTCAAAGTCGGCTCGCAAGTTGCGATGTTTGGCAAGCCCGATCTCTATCGCGGCGTTTTGCAGATGAGCAACCCGCTCGTTGATTTGATCGGCGACCGCACCGGGCGCATCGTGCCGATCTATCCGCAGAGCGAAAAGGTGCAGGTTTCAACCTGGGAGCTCGCAACTTGGGTTGAGAATGCCCTCGAGCGCTGTCGCGAGCGCGGCATTTCTGATCCGTTGCCGAGCGATTTGCTTGAGCGACTTGAACTTGCCGATCGAACGAGTGCGCTGTGGTCGATCCATTTTCCTGATTCGATGGTCGCCAAACAAAATGCACGCCGACGATTGGCGTTTGACGAATTATTGCGAGTGCAAGTTGTGTTGGTCGGTCGCAAGCGAGCATTTGAACTCGACAACACAGGTATTCGTCACAAAGTCGGCGGAAAGTTGCAACAACGGTTCATTGCCGCGTTGCCGTTCGCAATAACTAGCGCGCAGCAACGTGTGATCAACGAGATCGATGGCGATTTGGCGGCGCCGCACCCGATGCATCGATTGCTGCAAGGCGATGTCGGTAGCGGTAAAACCGTGGTTGCAGTTTCGGCGATGTTGGCGGCCGTGCAGGGTCGGCATCAAGGTGCGCTGATGGCACCGACAGAAGTTTTGGCAGAGCAACATTTTGCCGGCGTAAAAAAACTTCTTGAGGGATTGCTCGTGCCAGACGACGACAATCTTTTCGGTGACCGACAGTTGCGCGTCGAATTGTTGACAAGTCGCATAACCAGCGAGCGTCGTCGCGAATTGTTGCGCGATTTAGCAAACGGCGGTATCGACATTTTGATTGGCACGCATGCGTTGATTCAAGACGGCGTTGAATTTGCTTCGCTTGGCGTTGTCGTGATCGACGAGCAACATCGCTTTGGTGTTGAACAACGGGCGGCGTTGCGCAACAAAGGGTCGAACAGTGTGAAAGGCGCTAAAGCTGAAACATACGTCGCGACTTCGCCTGATGTTTTGGTGATGACGGCGACGCCGATACCGCGAACTGCGGCGATGACGGTTTATGGCGATCTTGATGTCAGCGTGCTCGACGAAATGCCGCCGGGTCGAACGCCGATCAAAACTGCATGGGTTGCCGGCGAAAAATCTGAATCGAAGATGTGGTCTGAGGTACGCGATGCGATCGCCCAAGGGCAGCAGACGTTTGTTGTTTGCCCGTTAATCGAAGAAAGCGACAAGTTGCAGGTTGCATCTGCAGAGGACACTTTCAAGCTTCTCGCCAAGACCGAATTGAAAGGGTTGAAACTGGGTTTGTTGCACGGACGAATGTCATCGAACGAAAAAGACGAGACAATGACCAAATTTCGGGATCGACAGCTGGATGTTTTGGTCGCGACAACTGTTATCGAAGTCGGTGTCGACGTGCCGAATGCGACGTGCATGATCGTGCTTGACGCCGATCGATTCGGTATCGCGCAGTTGCATCAACTTCGCGGTCGCGTCGGTCGTGGTGTTATCGCATCACGATGCTGGCTAGTCACGAGCAACCCAGAGGTTTCTTCACCGCGAGTCGATGCATTGGTCGAGTCGACTGATGGTTTCTATCTGGCCGAAGTTGATCTTGAATTGCGAGGCGAGGGCACGATCATGAACACAGCCCAAAAAGGCAGAAGTGATTTGAAACTCGCTTCGTTGCGTCGCGATCGAGATTTGATCGAGTTGGCGCGGGCAGCGGCGACCGAGATCATCGCCACTGATCCAACTCTAAAAATTCACAAAGAGATTCGCGATGAAATTGATTTGCTATTGACGCCAGACGAAGAAGAGTTTCTGTTTAAAAATTAGACGGTCTTATTGCCCGTCAGGGGCGAGCACAATGTCCCAGCGATCACGGCAGTCGCTGCATCGATACGCGACGACTTCGCCGATTTGCCAGATGCCGTCTTCGGGTGGATGAGTCAGCAGGTGGGCGCGTCCTCCGCAATCGACGCAGACAATCGACTCAGATGGTACTTCGGCGCGACCTGAGGCAAACTCGTCTGAATCGCTTGAATCGTACGAGTTGTTGCTCACCGCTTAATTCAACCACTAATGCGACAAACTATTGGTGACTTAAACGAGTCAGTTACGGCAATAGCGTGAACGCATGCGAATTGTGGCTGGAGAATTGCGTGGTCGAAAAATTGTCGCTCCAGTTGGTGACACGACACGACCGACGACTGATATGGCGCGAGAAGCGATTTTCAACGCGTTAACCAGCATGGACGTAATTATTGGTGCCCGAATTTTAGATCTGTTTGCTGGGTCGGGCGCGCTCGGAATTGAAGCTTTGTCGCGTGGTGCTGCACATTGCACATTTATCGAGCGCGACAAAGATGCTTTGGCAAGTCTGCAAGACAACATCAAAAAACTAGATCTGACTAGTCGCACGACGGTTGTGCGCGGCGATGCGATCTCTGGTCTTGCGCGATACACGGATATTGACTTCGTGTTGGCTGATCCGCCATATGACTTCGCGAAATGGCAACAATTGCTCGACCAAATTTCGGCGCCGCTAGTTGTGGCTGAAAGTAGCCGAGAAATTGCGGGTGTTTCAGGCTGGGAGTCAACGCGAACCAAACGATATGGGCGCACCCACGTGACGTATTTAAGGCGAGTACCGTAGGGGATGCGATGAAAGCGATGTTCCCCGGAAGTTTCGACCCAATTCACCTTGGGCATGTCGACATTGTTCGACAAGCGGCGGGTTTATTCGGCGAGGTCGTCGTTGTCGTGATGCACAACCCAGAAAAACCAGTCGGCATGTTTTCGGTGACCGAGCGTGTCGAATTGGCCAAGGCCGCAACGCGCGATATCAAAGGTGTGTCGGTGAATGCGGCAGCGGGTTTGGCGGTTGATGCCGCCGCGAAGTTTGGCGCCGATTTCATTGTCAAAAGCGTGCGCAATGCCGCTGATTTCGATGCTGAAGTGCAGATGGCCGACACGAATCGGATTGTCGGTTCGGTTGAAACTGTTCTGCTGATTGCTCAGCCGCAGTTTTCGTTTATCAGCAGTCGATATGTGCGTGACATCGCCCAGAACGGTGGCAATGTTTCGGCGCTTGTGCCATCTGTCGTCAACGATGCAATTACTAAAGTTAAGAAGTAGGGGGATATATGCCGACTGACGAGTTTGATGACGTCGAAAACTACGACAAGGTCGTAGATTCGTTCGACGGCGAGACGGTGCCAGTCGAACTTGGTGACTCAGAGGCGTTCATCACCGAGGCGATCGGTGCGATTTCGAGTGCGCCAAATGCGCCGCTTTCGAGCGCTCCAAAAATTAATCGTGAAGAAGTCTTGGCGACATTGCAGGACGCGCTCGACAGTTTGCCCGTCGAGATTCGCGAAGCACGATGGATGTTGAAAGAACGCGCAGATTTTTTGGCGAAGACTCAGCGAGAAGCCGACGAAATTTTAGAAGCCGCACGAGTCCAGGCTGAGCGCATGGTGCAACGCACCGAAGTTGTGCGCGCGTCTGAGGCGCGAGCACGCCAAGTAATCGAAGCGGCGAACGACGACTCGCGTCGACTGAAGAGTGAGACTGAAGACTATCTGGATCGTCGCCTTGGAAGTTTTGAAATTTTGCTCGACCGCCTGACGAAAACTGTTGCCGAGGGTCGGGCTCGATTGTCGCTTGTTGCCCAACAACCTGCGCACGAAGTTTCTCTTGACGATACGGCTAGCGGTTTGTTTGATCAAGACGAAGAATTTTAAATCGAATTTTGGCTTCGCCACTTTTAATTAACATCGCCGAGTTGCTTCGGCGCGCGGGCAGTATTCGTGAGGTAGATCGACAGATCGACGTCGGCGAATTTGATTTTGCCGACGAGCGAATAGTCGCAGGATCAAAAGTTGATGTGGGTCTGACTCTTGAGGCGTTGACCGACGGCATTGTTGTGCACGGCACGCTGCAAGCCGACTGGCGTTGCGAATGTCGACGATGCTTGCGACTGCTGACGGGTCGTGCGCAAGTTGAAGTGCAAGAGTTATATCAAGCGGTGATTAGCGACCCTGATGCGTATCCGATAACTGGTGAGCAGTTAGATCTGCTTGAAATGACACGCGAAAATGTCTTGTTAGCCGTGCCTCTTGCGCCGTTGTGTCGCGCCGACTGCCCAGGGCTTTGCCCGCAGTGTGGTGCTGATTTGCAGTCGGCGCCATGCGCTTGTTCGCGCGAGGTGCGCGATGAGCGATGGGCCGTGTTGGATGCGCTAAAAACCGATGAAAACCAATGACGGCTGTGTAAAACGAGCCAATTCTAGATAGTCTTTTGGTTCGTTCTATTAACGAATTTTTTAGTCAGTTCAGAATTTACGAAAGCCGAGTTCGCGATGGCAGTTCCAAAGAAAAAGAAATCTAAATCCAAGGGTCGCATGCGTCAGGCTGCGAACTGGAAACTCAAGTCGCCAACCTCGAGCACTTGCCCACGATGTGGCACCGCCAAGCGTCCGCACACAGTTTGTGGTTCATGCGGTTGGTATAAGGGTCGCGTCGCGGTTAACGTCGACGCGAGTTAATTTCGGTCTTTCGCGTCGTTTGTTGTAACGATGCTGCCCATTGCCGTTGATGCCCTTGGGGGCGACAAAGCACCGGGCGAAATAATTGCCGGCGCGCGCGAGGCTGTTGCTGCGGGCATCAATGTAATCCTCGTTGGTCCGCGAGACTTGGCGGGTCGCGAAGGCTTTGAGTTAATTGAGGCGAGCGAAGTTATTGAGATGCACGAAGACGCCGCGAGTTCGGTGCGCAACAAAAAAGATTCGACACTTGTGCGTGCCGCTGAAGCAGTGCGTGACGGCAAGGCGAGCGCAATGATTTCGGCGGGCAACACCGGTGCGACGATGGCGTCGGCGTTGTTGCGTATGGGTCGCATTGATGGCGTGAAGCGACCGGCGATCGCCACGCCGATACCTGCACCTGGCACGACACCGACCGTGTTGCTTGATGCGGGAGCAAACGCCGAAGTCGAACCAGAGTATTTGGTGCAATTTGGATTAATGGGCAGCGTTTATGCCGACGTTCGTTTTGGTATCAAGAACCCGCGCGTTGGGTTGTTGTCGATCGGTGAAGAGCCTGGCAAAGGTGACACATTGCGCAAACAGGCGTATGAAATGTTTTCGAATGCCAAGAATTTGAATTTCATCGGCAATGTCGAAGGTCGTGACATCATGACTGACAAAGTTGATGTCGTCGTGACCGACGGCTTCACGGGCAATGTGGCCTTGAAAACATTAGAGGGCACGATGCGCGGCGTAGTCAAAGCATTGTTCGCCGCGATTAGTGCACCTGAATATAAAGAACATGCTGATGGCCTCATGCCTGCACTCTTGAGTTTGTATTCAACTTTTGACCCTGACACATATGGCGGTGCGATCTTGCTCGGCGTCGATGGCGTGTGCATAATTTCGCACGGCTCGTCTGGTTCGCGGGCGATGTTGAACGGCATCAAGGTGGCGGCCGAAATGGTTGAAGTTGACATGGTCGGCAAAATTCGCCAAGCCGTGCAACAATAAAATCGTGCCTGAGTCATTAGAAAATCTCTCGGCAAAAATCGAGTACGAGTTTTCGAATATCGCCTTGCTCGAAACAGCGATGCGCCACAGTTCGTGGACAGCCGAGAATGAAGGTTTCGAATCAAATGAGCGACTCGAGTTCTTGGGTGATTCGTTGATCGGATTTGTCGTCGCCGATGTGATGTTTCGGCGCCACCCAGATTTCGATGAGGGCAAACTCACTGATTTGCGCAAGATCGTTGTCAACTCGACGGCTCTATCGCGTGAGGCGATCAAATTAGGTTTGGGCGAGTATGTGATGCTCGGGCGGGGCGAAGAGGCCGGAGGCGGGCGAACCAAGACTTCGATTTTGGCGAATGCGCTCGAAGCAGTTTTTGGTGCGGTGTATCTAGATTCAGATTCGCAACGCGCCTATGAAGTTGCCGCGAGGTTGCTGACTGATTCGATTGACGAGGCATTGACGGCGCTGAAACAGCTCGATGCCAAGTCGCAATTGCAAGAACTTTCGGCACGCTTAGAGCGCCCGATGCCCGAATATCGTGTCAGCGACGAAGGCCCAGATCACGCCAAGATGTTTTTTGCCGAAGTTTTTTTGGGTGACGAGATGTTGGGCAGTGGTTCGGGTCGCTCAAAGAAAGCGGCCGAAGAACAAGCGGCACAACAAGCCTGCGCCAATTTGCAATCAACTTAAAATCGCGTTACAGATTTACAACGAAACTCGGCGACCCAGATGCCAGAACTGCCAGAAGTCGAAACGGTTAGACGCGGACTGCAACAAAGTGTTGTCGGTCGCAAAGTGTTGAAAGTCGAAGTAGGTCGTGAACGAACCGTGCGGCGCACCAGTCGCGAAGCGTTGATCGATGGCTTGACGGGTGTGAAAATAATTTCAGCGACGCGTCGCGGCAAATATCTGTTGTGCGACCTTGACTCGGGGCAAAAACTGATGATGCATCTGCGCATGAGCGGAAGGCTGATAATCGCCGACCCTGGCGCCGCCCGACCACCTCACACCCATGTGGTGATGCATCTGGCCAACGCCGAGACTATTGAAAGCGAATTGTGGTTTGTCGACCCGCGGACTTTTGGCGAAGTCGTCGTGTTTGATCCTGACAAGTTAAAAACGCAGATGCCCGATTTGGCGAAGTTGGGTGTCGACCCGTTGACCGATGAATTTACCCCGGAGATTCTGCGCGAGTTGTTCAAGAAGCGACGCGGCAACTTGAAAGCATTGCTGTTGAATCAACATTTTGTTGCCGGAATCGGCAATATTTATGCCGACGAAATTTTGCATCTCGCCAAATTGCGACCTGATCGTTTGCCCGACAGATTGAATAACGCGACTTTGACCCGGCTGCACTCGGCGATTGTCGAAGTTTTGAACAACGCAGTGGCGGCAGGTGGCAGCACGCTGAAAGACACACAATATGTTGATTTAGAGGGGCAAACGGGCAGTTTTCAAGACGAACATCGCGTTTATGGTCGTGGCGGTTTGCCGTGTTTGAGCTGTGGAAAAGGTCGAATTTTGATGACCATCGTGGCGGGTCGAACGACTTGTTATTGCTCGGCGTGTCAACACTGAATTTCAAGTTTGGCGTTGAAAGATGAAGTAATCTCGGCGTCTGAGATGTTTCTTAAGTCATTAACACTTAAAGGCTTCAAGTCGTTCGCCGACACAACGGTGATGGAGCTTGAGCCGGGCGTGACCGTCGTGGTTGGCCCGAACGGTTCGGGAAAATCCAATGTTGTTGATGCGATTGCCTGGGTTCTGGGTGCCCAAGCGCCAAGTTCGGTGCGCAGTCAAAAAATGGATGATGTGATTTTCGCAGGCACATCGAAACGCCCCGCCTTAGGTCGTGCCGAAGTGGTGTTGACGATCGATAACTCGGCGGGCTTGTTGCCGATTGAGTTTTCTGAAGTCAGCGTGAGTCGAACTTTGTTTCGCAGCGGTGAGAGCGAATATGCAATCAACGGCATTAGTTGTCGGTTGTTAGATGTGCAAGATCTGCTTTCTGATGCAGGCGTGGGTCGTCAGCAACACGTAATTGTCAGTCAAGGACAAATCGACGCGGTTTTGAACGCGCGACCAGAAGAGCGTCGAGCGATAATCGAAGAAGCATCGGGTGTGCTCAAGCATCGCAAGCGCAAAGAAAAAGCCGAGCGGCGCCTTGAAGGCACCGAGGCGAATTTGTTGCGGGCACAAGATTTGTTGCGTGAAGTGCGTCGACAATTGCGACCACTTGAGAGGCAAGCCGATGCTGCACGACGACACGGTGCTGTCGCTACAGAATTGCGAACACTGCAGCTCTATATTTCGGGTCGTGAGATTGCGGCGTTACGCTCGCGACTAGAAAATTCGGCTGTAAGCAAAGTTGAGGGCGAGGCGAGCGAAAAAACTTTGCGCGCCAGACTTGCGAGTCTCGACACTGCAGTCATGGCCGATGAGGCCGAGTTGACAGCAAGAGGCGAGTCGGGCACAAGCGATGATTTGGTGCGAGTCGAACAATTATTGGGTCGAGCGCGTGGTCAAATCGCAGTGTTGGCAGAGCGTCGCCGATCGGTTGAGCGAGATCGTGGTCAGTTGGCCGACTCTGGTGTTATTGCCTCGCTTGAAGCCGATGCGGCGGCGGCGCGCGAAGAACTTGAGCGTGTTTCGGCGGCTTTGTCAGACTTGGCTCAACAAGAAATTGAACTAGCCCGTGACGAAGCGGCATTGATTGCCGATCAAGCACAAGATGCTCAGTCGGCACAACAGGCTGTGCGCGATGCCGAGTCTGCACTCGACGCGGCGACGGCAAGTTATGCCAAGGCTGTTGCAGCCTCTGCCGGCGATAGTGCTCGAGTTGAAACGCTGCGCGCATCAGTCGCGGCGAATGCTTCAAGTTTTGGTGAACTCGCAAACACGACTGGTGCGCTCGGTGCGCTCGGCGATTTAATCGAGATTGATTCTGACTGGCAGTCGGCAGTGCACGCAGGTTTGTCTGATGCGCTGAATGCCATGGTGATGACAGACACGGCTAGCGCGCGCGATGCGCTTGCCAAATTGCAAAAATCTGATGCGATGGGCGCTGTTGTTTCATTGGGTGATTGGACGACAAAAATTGCGCCAGTGGCTGTGCAAGGTGCGTCCTCGTTGCGATCGTTTGTGCGAGCAAAAGCCGGCGCAACAGCCAGTGCAGTGAACTCATTGCTTGATGCGTTGTTGGCGCGAGTGGTGTTTGTCGATTTGTTTGAGCGTGGCATTGACATCGTGCTCGAACGACCAGATGTTGTCGTTGTCACGAGCAAAGGTGACCGACTAGCGACAACTTCGATGCGTGTCGGGCCAAACGCGGTGACTTTGGCGGCTCTCGAGCGTGCAGAGGCGCGAACGATAGCCAGCGCGGCTGCGTTGACCCAAGCCGAGTCGGCCTTGAACTTGCGCCGAGTTGAAGTTGCCAGTGTGCGCGAACGACTTGCTGGTGTGCGTTCGACTCAAGTTGACATCGATAGTCGTGCGACGTCTGTTGTCGCGCGTCGCCGCGAGTTTGATGCCAAGTCGGCCGGTTTGCGCGAGCGTAAAGGTCTTGTTGACGCGCGATTGGCAGAACTTGAATCGCGATTGCAAGCCGACCAAGGCGCGCGAAGCGCCGCGTCTGATCAACGCAGTCGCGTTGAAACCGTATTGGGCGCAGTCGTGCGGCTGTCGAGCATCGTCGAAGGTCATGTGCGCACGCTTGAAACTCGACAGATCGAATTGCAAGAATTGCGTCGCAAACAGAGCAGCGAAGTTCGTGAGATTTCGCACCGACTTGATGAGGCTCGTCGCGAACGCTCAGAGATCGAAAAGCAACTTGAAGGTCAGCGCGAACGCAACCGTCGCGTTGAACTCGAAGAATCTGAGGTCAAAGTTCGGCTTGAAGGCGCGATCGAAACATTGCGGCGTGACCTTGAGGTCGAGCCGCAACGGGCGATCGACACGCCATTGCCAGAGTTGCCAGAGGGCACCAACCCGTTGGCGCGGCAACGAGAACTTGAGCGCGAACTGCGGTTGATGGGCCCGATTAATCCGTTGGCTCTTGAAGAGTTCACCGAATTGCAATTGCGCAACACATTTTTAGAAGAGCAACTTGAAGATGTCAAGAACTCGCGTCGTGAGTTGATGAAAGTGATCAAACAAGTCGACCAAGAGATTCAGAGTAATTTCGCCGCCGCATATGCAGACGTGCGCGACAATTTCACGAAGTTGTTTGCGATGTTGTTTCCGGGAGGCACTGGTCGCTTGACGCTGACCAACCCCGACGATTTGTTGAACACGGGTATCGAAGTCGAAGCCAAGCCGAGCGGCAAGAATGTCAAAAAATTGTCGTTGCTTTCTGGTGGCGAGCGCTCGTTGACCGCGTTGGCGTATTTGTTCGCAGTGTTCCGCAGTCGTCCTTCGCCGTTTTACGTGATGGACGAAGTTGAAGCGTCGCTCGACGATGTGAACTTGCATCGATTTTTGGCGCTCGTGCATGAATTCAGACAAGAGGCCCAACTTTTGATTGTTAGCCACCAAAAGCGCACGATGGAAGCCGGTGACTCGTTGCTGGGTGTGACGATGCAGTCCGGTGGTTCTTCGCGAGTCGTCGTGGAGCGCGTCACCGCACAGTCGGCATAAAATTATTTATGTTTGCGCTCGAAATTTTCGCGCCACAATTTGCTGCTGAAACAGTGCCGACTATTTTGTTGGCACTGGCTGCGCTGGTGATCGTGTTTGGTGTGGGTGTCGTCGTTGTTGGTCGACGCCGATCTGGGCAAGTTGTTGCGCCAACACCAGTGAGCACGCAAGCGAACACGCCAGTGAGCCCGGCAACGGTGCGCGATCGCTTAGGCAAAGTGCGTTCGTCGTTCGCGGGTGCCGTGACGAGCGCGCTGACTCGATCCGCAATCACTCAGGAAACTTGGGATGACCTTGAAGAAGCGTTGTTGCGTGCCGATCTCGGCGTGGCGACGACAACGCGAGTGCTGGCGCCGCTTCGCGAATTGGTGAAGGCCAAACAGATTATTCAGCCAAGTGATTTGCGCGCGGCGCTGCAAAGCCAGATGACCGCGCAACTTTCAAACAGCGTGCGCGAGTTGAATTTTGACAGTTCGTTGAACGCCCCGAATATTTGGTTAGTTGTCGGCGTTAACGGCGCGGGTAAGACAACGACGATCGGCAAACTTTCGGCGCAGCAACGCAAACTTGGTCGCACCGTGTTGATGGCGGCGGGCGACACATTTCGGGCGGCGGCTGGCGATCAACTTGAAACTTGGGCGCAACGCTCGGGTGCCGAGATTGTGCGCGGTAGTGAAGGTGGCGACCCGAGTTCGGTTGTGTTCGATGGTGTCGCGCGGGCGACGGCAAAAAATATTGACTTAGTGCTCGCCGACACTGCTGGTCGGTTGCAAAACAACATCAACTTGATGGAAGAGCTGACGAAAGTTCGTCGTGTTGCCGACAAGGGCGGTGGCAAGGTGACCGAAGTTTTATTGGTGATTGATGCAACAACCGGGCAGAACGGTTTGACTCAGGCCAAGCAGTTTGCTCAAGCGACTGCCGTCACGGGTGTTGTGTTGACGAAACTTGACGGCTCGGCACGCGGTGGCATTGTGTTTGCGATTGAAACCGAATTGCAGATACCGGTCAAACTTGTCGGACTTGGCGAAACGATCGACGACTTGGTCGCCTTCGACGCGGCAGAGTTTGTTGCTGCGCTATTTGAATAAAAATCGCGAGTAAAAATCACGAGTAAAAATTCACAGATAACCTGACCTGCGATGTTTGAAACGCTCTCAGATCGGCTTGGCGGTGTTCTAAAAGGACTGCGCAACCGCGGTCGACTGACCGAAAGCGATGTAGTTGAAGTTCTGGCCGAAGTGCGCACGGCGTTGCTTGAAGCCGATGTCAATGTCACGGTGGTGCGCGATGTGATTGAGCGAATTCGCATGAACACAGTTGGCGCGACGGCATCGACTGCACTAAACCCTGGTCAGCAAGTCATAAAGATCGTCAACGACGAGCTCGTCGCGATGCTCGGTGGCGAGACGCTGAAAATTACTTACGCGACGCATCCGCCGACGGTTGTATTGCTGGCCGGGTTGCAGGGTTCGGGCAAGACCACCAACGCGGCCAAACTTGCGAGTTGGTTTAAATCGCAAGGGCGACAACCTTTGCTTGTTGGCGCCGACTTGCAACGACCAGCCGCAGTCGAGCAGTTGCGTGTGTTGGGTGCGCAGATAAATGTGCCTGTGTTTTCAGAACCAGGCGACCCGGTCACGACGGCGAAACTTGGTCTGGCTGAAGCCAAGCGTCTTGGCAAAGATGTTTTGATTGTCGACACGGCTGGCCGATTGGCGATTGACGCCGAGATGATGCAGCAAGTAAAAGAAATTTCGCAAGCAGTGCAACCCAAGTTTACTTTTTTGGTGATTGATGCGATGACGGGTCAAGATGCGGTGACGGTTGCGAAGTCGTTCGACGAAACGCTGTCGATTGATGGCGTGATTTTGTCGAAACTCGATGGCGATGCTCGCGGTGGTGCGGCGTTGTCGGTGAAACAAGTATTAGGCAAACCGATCGCGTTCGCCTCGACTGGCGAAAAGCTCGATGCGTTCGAACAATTTCATCCAGATCGAATGGCGAGTCGTATTTTGGGTATGGGCGACATGCTCACACTCATTGAGCAGGCAGAAAAAGTTTTCGAAAAAGAAAAAGCCGAGGCGACTGCGGCCAAAATGTTGGAAGGCGAATTTACGCTTGAAGATTTTCTCGAGCAGTTACAGCAACTCAAAAAGATGGGTTCATTGCAGGGCGTAATCGGCATGATGCCCGGCATCCCGAAAGAAATGAAGAACGCGGAGATACCAGAAGATCAGGTGAAGCGCACCGAAGCGATTATTTATTCGATGACACCCCAAGAGCGCGCCAGACCCGAGTTGATTGATGGCTCGCGCCGCGTGCGCATCTCGAAGGGCTCGGGCACGACCGTTGCTGATGTCAATCGATTGGTCAAGCAGTTCAGCGAAATGAAGAAAATGATGAAGCAAATGGGGGGCAAGGGCGCTCTCGGTGGCAAGCGCGGCAAGGGCTCAAAGGACGCTGGCATGCCCGACGACTTGGCCGCGGCGTTGGGCTCGCGGCTGGGGCCACGGTAGCCTCAATGGTCGGTTCGTTTGAACCATTTCGCTTAAAGATCGGAAATTCATGTCAGTAAAATTGCGTCTCTCTCGTGTGGGTAAAACCAAGAGACCTCACTATCGAATCGTTGCTGCCGACACTCGTTCAGCGCGCGACACAAACTTTCTTGAAATTCTCGGCACATATCAGCCGCAGCAAGAGCCTTCGGCGCTCAAGGTTGACAGTGCACGAGTGATTTCGTGGTTGCAAAAAGGTGCTCTGCCAACAGAACGCGTTCGCAAGTTGCTTGAGATCGCTGGAACATGGGCAGAGTTTCAGGCGACCAAGAAGCCTGCTAAATAATGTCTGACGCACAGACAGCCGACGCAACTCTCGCTCCAGTTGCATCTTCGGTATTGACGCACATCGTCAAATCGATCGTCGACACACCAGATGCGGTGAAGATCGAAGCGATTGAAGACGAAGGCAAAATTATTCTTGAAGTTCGCGTCGCCGATGGTGACCTCGGTCGAGTTATTGGTCGTCGCGGCCGCACAGCGCAAAGCATTCGCGCAGTCGTGCGTGCTGCGGCATCGCGTGACAATGCCGAAGTCGATGTCGACTTTCTCGACGACTGACGCCCAGACTCCACAGGGTTTGTTGCATGTTGGTCGCGTAACGCGACCACACGGGGTTAAAGGCGATGTATATGTTTCATTTTTCACCGACCGCCCAGAACGCACCTGTGCCGGGGCGAAACTTTTCATTCAAAACGAATGGATGACCGTGACGAGCGCGCGCGGTCAATTGGTTTCAGGCAAGTCGAGCCCAAGTCAGTCGACGACATGGTTGATGCATTTTGCTGGTGTCGATGATCGCAACAAGGCCGAGCGCCTTTGTAAGAACGATGTTTTTGGTGAACCAATCGAAGATTCGAGCGTGATGTGGGTGCACGAACTGATCGGCGTGCAGGTCGAAGATCTTTCGGGTGTTAATCACGGCAAATGTGTCGCCGTAATTGACAACCCGGCTCATGCTTTGCTTGAGCTCGAGTCTGGCGCGCTAGTGCCGATCGTGTTTGTCGTGAGTCGAACCAAAGAGCGCATCACTATTGATCCACCACAAGGATTGTTCGACTTGAACGAAGGTGACGAGTGAACACGAAATCGGCTTTTCGCATTGATGTGTTTTCGATTTTTCCAAAACTTGTCGATGAATTTTGCAACGAGAGTTTGCTCGGTCGGGCGCGCGAAGAATCTCTCTTAGATTTGCGTTGCCACGATTTGCGTGACTACGGCGACGAATCACGCCGTGTTGACGATGCACTTTATGGCGGCGGCGCGGGCATGTTGTTTCGACCAGAGCCAATTTTTAAAGCGGTCGAAGCAGTGCAACCGCAACGACCGATGTTTTTGCTGTCGCCAGGCGGTCGGCGATTTGATCAAGAGTTTGCCGACCAATTGATCAAGACGGCGGGGTTTAGTTTGTTGTGCGGGCGATACGAGGGCGTCGATCATCGCGTGGTCGAACACTTGATTGACGGCGAAATTTCGATCGGCGATGTCGTCTTGAGTGGTGGCGAAGTTGCCGCGTGTTTGGTGATTGAAGCGACAACACGGTTGTTGCCAGGTGCGATGGGTAACGATGAGTCGCCCGTGTCAGAAAGTTTTGGCGTGTCGCGAATGCTTGAAGAACCGCACTACACGCGACCCGGAGAGTTTCGTGGATGGGAAGTGCCCGAGGTCTTGCGCAATGGTGATCACGCCAAGATCGAGCGCTGGAGACGAGCGCAAGCGTTGCATCGCACCGTGCGATTTCGTCCCGACCTCATAGAACGGCGTGGTGGCTTGAGTGACGTTGAAAAGAGGCTGTTGGAAGAGATCCCTTGTGTGCCGTATCCTGAAGGACCTCTATGAAACCTACAGACATCGTCGATAAGCAAACTCTTCGCACTGACATTCCAAAAGTCGGTCCTGGCGATGAAGTAAAAGTTCATGTTCGCGTCGTTGAAAGCGGCAAAGAGCGTGTGCAGATTTTTCAGGGCAACGTCATTTCGGTTTATGGCTCAGGCGTCGCCGAGAGTTACACGGTTCGAAAACTTAGCTATGGCGTGGGTGTCGAGCGAACATTTCCGATTCACGGCCCGTCGGTGGCCAAACTTGAAGTCGTCAAGCGTGGCGATGTGCGTCGTGCGAAACTCAATTACTTGCGTGAGCGAACTGGTAAGTCAGCCAAAGTTCGCGAACTTCGCGAAGACCAATAATTTTTCTTGATTTTTTGCCAGGCGATTTAGTCGGCATCCACATTGAACACTGACGATCTCGAACAATTCGAGGCCGAGCGAGAACTGCAATTAGCTCAAGAATATTCTGACGTCGTCAAACTATTTAAGTTTGCGGTTGAAACTGATCGCCGGTTTTATCTGGCCAACAATGTTGATGTCAAGGTCGTCGCCGAGGGTGCGCGACCACTACTTGAGGTAACGCTGAGCGACGCATGGGTGTGGGATCTTTACCGCAAGAGCCGGTTCGTGCCGAGGGTGCGCGTGATGAGCTTCAAAGACCTGAACATCGAAGAACTGCCGCCACAAGACGCGTAAGTCGGGGTGGTTTAACAACTCGCGAGCGCGCGGTTGTGCGCATGGCGCGTGCCCGTTGGGCAGAAGATTTGGTCGCGAGTTTCTATCAGCGCGAGGGTCACGAAATTGTCGCCCGCAACTGGCACTGTCGCGAAGGTGAGTTAGACATCGTCGCTGTGTCGCAGGTTGGCGGGGTTAAAACAATTGTCGTAGTCGAAGTGCGGGCACGAGCTTCAAATTATTTTGGTTCGCCACTTGAGTCGGTGACGCATGCAAAGCAAAAAAAATTGCGTAGTGCGACGAAAAAGTATTTGGCAAGCGAGATGTGCAATTACAGCAGTGTGCGATTTGATGTGGCGTCTGTGCTGGGGGTGAAAATTGAAATTGTGCGCGATGCGTTTTAATTCGCGGCGCGGCGATCCCAGCAGGCGTAGTGCCAATGACGGCGCAAGTCTGGTGCTTCGGCGGGCACGCAAACATAGTGGCCAATGCCTTTGGCAATTTCTTGGTTGCAGCCTGGGCAGATATAACTCTTGAGCGCTTCGTAGGGTTGCACACGGCGGACGTCGATGTCGCCGTAGAGGCCGTCCCAAATTGATTTTGGCATTTGATAAATCGTTTCGTTGGCCGAAGATAGTTAGCCGACGAATGCCCAGATCACGAGTGCGGCAATTGCGAACATTGCGCCGGCGACGATGAGATAGTCAATCGGGCGGGTGTTGCGCTTGCGAGTCGGGTTGAATCCCATATGGCAAGTATCGTCTATGCAATGGAAACTCTGCAGGTTTTTCGTG
>JAQCDG010000080.1 GCA_027731085.1 Actinomycetota bacterium | reverse complement strand
AACGAGTTGCTCTTACCTATAACTGGTATCACGCCGCTCGGCAATTTTGCTTCGCAATACACATCGATGCTCGGATGGCCATTGCTGGCACTCAAGGGTTTCTCGCCGGAAGTGATCATGATCGGAGTTCTAGTTTGGCTCTTCGTGCTGACTCTCGGTCAAATTTTGCTGATTGCTGGCATTGGAAAGTCTATTTTTAAGAAAATTCCGTATCCATTGATCTTGCTTTATACAAGTTCATTGATTCTGATGAAAGGCGAAAAACAAGACGAGATCGCGGGTTCAATCGTCGGATCATTCTTTTCGATTCCTTCACGCACATTCTTTCCGTCTGTTTTGGGTTTAGTTCTTGTTATTTCAATTTTTGAGAGCAGAAATAAACGCGCCAACCAAGTACTTCTTGGCGCACTGTTACCGATTACGGCACTGAACAACCTTGAATTCGGTACACCCGCCGTGGTAGCGACGATCATTATCATCTTGGCGTTTTACCGACTGCATCATGTTGAGCGTCAATCGGTTTTTTGGATTCTTGGATCGTCTCTTACAACTCTTGGATTAATCGCCATAGCGTTTGCTTTGCGGTCTGCACCACTTGATCTTGGGCTGTGGACCGCAATGGTTCGCGCCCAAGGCAGTGGTGGCTACATGAATGTACCAATGCCAGTTATCGGCACTTACTTACTGGTCTTTGCAATTCTTTCAGCAGGATTTATTCTCGGCCTGAAATGCATCTCAGTAACTAACGACACGAATTTATTGAAATCAGCGGCAGTTGCGATATTCGCTGGCACTTGGGGAATTCTGTCGATGCCCTATTACACGGGTCGCTCGTGGCCATCGCATATTCAAGTCTTTTTCATTCCAGTGACACTTTGCATTTTTGGAATCGCTGGAGTTTTTTACTATTCAGGTTATTTCGCGGGCAAGAAATTTACCGTTGCTCAAATAATCGTGCGGTTACCACTTACCATCACTCTGGTACTACCAATCGCCACACTTTTGATTGCACCTGATCCAACTACCGAATGGCCGCGCGCGACGGGCGGTGGAGCTGAGTGGTCATTCGAGAATCAAAGCAAAACCAAGGTCGTTACTTCGGTTCTTGCGGCCGTTGAGAGATTCGAGCTCGATATCGATAACTCCGTTTATTTCGGCGATCAATATGCATCTACAGTCGAGCTCATCACCGGTATGCGAAATGGACTGGGTGTGAATACTTTGGAGTATTCGTTGGTGTCAGCAGACCTTCGGGAATTGGCTTGTCGCCGACTGCCAAAACTCAACCCAAAATTTGTGGTCTCGCAGAATGATGATACGCGAATTAACTTTGTCGGAGACACACGTCTTGACTCTTCATGCCCTGGCATGGAAGTTCTGCATGCACCCGATGACATTGGGGTCACTATTTTTAGTTACACCAAACCGAGCGGCTAGTCGCTGTCAGCGAATTGCGGTGTTGAGCAAGGCGCGGGGTGCTTCGCGTAACGCATTTGTCGCTTGCGACGCAGGCATTTTGGCGCATTCGCTTTCGGCAATCGCTACATATTCGCTAGCAGTTTCAATCGCGTGAGCGATGCCCGTGTTGGCGCGAACGATCGATAACGCCATATCACGATCGTTGCCCGAAAACGTTCGTCCGAGTAGGTCGCGAAGTTCAAGAGCATCTGTCGAATCACTCTTGAGCGTCAACAAAACAGGCAGCGTATAGATGCCTTCTTCCATGTCATGCCCCGCTCGTTTGCCGAGTTCGGCGTCGGTAGCAATCACATCTAAAATGTCGTCAACAATTTGAAACACCATGCCGTAAGCGGTGCCGTAATTCGTCAACGCCTCAACAACTGTGCGATCATGACCAGCCACAAGTGCTCCAGTGCGGGCAGCGGTTGAAAACAAAGAAGCAGTTTTACCTTCGATGCTTACTAAATATGATGGCACCGAACGCGAGACATCAAAAGCCTTAGTTAGTTCTTCGATTTGACCTTCGCAAAGGCGACCAATTGTCTGGGCCAACAATGTTGCAACTTCGGTGCCGAGTGCAGCGGCGATTTCTGAGGCTTTGGCCAACAAAAAGTCGCCCGCCAAAATTGCTTGCAGATTGCCCCATCGAGCATTTACGGTGTCGACACCGCGTCGCGTGGCAGATTCATCCATGACATCGTCGTGATACAGCGAACCGAGGTGAACCAGTTCGCACGAAATGCCACCTTGAATAACATCGTCACTCACCGGCGTGTCGTTGCCAACTGCAGCAGCCGCGATCGTCATCACGGGGCGAAGTCGCTTGCCGCCGGCAACTATTAAATGTGCAGCGAGTTCATTGAGATGCGCATCGCGATTTTTGACGGCTGTCAACAATGCAGTCTCGACACGCTGACGATCGGTATCCATAAGTGGAAGCGAAAGTAGCGGCGAAGAAACTGCCATATCCACAGGCTAGGCAACTTGCCTTGTGAATTTACGAACTAAGCGTTGTGAGGCTAGTCACGCTCGCGCAAGCTTACGCAAGCTCACGCGCGACATAATTCGGTACCCTCGTACCGATACACTTTAGGACAGTTACCTTATTTGACGCACAAGGCGGTCAGAGTTGTTCGAAAGATTTACAGACAGGGCTCGCAGAGTCGTAGTTCTCGCCCAAGAAGAAGCTCGCCTACTCAACCACTCATACATCGGCACCGAGCACATTTTGCTGGGCCTTATTCATGAGGGCGAAGGTGTCGCCGCCAAAGGTTTAGAAGCACTCGGCATTTCACTAGAAGCGGTGCGTGCACAAGTTGAAGAAATTATTGGCCAGGGTGGCTCGTCGCCATCGGGTCACATTCCATTTACACCGCGGGCAAAAAAAGTTCTCGAGCTTTCGTTGCGCGAAGCCTTGCAACTTGGCCATAACTACATCGGCACCGAACATATTTTGCTTGGTCTGATTCGTGAAGGCGAAGGCGTGGCTGCACAAGTTCTGGTCAAACTGGGCGCCGACCTCGGTCGAGTTCGCCAACAAGTCATTCAGTTGTTGAGCGGATACCAGGGCCCTGGTGGCAAAGGTGAAGGCGAACCTGTTGGTGCGAAAGATACGCCTCAAGAAAAAGGTGGCAGCCAAATTCTTGATCAGTTCGGTCGCAACTTGACGCAACTCGCGCGCGACAAAAAGCTTGATCCGGTAATAGGCCGGCACAAAGAAATGGAGCGCGTGATGCAAATTTTGTCGCGTCGCACCAAGAACAATCCCGTATTGATCGGCGAACCTGGTGTTGGCAAGACAGCAATCATCGAAGGCTTGGCGCAAAAAATTGTTGCCAATGAAGTGCCAGAGACTTTGACCAACAAACAGTTATACACACTCGACTTGGGTGCGCTTGTCGCAGGCAGTCGTTATCGCGGTGATTTCGAAGAACGCTTGAAGAAAGTTTTGAAAGAAATTAAAACTCGTGGTGACATTATTTTGTTTATCGACGAGATTCACACTCTTGTCGGCGCGGGTGCTGCCGAAGGCGCAATTGATGCTGCATCGATTTTGAAGCCGATGCTGGCGCGAGGTGAACTGCAAACAATTGGCGCAACGACCCTTGATGAGTTCAGAAAGCATTTCGAGAAAGACGCTGCTCTTGAGCGACGCTTTCAACCAGTCAAGGTAGACGAGCCTTCAGTTGCTCATACGATCGAGATCCTCAAGGGCATTCGAGATAAATACGAAACTCACCACCGCGTGACGATCACTGATCAAGCACTTGTCTCGGCGGCCAACCTCGCTGACCGATATATCGCTGATCGCTTTTTACCAGACAAGGCAATCGACTTGATCGACGAGGCTGGCAGTCGCTTGCGAATTAAGCGAATGACTACACCACCAGATCTCAAAGAAATTGAAAACAAGATCAACGATGTGCAAGAAGCAAAGAAGCGCGCCGTCGAAGAGCAGCGTTTCGAAGAAGCAGGTCGCTTGCGCGATCAAGAGCGCTCACTGCTTGAAGAGCGCTCGCAAAAAGAAGTTGATGTCAAGGCCCAAGGCATTGACTTGTTTGATGAAGTCAGCGAAGAGTCAATCGCCGAAGTTTTGAGCATGTGGACGGGTATTCCGGTCTTCAAGTTGACCGAAGAAGAAACGGCCAAGTTGTTGAACATGGAAGCCGAACTTCACAAGCGCATCATCGGTCAAGAAGACGCCCTCAAAGCAGTCAGCCAGAGCATTCGTCGCACGCGCGCCGGTTTGAAAGACCCGAAGCGCCCGAGCGGTTCGTTTATCTTCTTAGGACCAACAGGCGTCGGCAAAACAGAACTCGCAAAAACTTTGGCCGAGTTCTTGTTTGGTGACGAACAAGCATTGATCGCACTCGACATGAGCGAATACATGGAAAAGCACACCGTTAGTCGTCTTGTTGGTTCGCCCCCCGGCTATGTGGGTTACGAAGAAGGCGGTCAGTTGACAGAAGCTGTGCGTCGCAAACCGTTCTCGGTGGTGTTGTTCGACGAAATCGAAAAGGCGCACCCTGATGTCTTCAACACCTTGCTTCAGATTCTTGAAGAAGGCCGATTGACCGATGCCCAAGGTCGCAGCACCGATTTCAGAAACACCGTGTTGATCATGACTTCGAACCTCGGCACGCAAGATTTGCGCAAGGCCAATGTGGGCTTTGGCAAAAATGACGAAGCCCTCTCATATGCGCGCATGCGTGACAAGGTCAACGAAGCATTGAAAGTGCAATTCAAGCCTGAGTTCTTGAACCGCATTGACGAAGTGATCGTGTTCCATGAGTTGGCGATGAGCGAAGTTGTACAGATGGTCGACTTAATGAGCAAGCGCTTGACTAGTCAACTCGAGGGTCTTGGCCTGGGCCTCGAACTGACAGTTGAAGCCAAAGAGTTGCTCGCCAAACGAGGCTACGACCCGCAACTCGGCGCCAGACCGTTGCGCCGAGCGATGCAACGCTTCTTGGAAGATCCGCTTTCAGAGAAACTTCTCAACAAAGAGTTTCATGCCGGCGAAATCATCGTCATCGGTGTTGAAGATGACCCTGAAAAGCCAGAAGAGAAACGATTTACTTTTAAAGCGGTTGAAGGTTTCGCGCCACCTGTGGCTGTTGAACTTGCAGGCGCTGGCGAAACCACACCGACACCCGAGTGATCTCGGCGCCGACTTGGCTTACGCGGTTGCGTAAACTAGCCAGCGCGTGCGTAATCAATTTTTCAGCCTGAAACTTGTCGCTGTAGTTGCAGCAGCAATTGTTCTGTGTTCTTGTCAAGTAAACGCGGTTGTGACGCTTGATGTCGCTCAAAGTGGTGCTGGTTTGTTGACTGTAAATCTGATTGCCGATTCAGAAGTTTTGGCTGCAGCGCCAAATCTTGCCGATGACCTACGATTTGATGACGCGACTGCCGCTGGATGGATAATAGCGCGACCAAACAAAACCGCAGACGGTGGACTTCAAGTTTCTGTAAGCCACACATTTGATAACGCTGACCAAGCGGGCATATTGCTGAATCAATTGAGCGGAGAGTTTGGTCCGTTTAAACGAATATCTCTCACTCGCAGCGGTAAAGATACAGATTCAACATTTGATCTTGACGGAATATTGCAAGTAGATGGTGGCCTAAATGCTTTTGCCGATAGTCAGATGTTGAAGATA
>JAQCDG010000079.1 GCA_027731085.1 Actinomycetota bacterium | reverse complement strand
AGTTATGGGTGCACCGTTAAATGTCGTGATCGTTGCGCATCACACGCGCCCAGAAGTTGTGCCGATAATTCGTGAGACAACTAAGTGGCTTCAAAAAAACGGTCACAATTCTTGGATGCCGATCGGTGATGCTGCGGCGCTGGGCTTGAACGAACTTGGCAACGACCGTTCGGCGCAAGACGCAGATTTGCTGATCAGCCTCGGTGGCGACGGCACTATTTTGCGATCAGTTGAATTGTTGGGTGGGGCGCCCGTGCCGATTTTGGGTGTGAACATGGGAACGCTTGGCTATCTCACTGAGATTGAACCCGAAGAATTGATTGGTTGCCTAGGGCGCTGGATAAGCCAAGACGAACAAAGCGAGATGGTGCTCGATGAACGAATGATGTTGGCGGTGCACCTGGTCGGGAAAAAATCTGGCCACACGCAAACTTGGCGCGCGCTAAACGAGGCGGTGATCGAGCGTCAACAGTCGGGGCACACCGTGTGGCTGGATGTGACGATTAATCACGAATTGTTTGCGCGATATTCGGCTGACGGCGTGATCGTTGCAACACCCACTGGGTCTACTGCATATTCGATGTCTGCACGCGGCCCGGTTGTTTCTCCACGACATAAAGCAATGTTGTTGACGCCTGTTTCGCCGCACATGTTGTTCGACCGCAGTTTGGTGCTCGGGCCGACCGAAATGTTGAGCATGCAAGTTGTCGGCACACGACCTGCAGAACTTGCAATTGACGGTCGCCATGTTGCAAGTCTCGAGCAGGGTGATGTCGTTAGTTATGAAGCCGATAGTTGTTCGGCGCACTTTGTTCGCTTTACGCAGCAGCCAAAGTTTCACCAAATCGTGCGTGCAAAATTTGGACTAGGAGACGAATAGTGCTCAGCGAATTGCGCATCGAAAATTTAGGCGTAATCGAAAAACTTGAAATTGTGTTGGGCGGTGGTCTCACCGCATTGACAGGTGAGACGGGCGCGGGCAAGACAATGTTGGTCGAGGCAATAAGCCTGTTGGTCGGCGGTCGCGCCGATGCGAGCATTGTGCGACCTGGCGCAGATGAGGCGCGTGTTGAGGGTCGTTTTGTTGACAATAATGGCGAGGTCGTGTTGGCGAGAGTCATTCCGCTTGATGGTCGGTCGCGTGCCTATGTCAATGGTCGATTGGCGACTGTCGGCAATTTGGCCGAACACGGTGTGGCGCTTGTCGATCTACATGGTCAGCACGCTCACCAGAGTTTGTTGGGTCAAAGCGCACAACGGGTTGCGCTCGATACTTTTGCTGGCGTCGACCTAACCGAGTTGCGTGCGGCTCGGGCTCGGCTCACAGAAATTGATGCGAATATGGCGGCGATCGGCGGCGACGAGCGCGCGCGGGCCCGTGAGATTGATTTGTTGTCTTTTCAAGTTGAAGAAATTAGCAATGCTGGTTTGCGCGATGCCAGCGAAGACGAAACTCTCGAGCGAGAAGAAGATTTGTTGGCCGATGCCGTGGCCCACCGCGAGGCGTTGTGGCAGGCGGTTGCGTCGATCACCGAAGATGGTGGCGCTGGCGATGGTATGGCTCAGTCAATTTCGGCGCTCGGTCATCGCGATGCGTTAAACGACCTAGCGTCGCGGCTGAGATTGTTGCAACAAGAACTGACAGATGTGGCTGCAGATTTGCGGGCGAAAGCTGAGGCGACCGAAGAAGACCCACAACGGCTCGAAGAAATTCGCAAGCGCCGACAGTTGTTGGTTGATTTACGGCGTAAATATGGCGAGACACTTGCTGACGTCATTAAATATGGCCACGAAGTCGCCGAGCGACTTGCTGAGTTGCAAAGTTTTGAGCAGCGGGCGAGCGAACTTGATGCCCAGCGCAAACAAGCACTTGCCAACCTCGCCAAAGTTGAGAAGACAGTTGGTGCCAAGCGTCGAGCGGCTGCGCCGAAACTTGCGAGTGCTGTTGAGGGTCATCTGAAAACGCTGGCGATGAACAATGCAACGCTCGCCATCACGGTTGGCGACGACCCGGGTGATGAAGTGGTGGTCTTGTTGTCGGCCAACCCCGGTTCGCCGATGTTGCCCTTGACCAAAGTTGCGTCAGGTGGCGAGCTCGCGCGCACAATGCTCGCCTTGCGTCTTGTTTTAACTCAAGCACCCGGCACACTCGTGTTCGACGAGGTTGACGCCGGCATTGGCGGCACGGCTGCGGTTGCCGTGGCGAAATCTTTGGCCGATTTGGGGTTGCGACATCAGGTGCTCGTGGTCACGCACCTTGCTCAAGTTGCTGCGGCGGCGCAAACCCAGATCAATGTCACGAAAGCCGTGCGGGCAAAACAGACATTTGCCACGGCAAATGTGCTTTCAGGTGACGACCGTGTCGAAGAAATCGCACGCATGCTGTCGGGTGGGGTTGCCCAAGAATCGGCCACCGAACACGCCAGAGAATTGCTGGCCGCATCGGGCGCGAAGAAGCGGAAGCCTTGACTTTTCGGATATGCTTATCTTCCGTCATAGTCACTGTGGAGAATCCACACTTAATTAACTCAGACGGGAGCCCGAAGTGCCAAAGCACATTTTCGTAACGGGCGGAGTCGCCAGCGGTCTTGGCAAAGGTTTGACGGCAAGCTCACTTGGTCGTCTCTTAAAAATGCGCGGGTTGCGCGTGACGATGCAAAAACTTGATCCGTATATCAACGTTGACCCGGGCACGATGAACCCGTTTGAACATGGCGAAGTTTTTGTGACCGACGATGGTGGAGAAACCGATCTTGATTTGGGTCACTATGAACGGTTCATTGATGAGCCATTGACTCGGGCGTCTAATGCGACCACGGGTTCGATTTATCAGTCGGTTTTGGCAGCCGAGCGTCGTGGAGACTATCTCGGTCGCACTGTTCAGGTGATTCCGCACGTCACCGACGAGATTAAACGACGCATCCGACGACTTGTGAACGATGAAGTAGACGTAGTGATCACCGAGGTTGGTGGCACCGTTGGCGACATCGAGATTTTGCCGTTTCTTGAAGCGATTCGACAGTTTCGAAACGAAGTCGGCCGCGACAATGTTTGCTATGTGCATGTCACGCTTGTGCCATTTATCGGGCCGAGCGGCGAACAAAAATCAAAGCCGACGCAACATAGCGTCACCGAGTTGCGTAGCCGCGGTATTCAACCAGATGTGATCGTGTGTCGAAGCGACGAACCATTGAGCGATTCGCTGAAGCGAAAGATCTCGAGTCAGTGCGACGTCGATAATCGCGCGGTGATTAACGCGGTCGATGTAAAAAACATTTACGAATTGCCGTTGATATTTCATGACGAAGGTTTCGACACCGTGATCTGTGATGTGTTGCGCATTGATGCACCGATCGACTTGTCGCATTGGCGTCAACTTGTTGCACGCATCGAAGCATCTGTCTCGCCGGTGCGCATCGGCTTGATCGGCAAATATATCGACCTGCACGATGCCTATCTTTCGGTGATCGAAAGTTTGAAGCATGCGTGCTTTCATCACGGGGCACAAATCGAAGTTGTGTGGATTCAGGCCGAAGACGTTGAAGGTTTGCTTGCCGACGAGGCGATTGGTTCGCTAGACGGCATCGTGATACCGGGCGGTTTTGGCCCGCGTGGTATCGAGGGCAAGGTTCGGGCAGCCGAATATGCTCGCGAGAACAATGTGCCTTGTCTTGGTTTGTGCCTCGGCATGCAAGTGATGACTGTTGAGTTCGCGCGCAATGTTGTTGGGCTGAAAGATGCAAATTCGACCGAATTCAATGCGGCGACACCACACCCAGTGATCGACTTAATGAACGATCAACGTGAGGTCACAGAAAAAGGTGGCACGATGCGTTTGGGTGCTTATTATGCAGTGCTGACACCAGGCACAAAAGTCGCCAACGCCTACGGAGAACCGGTTGTTAGCGAGCGTCACCGTCACCGCTATGAATTCAATTCAAATTATCGTGCGCGAATTGAAGAAGCAGGTTTGTTGTGCAGTGGCACTTCGCCTGACAAGCGTCTCGTTGAGTTTGTCGAACTTGAGAATCATCCGTTCTGGGTCGGCACTCAAGCGCACCCCGAGTTTAAAAGTCGCCCCGACAGACCGCATCCGCTCTTTCGCGAATTGATCGGAGCAGCACTTAAATATCGCACGACGCGACTTTCGCAGTTGCCGATTGAAGTCGTTGAAACGCCGACGAAGTCAGTCGCCCGATAATTAACGCTGGTGGTGTGTCGTCGTGACGGCAGACTTTAAATTCGTCAAACAAAAAACCGTGCACAAGTGGGCGGCTTGGTCGCTGGTGCAGGCAGATTTTGCTGACCCAGTCGGCGAGAAGTTCGTGCGTACTTTTGTTGACTCACCGGGTGCTGTCGGGGTCGTGGCACTAGTTGGTGAAATTGGTGCGCGAAGGGTGTTGTTGGTGCGACAGTATCGGCCGCCATTTGATGCCAAAACTCTCGAGATACCCGCAGGTATGCGTGACCAAGACGGTGAAGACCCTGAAGTGACAGCACGGCGCGAACTCGAGGAAGAGGCTGGCTTCGTAGCGGGCCGAATGGTCAAACTGGGCAGTCACGAGTCGGCGCCTGGCATTAGCAACTCGGTGGTGCATTTGTTTGTTGCAGTCGATTTGGTGAAGACAAAAGTTGACCGACATGGCCCAGAAGAACAATTCATGACCATTGAGACGCCACTATTCAAAGAGGCCCTCGAGATGATCAAGACGGGTGAAATTTCTGATGGCAAGACCGTGATCGGGTTGTTGCTCGTCGCACAGAACTTCAGTCAGTTGCTTTGAGCGCGCGGTCAAGTAATGGCTGCTGACCCGATCGAAACATTTATGACATGGATGCGCGTCGAACAGGGGCGATCAGTCAACACTTTGATGGCGTATCGGCGAGATATCGACAGTTATATCGAATGGCTGAAGACGCAAAAAGCGACGGTGATGAATGCGACGACGCAAAATCTAGAACGTTTTGTGGCTCAAATGCGCTCGGCTGGCAAAGCGCCTAAGACTGTGGCGCGACAGTTCGCCGCAGTGCGAATGTTTTATCGATATCTCGCCCAAGAGGGCATACGCACCGACAACCCTGCGGTGCTCGTTGACGGTGTAAAGGTGCCGAGTAGTTTGCCAAAGGGTATTTCTGAAGACGAAGTTGGTTTGTTGTTGAGCGCCGTGACTGGTGTCGACTCTTTCGCGCGTCGAGATCGGGCGATACTTGAGTTTTTGTACGCAACCGGCGCACGTGTGGCCGAAGTGTGCACACTGTCGATGAGCGACATTGACATGCAAGATTCGCTGGTGCGACTTTTTGGAAAAGGCTCGAAAGAGCGGATCGTGCCTTTTGGTCGGCCATGCCATGATGCTTTGAGTGATTACTTTGACTTGGGCGGTCGGCCCACACTTGTGCCCGACCAATGGGCGAGTCGTGAGGACAGTGACGCAGTTTTTCTTGGTGTGCATGGCACGCGATTATCTCGCCAGGCGATTTTTAATATCGTGCGCAAATATGCCGCACTGGCGAAAATCAAAGATATTTCACCGCATGCGTTGCGGCATTCGTGCGCGACCCACATGTTGGTGCATGGTGCCGACTTGCGCGTTGTGCAAGAGTTGCTTGGTCATGCATCGGTAAGCACGACACAGATTTATACGCGGGTCGACAATGAAGTGTTGTACGAGATGTACCGCGAGGCCCATCCGCGCGCTCGGTCG
>JAQCDG010000078.1 GCA_027731085.1 Actinomycetota bacterium | reverse complement strand
CCGAAGATGTGGCTGAAGCCCCATTTGTTTATTTAGACCGGCAGTTAGTCACACGCATACTGACTCGCATTCACCTTTTCGAGAAAATTCTAAATGTGCACGGCTCAATTGTCGAGTGCGGTGTTCATCGCGGAAACTCACTGATGCTTTACCAGCATCTCTCTACAATTCTTGAGCCAACTAATTTCAATAGAAAAATTATCGGCTTTGACACTTTTGAAGGTTTTCCATCTATCACCAAGCATGATCCAGACGGGGTTGTCGGACACATGCAAAACACCGACTATGAGCATTTGGCGAACTGGGTCGCGCTTCAAGATAAGAATCGGACGATCGGTCACATTCCGAAAGTTGAGTTGGTCAAAGGTGATGCGATCAAGACAATTCCACAGTATGTAAAAGATAATCCCTATTTGATCGTCGCATTCTTGTACATGGACTTCGATATCTATGAGCCGACTACGGTCGCACTCAAGCATCTTCTGCCCCTAGTTCCGCGAGGTGGGGTAGTGGGTTTTGATGAGGCTGGCCAGAAGCGCTGGCAGGGCGAAACTGTCGCTCTCAAAGAAAACATTTCATTGTCAGGAGTTCGCTTGCAGAGGTTCTACTATGACGCCCACGTTTCTTATTATGTGGTTGAGTGACTTCGCGAAAAGGTCGAGTAACGGCTAGGGTTTTGCAACGCTAAATGCGCAAAATTTAAGGAGCACGAGTCATGCCAGAAGCAGTCATTGTCGCAACAGCCCGAAGCCCGATTGGTCGCGCGAATAAAGGTACGCTCACCGAATTGCGTCCTGACGACATGTCGGCGCAAATCGTGCGTGCATTGATGGCCAAAGTGCCGCAACTCAAAGCCGATGATGTCGAAGACTTGATGATGGGATGTGGCCAACCTGCGGGTGAAGGCGGATTCAACATCGCTCGCGTCGTAGCCGTGCTTGCCGGACTCGACAATGTGCCTGGTGTAACTGTTAACCGCTATTGCTCGTCGAGTTTGCAAACAATTCGCATGGCAGCGCACGCAATTAAATCTGGTGAAGGCGATTGCTTCATTGCGGCCGGTGTCGAAACTGTCAGTCGCTATGCATCTGGTGCAAGCGACACCGCACCGAATGCAATTTTCAAACCATCAGGCGAGCGCACAAAAGCGCGTGCTGCTGGCGGTCAAGGTGTTTGGTCGGCCCCTGCAGGTTTGGCCGACATGTATATCGCCATGGGTCAGACGGCCGAAAATGTTCGTGAACTCGAAGGTGTAACGCGTCGCGAAATGGATGAATTCGGCGCACGCAGTCAGCAACGCGCTGTCGCCAACCAAGAAAACGGTTTCTTTGATCGCGAGATCACGCCACTAACTTTGCCGAACGGCACTGTCATTGCCAAAGACGACGGCCCGCGCGCCGGCACAACTGTTGAGGCACTTTCAGGTCTCAAGCCGGTTTTCCGCCCTGACGGTGAAATCACCGCGGGCAACGCGTGCCCGTTGAACGACGGCGCCGCTGCAGTCATGGTGATGAGCGACACGAAAGCCAAACAACTCGGGCTAAAACCTTTGGCACGGATCGTTTCGTCGGGTGTGTCGGGTTTGAATCCAGAAATTATGGGTCTCGGACCAATCGAGGCTTGCCGTCAAGCACTAAAGCGTGCAGGCATGACGATCGATCAGATTGACTTGGTCGAAATCAATGAGGCGTTTGCCGCGCAAGTTATTCCGTCGGCAAAACACTTGGGCATTCCAATGGAGAAACTGAACGTGCACGGTGGGGCGATCGCGCTCGGTCACCCTTTCGGCATGACTGGTGCACGCATCATGACGACGTTGATCAACGGCTTGCAACATACCGACAAGCGATTTGGTCTCGAGTCGATGTGCGTTGGCGGTGGCCAAGGTATGGCGATGATTATCGAGCGTTTGAAATAAATTAGCGCGCGCGACGCCGAGTTATCGCAAGCTAACGCAAGCTATCGCAAGCTAACGCAAGCTAACGCAAGCTATCGCAAGCTATTTAAATTTCGCAGGTGCATGATGCCGGCGATGCCAGCGATACCGGCAATGCCGACTGCGACGACAAAAAAAGTTGTGAATGCGCCATACGCGCCATAGATCGTCGGTGCAATAAACGCAGTGATCATTTGCCCAAAGACAGTGATTGCACCTGACAAGCCTTGCGCTGCCGACGCTCGACCATATGGCGCTGCTTTGGCAATTGCCGATAGCGCGGCCGGAATCATCGTTGCCTGCAAAAATCCCTCGATTAAACCGATGCCCAGAATTACCCATGGTTGTTTGACAACGCCGTAGGTAATTGTCAGCAGACTGATCGGTATAGCCAACCACAGCACCACGGCAACCGGAGATCGTTTGTCGATCAACTTGCCTGCCCGCGCCGAAAAGAAAATAAACGGCAGTCCGTAAACGGCAAATGTCAAACCCGTCATGGCGTTGTTGCCGCCGAGGTCGTCTAAGAAGCGGTCCCATAGTGCATCGAACATGCCAGTCGGAAACGTGACCGCGAGTGTCAAAATTAATGCCACTCGAATATTGCGAATTCGCAACAAATCAAAACTCAGGCGCTGCGACTCTGTAGTCGAAGCCAATTCAGGAAACTTGCGGGGATTGACGATAAATAATGCCAAAACGGCGAGTGCGCCGAACAACAAAAACGTCGCGTCAAGACCAAACGGGCCAATAATTAGCGAACCAATTAATGGGCCAGAAACAAAACCGCCGATCTCCATGCCGGCAACCGCGCCCAGTCGTTCGGCGCTGCGCGACTCGTCGAGGTGCGCAGCCAAGGCACGCACCGCCGGAAAAGTAAAACCGATCGAGGCGCCAACAATGCCACGACCAACAATAAAAATCAGAAGCGAATCTCCGAGCGCGAAGGTCACTGAACCGAGTGCCGCCAAAGCGAGACCGACTTGAATCAGTTTCTTGCCATGCCCGCGGTCAGCCAAAGGGGCGACAAATATTTGCACGACAAGCCCCATCGCAAAGCCCGTGCCGGCGATTAGCCCCAACGCCGAATCAGCATATTTATATTGCTCTTGCAATTCAGACATTGACGCAAAAACGACGCTGTTGGCCGATGCTGTCGCAAAAACGCTGAACAGTAACAACAACAAGTCGGCGCGCTGGTTTTCTTTAGTAGTCATAAGTAGATATCAACGTTTTATCGAGAAAGTTCGCTCAGCACAGCATCAAAAAATATTGGCCAATGATGCATCGCCCAAGCGTCAAACTCTACTTCGCACAAACCAACGCACGAGATGTTGCTCGTCGGGTCATGCCATAAAAACGAACCAGTACCGCCAAAGTGGCCAAATGTCGATGCACTGTTGCGTGAACTCATCCAGTGCGGGTGCTTTGCGCCGTGAATCTCTGGACCGAAACCCCAATTGCATGGATCAAATCTGCCGACGCCGGGCACGACACCTTCAAGTTCGGCATATTGCGTTGTCGTTGCAACATTCGCCGTCTTGGTTGAAATTAATTGCGGGTTACGCAACTCAAGTGTGAACTCAACCAAGTCGTCGACGCACGAAACAACATGGTGTGCCGCTGAACCGTTTAAAAAGCTTTTAGACATACCCAGTGGCTCAAAAATTGCCTCTCGCAAAAAATCACTGAAACTAATTTCAGTAACTTGCTCGACATGATCAGCGATCATCTCATAACCCGTATTTGAATAAATTCGTTTACGACCCGCGGCGACAATCGGCACCGTGCCGTCGAAACTGTAACCGCCGGCATGCGTCAGCAAGTGGGCGAGTGTGCAGTCTTGTTGACCGACTTGGGCGTCAAGACTCGTCGAACCGTCTTCAACGGCAATCAGCGCCGCCCACGCGGCGAGCAACTTCGAAACAGACGCGATTCTCGATGTGCGTGTCGTGTCACCAAAAGTATGTGTGACACCACGACGATCAACGATGCAAATCGAAGTGTTGCTCGCCGGCCATTCGCGAACGAGTTCGAACGCCCGCATCGGGCTATTTTGTTGCGCGAATTAATTCGGCAACGCGAAATGCCAAGTCGAGTGACTGTCGCGCATTGAGTCGCGGATCACAAACCGTCTCGTAACGCGTATCGAGGTCTTCTTGACTTACCGACTCGGCGCCACCCAAGCACTCGGTCACATTGTCACCAGTCAACTCGATGTGAATGCCTCCCGGCCAGGTGTTTTCGGCACGATGAGCCAAAACGAAACCGGTGATTTCGCGAATGATGTCATCAAAGTGGCGTGTCTTACGACCGTTGGTTGCCGTGAATGTATTGGCATGCATCGGGTCGCACGCCCAAACAACAGGGTGGCCGGCGTCGCGCACCGCACGAATTAGAGGTCGCAAACCAGATTCGATTTTGTCGGCGCCCATTCGGGTGATCAAAGTCAAGCGACCAGGCACTCGCGATGGGTTAAGAACTTCGCACAACGACAACACGAAGTCAGTCGTCGTTTCGGGCCCAATTTTGCAACCAACAGGGTTGCCGACGCCACGCAAAAACTCGACGTGTGCGCCGTCGAGTTGGCGAGTGCGCTCACCAATCCACAACATGTGTGCCGAGCAGTCATACCAATTGCCCGTTAGCGAATCTTGTCGCGTGAGCGCCTCTTCGTATCCCAACAACAAAGCCTCGTGACTCGTGTAGAAATCAACTTCATGCAAAGCGCTGTGACTCTCGGTGTCGACACCGCACGCACGCATAAAGGCGAGTGCTCGTTCAACTTCGCCGGCGACTTGTTCGTAGCGCTGACCTTCGGCGCTCGTCGTGACGAACTCTTGGTTCCAGGCATGCACGCGATTCAGGTCGGCAAAACCGCCTTTGGTGAAGGCGCGCAACAAGTTGAGCGTGCTGGCCGACTGGTGATAAGCCTGCACGAGTCGTTGCGGATCTGGCACTCGCGACTCGCTGTGCGGCGCAGGGTCGTTGACCATGTGACCGCGAAACGACGGCAACTCGACGCCACCAATTTTTTCGGTGTCACTCGAGCGCGGCTTGGCGAATTGTCCGGCAATGCGACCAACTTTTACGACAGGCACACCCATCGAATAAGTAAGCATCACCGCCATCTGCAAAATCACACGAAGTTTTTCTCGAATATTTACGGCCGTGAATTCTTCAAAACTTTCAGCACAATCGCCGGCCTGCAACAAAAATGCGTTGCCACTTGCGACTTGACCAAGTGACGCCAGCAACGATCGCGCTTCACCCGCAAAAACAAGTGGGGGATACGAACCAATCTGCTTAAGTGCCTGCGCCAACTCGTTTTGGTCGGGCCATTTTGGTTGTTGAGCGGCAACACTGTTCTGCCACGAAGACGGTGTCCAGCGGGCGCCCATGGTTATAACCCTATTGCCAGGGCGAGCCTCAGACGGTGAGGATTTCGCCGGCGTCGTCGCGAAGCGTATCTACTGCACGGCTTACGAGGCGTCGTGCTGCTTCGGCGGTTACGCCGAGTTCTTCGCCAACCTGACGGAAGCTCTTGCGCTCACCGTCATGCAAACCAAAACGAGCCTCAACTGCATAGCGAGCACGCTCGTCGAGTGTGCCGAGCAAACGGTCGAGCAAGTTCGTGTCGACCATGCCCATCACGGCATCTTCTGGACTGATGTCTTCGTTCGGCACGAGGTCGCCCAAAGTTGCATCGCCATCTTCGCCGATTGTTTTGTCGAGCGATACCGGTGTTGTAAGGCGATGAAGTTCTGCGTTCATCGCACTCAAACCTTCGGCATCGCCAGAACCTTGACGCAATGCTGCGCGCAACGTCGC
>JAQCDG010000077.1 GCA_027731085.1 Actinomycetota bacterium | reverse complement strand
GTCGCAGAAATCAATTCTTGGATTTTCCTGCACCGATTTTCTATAATCTTGCGTGAATTCGAAACCCAATTACTTTCGTGCACGGCCGAATATATCTCGTTGCTTAAATCAAAAAGCAATTTGTTTTCTTCCGGCTTGACTGGAGCTAAGGTCGTCCTAAAGTCCAAGAAATTGTGACATTTCTCCCAATAGTTCAGTGTTGTAATCTTGCTGAGGCTCTCTACTGAGATTTCAGGGCTTTTATACCACCTATAGTCTTCTGTGAAACGCGGGGAACTTCCATGGAAGATTGCGACCTTTGACAAAGACCCGAGCGCGCTGGGCAAATCGAGAATTGGCCCGACTGGAGGCTTGATTATTTGGTCAATTGCCCAATCAGACCTTCTTCGGTTCATTCCAGGCAGTAGGTCGAGGTCTTCACTGAAGAAATCAACGATTCGGTCAGCAGAATGTTGAAGGTTGTCGTCAACTAGCTGCAAATCTTTGACAATCGCACTTCTTAAAGTTTCAGACAAAAGGGAAATTGGGTCCATGCAGGTGAAGATGAGGAGTCCTCCAAGAACTAAGTTATCCGTGAGTTTATTAAGAAACAGTAAGGGGTCGTTTTGGGTAGGGATAACCAGTTCGGCAATTACTAGGTCGTATTTTTCGGTAGCGTTGTAATCGAGGAAATCGGATTCGATAACTTTTGAAGTCCCTTTGAATCCGGATCGTGTAATAATGTCTTTGGTTGCAATAATGCTTGAGGGATTGTTGTCGATTGCTGTGTATGAAGCAGGATTAAGTGAAAGCAGGTGAGCTGCTTTTTGACCTGTGCCTGGCCCAAGCTCTAAAATATTTGAGCCACTTAGAAAATGCGTGGGAATACCAAGTGTCTCAAACAAAAAGTCTCTTTGTTTGAAGAACTTGCTCTGGTCGTCGATTTCTAATTTAGTTGGGATGACTGAGTGTTTTTCGTAAAAATCGAGGAAAGGTCTTTCAGACTTCGTCACGCATTCAAGATTCTAGTTACTGGGTCGCTGCCGGGGGCGCCGTTGACCCAGCCACCGACGATGGCGCTGAACAGACCTGCGGGGCCACCTGCGTGCACGAGAAGTAATCCGCCTGGTCGAAATTTGGGCAGGGTCGCATCTTTAAATGCTTCTTGCACGCCTTCAGCCATGCCGCCAGCGCCGCGCACGATCTCGGCGCCAGGCAACTGCAATCGGACGTTGATTTCTTGCAACACGCGTTCACGACCCCAGTTAGCGAGCGCGAAAACGCGAGCGTGTTCGGGACCAAGAATCAACATCGCATCAAATGCAAATGGCAACTTCGGATGATGAACCGTGCGCAAACACGCTGCAAGAGTTTGCGCGAGATGCTCGGGCTCGCGCGCAAGTTGGTCTACAACGCAGCGTGGGCCCTCGCCGGTAAAAACAGTAACTGTATTTTGTGTGGCGTCGAATCCGCGAGAAACTGCGAGCGAAGTGAACGGCGAACCAACTTCATCTTCGGCAAAGCAGAAACTTAATTTGCCCGGGTTGCCGTGCGCGGCGCGATCGACTTCGCCTGGGCGACCACCACCGACATTGCGAATAATTAATTGCACCGCACGGCCGATTGTGAGATTCGCTCGGTTTCCCTGACCGAGAACATTGACACCAGAGTTCATGCCGATTGCTCGTGTGCCGGGGCCGTTACAAACAATTACGGGGCCGACAGGCATCGTGGTTGCAAGCACGCCGTGCATGTTGAATTCATCGGTGCAAATTGCTTCGATTGCGGCGATCACCCAGGGCAAATATTCAGGTAGGCAACCTGCCATCACTGCGTTGATCGCGATTTTTTCGACAGTTAGTTCAACCAAATCTGGGGGAGCAATTGCGACGACTTCTTGTGGCGCTCGCGAAGTGCCAGACAACATGCGCATCACGCGCTCGGGCGTTGGTGGCACGACTGGCAATCCGTCGGTGAAACCCCGACTGAACATTGCTTCGAACTCGTCTTCTGCTTCGGCGATATCAATTCGTCGCGCATGCAAACTTTCGCCACCAAATCGCACGCGAAGTTTGTCGACAATGTCAGGGTCGACGCTCATTGAGCCGCAACCTGGTCGGAACTCTGGCAATTCTGCGCCGAGATCGGCGATGCCAGTCAATTCGCGCCACTCGCTGCGCAGCCAGCCTGCGGTGCGCGCAGTCTCAACGCCGCTTGCGCGAAAAATTAGTGTCGGCACCGTGTCGATATCGGCATGCCAACTGGCGGCCAAGTCTAAATCATTGACAGCTGCGACACCTTCAGGAAATGTCGGATCATCTTGCGTGTAGACAGTGAGTGACGGCAGTTCGCGCGCGAGTCGCGCGATGACGGGCACGACCATCACGCATGTTGCACATTCACGCTTGACAATTAGTGTCCAACCGTCGCGCAGTGGGTTTTTGGTAACCGTCACTAGTTAACTCGCGATGAAATCACAAATCAGACGATTAACCTTTTCGGGCTGCTCGAGTTGCAAGAAGTGTCCGGCTGCTGCAATGAGTTCAAACTTAACATTGGCTGGCGCTAACGTTTTGGCTGACTCAAAAATATCGACATCTACGCATCCGCAATCAGCACCGTGCAGATACAGCAACGGTTGTGTCGGCACACCGGCGCCCATCTGCTTTTGCAATTCACTGAGTTGAGGATCGCGATAGCCATCACCGAGAGTTGCACGGTAATAACCAAGTGCTGCCTGTAGGTTTTTTGGGTCGGCTAGCGACTTACGCACGAATTCAAGATCGACACTGGCGTCATAACCAGGCGACCACTCGCGCCACAACATTTCGATGAACGCATGATTGTTGGCGCTGACAACTAAGTCGGCGAGTCGGTGTTGAAAGAAAAACATGTACCAGCTTTTTTTGATTTGTTCGAGATTTTGTACGAACGCCATGCCGAGAGCAGCAGTTGGTGGCACCGCCATGCCGACAACTTTGCGCCAGCGTGATGGTGCGTCAATTGCAGCACCGTAACAACTTGGCGCGCCCCAATCGTGGCCAATGATTACGGCATCACTGTCGCCGCCGAGTTTTTCGTGCAATGCGTTGGCGTCACGGGCCAGCATCGCAGTTTGATAACAGCCATCGAGTGGCACCGCGCTTGGGGCGTAGCCACGCATAAACGGGGCGACGACGCGATAGCCCGCGTCGGCAAGTTGGGGCATCAGGTGCCGCCATGTTTGTGCTGTGTCAGGGAACCCGTGCAGCAACAGCGCTAATTTGCCCGTGCCACACTCGAGATATGAGAAGTCAGTGTTGTTTGCTGAGACACATTCAAGCTTGATTTTTTGCTCAGCCACAAATGCAAAGTTAGTTGCCTGCGACGAAGGTCACCCCATTGGGTCTTTACATATGAATTGAGATGCCAATACCGTTTCATCTGTGGGGGAATCTGGTTTAACGGTGATGTTTCATGGCGTGCGTGGTTCAACGGCGTGTCACGACCCGCATACCCATCGATATGGCGGAAACACCTCTTGTGTTTCGGTCAAGTCAGCCAACGATGCACCGATAATTTTTGATCTTGGCACGGGCCTGCGTTATTTGAACACATCGCAATCTGAAACTGAGTCTGAGCAAAAGCCTGAGCCATTTGTCGGCACTTGTTTGTTGACCCACTTGCATTGGGATCACATTCAAGGCTTGCCATTTTTTAAATCGTTGCTGTGCGAAGAAACAGTTCTTGATATTTATGCACCAAAACAAGAGGATGGCAGAAGTTTGCGCGAGATATTTTCGAAAAAAATTTGTCCGCCGACTTTTCCGATCAGTTTGAATGAGTTCAAAGCGACTATCAACTTTCACGAAGTTGGCGATGACGACTTTATGATCGGAAACACAAAAGTGATGAGTCGATTCGTGCCGCATACGGGGCCAACACTTGGATATCGAATCACTGCTGGTGATTCAACGGTGACTTATCTTTCTGATCATCAACAACCTGTCACAGGCTTTGCAATCACAACCGGTGCTCGTCAAATTTGTCAGGGCACAGATCTTCTGATTCACGATTCGCAATACACCCCTGCAGAATTCGAACTTAAGTCTGATTGGGGTCACTCGACTCTCGAATTTGCGATGTGGGTTGCCGAGACGACATCATCGAAACGTTTGGCGTTGTTTCACCATGACCCTTCGCGCACCGATGACGCACTCGATGTGATTGCGCAGCGACTTGCCGTAGTTGCCAAGAATCGTGGCTTCGAAGTGTTTGCCGCGGCAGATGGAATGACCGTTGAGGTTGGTGGCGTAGTCTGAGAGTAATGAATTCGCAATTTGACAGCAAAGAATTTCGAACGGTTCTCGGACACTTTCCGACTGGAGTAGTGATTGTCTCTGGTCTCGACAAAACAGGTAAGCCCCAAGGTTTGACGATCGGTTCGTTCAGTTCGATCTCGCTTGATCCACCACTTGTTGGATTTTTTTCGGGTCTTAATTCAAAATCATGGCCGGCGATCGCCGAGTCCGGGTCGTTTTGCGTGAATGTTTTGGCGGCAACTCAAGGTGAATTGTGTTGGCGATTCGCAAAAGAGAGCGACGATCGATTTGACGGCGTGAAGTGGTCGCACTCGCCACTGAAGTCGCCAATGATTGACGGCAGTGTCGCATTTATTGACTGCACGACTGAGTCAAGTTCGCAAATCGGTGATCATTTGTTTGTTGTTGGGCGTGTGCAAAGTCTCGTTGCAGTTGCTGGCGCCGGCGACCCGATGGTGTTTTCAAAGGGAGCCGTTGTCACAACATCACCGTTGCCGTGAGTTTTGTTTTTGCATTAATCGTCGCCGCAGTTTTTATGTATGCGGGAGTCGCGAAGTTTGCGACATTCAATAACTGGACATTTCAAGCACGTGCCTTGGGCGCGCCCGACCCGTTTGTCGTTCTCGTGCCGTTGGCTGAGATTGCGTTGGCGGTTCTGCTGGTTGGCGGCTGGTGGTTTGAGCAGACTGTTGCCGCAAGCCTGACCTTGCTTGTTTCGTTCACGGTTTTGTTGCTCGTGCGATTGCGCGACCCAGAGCGATTGCCATGTTCGTGTTTCGGTGCGACTTCGCAGCGACCAATGAGTTGGCTAGATGTCTTGCGCAATGTGATTTTGATCGCCGTACTGCTTGCGGCATACATCACTAAGTAGCCTGAGACTTATGCGCGTTTGGATTGATCAAGACTTATGCACGGGTGACGGACTCTGCGAAGACCATTGCGCCGACGCGTTTAAGTTGCTTGAAGACGGCATCGCTTATGTCGCCGAGTTGGGCGTGCCGTTGAATGATCCGGGTGGTGCGGGGAGTCTTGCTCATGTCGCGCCACGCGATCGGCAAAGTGTTTTGCGTGCTGCTGAAGTATGCCCGGGTGAGTGCATCTTTATTGATGTCAGCGACGAGATGACAGCGACGAATATTTCACAAGTCGCTTAGCGATACGCTGAAAATGTGAAATGGCGAATCGCGGCAAATGGTGTTGCGCTCGTCGTGGCGATATCAAGTGTTGCTGGTGTAACTGGAACAGCCGGGGCATCGCGTGGAGCCGGTGCGGCTGAAGTTTCTGGCGCGACGCAGAAATTTATCGCGAATGATGCCAAGTCTGTACTCGCGACAATAAAAGTCGAAAACGAATATAAATCTGGTTACAAGCGCCGTTTGTTTATCCATTGGTCAGATCTGGATGGCAACGGGTGTGACACCCGAGAAGAAGTTCTTAAGCGCGACAGTATTTCGAAGCCGCAAGTTGACCCGTATCGGTGCTATGTCGTGGCGGGCGATTGGTATTCGAAATATGACGGCAAGAATTTGAGCGACCGTGGCGATGTGGACATCGACCATGTCGTCGCATTGAAAGAGGCTTGGGATTCTGGCGCGTGGTCGTGGACCAAGT
>JAQCDG010000076.1 GCA_027731085.1 Actinomycetota bacterium | reverse complement strand
CTCGTACAAGAAGTTGCTGAAGTGCTCGCAGGTTTGGCATATGTCAATGCACTAGTGCCGGGTCATCCGGCAATTTTTGGAACCTGGTCTTTTGTTTCTGACTTGCGTTCAGGTGCAATGTCGGGTGGTAGCCCTGAACAGGCGATTCTCTCGGCAGCGAGTGCGCAAATGGCTCACTTCTACGATCTCACTGGTGGCACATCGTCTGGCATCAGCGACTCGAAGATTCCTGACGCGCAGGCTGGCGCCGAAAAAGGTTACAACCACGCACTGGTCGGCAACGCTGGCATGAACTTGATTTACGAATCTGCCGGCATGCACGGCAGTTTGCTCGGCTTCTCGCTTGAAGGCGTGGTGCTCGACAACGACATCGTCGGTGCCGTGCAACGCACGATCAAAGGCATCGAAGTTACCGACGAGTCTTTGTCAGTTGACACGATTCGCGCTGCAGTTATCGGCGGCCCTGGTCACTACTTGGGTGCCAAACAAACTCTTGAGATCATGCAGACCGAATACATCTACCCTGCTGTTGGCGACCGCTTGAGTCCAAAAGAGTGGAACGAAGTGGGTCGACCACAAATTATTGACGTGGCAATCGCCAAAGTCAAACAAGTTCTCGACAACAACTTCCCGAGTCACATACCCGAAGAAGTTGATGCCAAAATTCGCGAATACCTGCCGATCGCCCTGCCGCGTGAGAACATGATTCACCCTGCTCTGCGCAGTGAAACTGCCACCGTCTGATAAATTTGAACACGATGCGTTTCATAAGATCAATTCTTGTTTTTACATTTGCCGCTCTAATACTCCCAAGTGTTTCGGCGAATGCATCTCAAGATCCTGGTACCTCTTTACCTGACGACAAAAAAGGGCACCAGATTCAAGTTGTCTATGTTGAGACACAAAGCAGCACTGGAAGCAAATACCACACGAATGGCCGAGTGAAACAGTGGATTGCGGAGATTCAGTCATGGCTAAAGACAAAGTCAGGCAAGGAACTAATTTTTGATACTCACCAAGGGCAATTAGATATCGCCTATTTGAAGTACGAAGGCAATATTTATATGGAAAACGACGAAGATCTAGTTCGGATGTATCAAAAATTTAATCCAACGAATTATCTTGGCAAAAATTTGGCATTTATCATTGACCAAAAATTATCCACTCAGGGAGACATCTGTGGATGGGCTCCGATCGACGGTGGTTATTCTGTGTCCATGCCAAATTGGCTCAACTGTACAAATGACGACGAAGAAGAAAGAGTCTTCGCGGTCGAAACTTTCGGTCTGAGTTCATCTGCGGAAACTATTCTGCATGAAATTTTACACTCATATGGTGTGGGACATGCTTGTGACTCGACGACAACAAGTGATTTAATGCACGGCGAACCAGAATGTGCAGCGGCCGGAATCGCCTTTAACGATTCAGAGAAGTTGACCTTTGATAAGTCTGGTCTCAACTACTACGGGGGCAATAAAGCCGGAGTCGACCTTAAAACTTTGCGTATTTGGAGCGATGGTTCAGGGAACACTGAGTTTGCTGTGCCCGAAGAACTCCAGTTTGTTCCACCAGTCACAACAACTACAACTACAACTACAGTCGCACCAACTAAAAAAACAATTAACTGCAAAAAAGGCAAAATTTCAAAAAAAATAACTGCGAAAAATCCAAAATGTCCGAAAGGATTTAAAAAAAAGGCTAGATAGAGACCGCGAACATCTGTACTGCGCTGCGCGGTGAAACTGCCGGCATTTAACTAGCTTGCAAAACTTTTGGCGCCCTTGGTAGGAGTCGAACCTACGACCAACGGATTAGAAGTCCGGTGCTCTATCCACTGAGCTACAAGGGCGAGACCCTCAGGCTATCTAATTTGTAATTCTGTGTTTGTGCGTATAGATGTTCGCCGTGCCGTCACGCACGAAACCAACAAGAGTGATGCCGAGATCTTCGGCGGTTTCAACGGCCAAATTTGATGGCGCACCAACAGCGGCAATAAACGCGATACCAGCCATCGCCGCTTTTTGAATAATCTCAAAAGACAAGCGACCACTCACGACCAAAGCATGACTTGAAATCGGCACCTTGCCATCGAGCACGGCTTTGCCAATGACTTTGTCGACAGCGTTGTGTCGACCGATGTCTTCGCGCACACAATAAGCATCGCCAGATGCGTCAACTAAGCCAGCGGCATGCAACCCGCCGGTGCGATCAAATGTGGGCTGTGCCTTGCGAATAATGTCTGGCAACGAAGTCAACATTTGTGCCGTCATCACCGGACCAGTCGATAAATCGATGCGATTTGTGATTTGCGCAAGCTGCTCGATCGAGGTTGTGCCACAAATTCCACAACTCGCCGATGTCACCATGCCGCGACGCGACAGCGCCTCATCAAACGGCACTGCCAAACTCACAGTTACGACATTGAATTGTTGTTCGGCCGAATCTGGCAATTGGCAATAGCGCACGGTGCGCACATCGTCTGATTGCTTGATCATTCCTTCGGTGAACAAAAACCCGACTGCTAATTCGAAATCATGACCAGGCGTGCGCATCGTCACTGCAACTGGTAGCGCCTCTTGCTGTGGCGACTCGGCACGGATCTCGAGAGGCTCTTCGGTCACTAAAACATCGGGCTTGCTGGCTTGCGAGCCGTCTTTACGCACGGCGGTGACTGTCCAGTTGGCGACCTTGCGCCGGACTGCCGCCGCGATGTTTGCCATACTCAAACCCTACCAATGGCTATCTATAAGGCTTTTAGAGGGTCACATAAATCATATGGAGGCTCAAATTGTGCTTAGATATTCCTCGGGGATTCTTTAAGGTCGCAATTATGTGGCCGGAACGCCTGAAATAACTATCGGAGGACACAAATGGAAAAGCTTGTAACAAGCAATTACCAATTGGTGTATAACTCCTTTTCTTTCGCTGTAGCGGCGCTAGGAATTGGATTTGTCTACTTTTTGGTATCTAGAAATCGAGTTTCACCTGCATATCGCAGTGCCGTAACAATGTCAGCAATGATTTGCGGTATCGCCGCCTATCACTACTGGCAAATGTTCAACATGTTTGCTGATGACAAACCGTGGAACGAAGGTTACCGCTATGCAGACTGGCTGCTCACTGTTCCGCTACTCGTAGCAGAACTTGTAGTCGTCTCGGGTGTTGCTAAAGAAAAAGCCAAGGGCATCACAACAAAGCTTGCAGTTGCGGCATTGCTGATGGTCGCATTCGGCTATCCAGGTGAAACAGCAGAAGCCGGCAGCAATGCCAGCATGATTTATTTCGTGATCTCGATGATCTTCTTCATCTACATCCTCTGGAACCTATTCGCAGGCGAAGTTGGACAAGCGCTCAAAGGTCAATCGGGTGACATCGGCACGAAACTCAACAACCTTCGTTATGTGTTGTTGGTGACTTGGGCGGTTTACCCAATTGCATATCTGTTGGGCGACTCAGAGAGTTTCTTGGCTAAGGCCTTCGGACTCGAAGTAGACCAGTCACAAACGGTCATTCAAGTCGGTTACACAATCGCCGACATCTTGTCAAAGCCTGGCTATGGCGTTTTGATCTTGGGCATCGCAATCGCGCGCTCAAGGGCAGAAGGTTACAAAGAAGCTTAATTTCGAATTAGTTTTATAATTGAAAGAGCCCTGGCTTCGGCCAGGGCTCTTTTATTTTGAGCACTAATCTCTGAGTGCGATGTTGACGACAAAACATTTACCAGGCCTTGCAGTGGCTGCTTTGGTCGCCGCCGTGGCGTTCATCGTCGAATCTCTGGTCAAGAACAACACGCCATTGGTTGTTTCGCCCCTAGTAGTCGCCGTCGTGCTTGGCGCACTGATCTCAAACTTTGGTTTATTGCCCGAGACTTGCCGCATTGGTCTTGGCTTTTCAGCGCGAAACCTACTTCGCCTCGGCATCGTCGTGCTGGGTTTACAACTTTCTTTCGCCCAGGTTCGTGAACTCGGCGCACCAGGCCTCGCACTAGTAATCATCGTCGTCACGATCACATTTGCTGGCACACAGTGGCTCGGCAAAAAGATGGGTCTTTCACACGGTCTAAGTCTGCTTGTTGCTACAGGTTTTTCAATTTGTGGTGCATCAGCAATTGCTGCGATGCGACCCGTCAGCGATGCCGACGACGACGAGATGACTTACGCGATCGCGCTCGTCACAATCTGTGGCACACTTGCAATTTTTGTGTTGCCACCAGTCGGCGAAATCATCGGTTTTAGTGGCGCACAATTTGGCTCGTGGGTCGGTGCAAGCGTGCATGATGTCGCCCAAACTGTGGCAACAGCCGCATCAGGCAACGAAAACGCCCAACACGGTGCGATCGTCGTCAAACTCACCCGCGTCATGCTTCTTGCACCGCTCGTAGCAGGCGTCAGTTTCACACGTCGCCGAAAACTAAATCGCACACTTGCAACACAGCCAGATAAATCACAAGCAAAACTTCCGTCGCTTATGCCCCTATTTATTGTCGGCTTTTTAGCCGCCGTCACCGTCAACTCGGTTTTTAACTTGCCAAACTCGGTGCTCGCTGACGCCAAAACGATCGAAAAATCACTGCTGGCTTGCGCGCTCGTTGGTCTAGGCGCTGGTGTTGATGCACGCAAACTTCGTCGGGTTGGCTCTCGCCCGCTTGCGCTCGGCTTGATCTCCTGGGTGCTTATCGCCACGCTCTCGGCTATCGGCGTTGCGCTTCTAAATATTTCTTAGCAGTCCACCGGTTCAAGTTCGCCTGTTGCCACGTTGTATATTGCACCCGCAACTTTTATTGACTTCGGCAAAATTGCATACTTGCGGATGCTCTCGACATCGGCCGCCAACGCCGCGCGCTGATCTGAAACCATTCGAAACTCAACGTCACGGGTGTCGATGCCATGGCGTTCTTCGATGCTGCTGTGAATCGACTCTTCGTCACCACTCGCCATTCGACAGTCGGTGTGCGGCATCACCAAAACCCTGTCGACAGCCAGCAGATACGTCGCCAAGACCAAGGTTCGCAACACGTCGTCGGTTACCCGCGCACCAGCGTTGCGCAAAATCTTGGCGTCGCCCGCCTTCATGCCGACAACTGCGAGCGGGTTAATGCGCGAGTCCATGCATGTCACGATTGCCAGTCCTTTTCTCGCGGTGCCAGTTAAGTGCTCATCTTTGAACTCAGCGACGAACTGCAAGTTTGCCTTAAGAATGTCTGAAAAATCTTCACTCGGAAACTTATTCACAGCCCCGACGCTACTCGGTCAGCCAATCTCAACACACTTGATTTTTAAGGTGTTAAAGAACCAGCGAATTCTCGGCACGATCTTCGTGGTGATGTCTAGTTTTGGTTTCTCAATTAGACCAACACTTGCAAAAAATGCATACGACGCAGGCGCAAAGAGCCATTTCCGCCATTGAAACTGATTCTTGAGATGTTTTTAATCGGCACTCTCGGCATCACAACTGTGTCTTTCACATATTTTCTTTCGATCGAAACAATTGATACTGGCTTGGCAATCGTGATGTGGTACTTCTTCCCCGTGATAGTTGTTTTAATTTCTTGGGTCATCTACAAAAAGCGACCGTCGCGCAATATCCTTATCTCGCTGTTCTTCAGTCTCACCGGAATTATTATTACAACTGGCCAAGTTAAGGGCGGTCAAGCTCGGCAATCACTTTGGTAATGGTTTCATCTTTCTTGTTCGCGTTTTATCTGCTGGCAGTTACTCGCACGCTGACAAAAGTCAATCTGCTCACGGGTGTAACTTTCATCAATATCGGCGCAGCAATCGGCTACTGGTTAATTTGTGCGACCCTACCTTTCGGCCTTACTATCGACTTCCCGTCCAATCAGTCAAGTTGACTTTACATTTCGACATTCGCACTCTTTGGCACCGTCGCGCCATTTATGTTTTCATACGCAGGATTAAAACGTGTCGGCCCA
>JAQCDG010000075.1 GCA_027731085.1 Actinomycetota bacterium | reverse complement strand
ACCAACGATTGGTCGCCTTCCACCACCTGGCAACGGTGTCGCACCAAGACCCACTATTGCCTTTCTTGCGGCGACAAAGCCACCCTCGTTGTAACTGGGCACCCAGTAAGCCTCACTGTGCAACACTGCTACACACTTCTTGTACTCAGCAGCTTTACCAGAATTGCGAGCCGCCCTAAAGCAGGCAGCGAGTTTTGGATTTGTGAACCTGAAGCCCGACAGTTCAAGACTTGTTTCTATCGCAAAGTTTGATGCGAATGAAGCATCTCGCCCTGCGACCACATTGAACTGGGTCAGTTGTTGCTGCAAACCAAAACCGCGCAAAATAAATTGCGTCGAAGTCACTGGAGCCATGAGCGAATACTTGATACCGGCCTTCTGAAGCATTTTGCCAACTGCTGTAGCACCCTTCAATGAGGTAGCCGTATCTGTAATCGGAATGGCCACGGTGAGATCCTTGCCAGTTTCCTTTTTGTATGCCGCTACATATTGTTTGGCCTTTTTGAGGTCATATTTTACGCCGCTGTTCTTGACGTAATATGGGTGGTACGGGGCTCCAAAGTTGTACGCCGGGGTCGCGTTTCCTCTGGACATCAACTTGACATAGTTCACTCGATCAAGTGCATAAGAAAATGCCAGTCGGGCGTTCTTGCTGTTAAACGGTGCCACCGTCGTGTTCATGTGATATGCCCACGTTGTGTCTCTCGGACCTGCGTAAAGAGAGATCTTGCCCTTTTGTTCTGTGCGAATTCGATTCAATATTGGGCCCGAGAATGCGCCGAATGTGGCTATGTCTGCTGAGCCTTGAACGAGAGCGTTGTACGTCTGAGCGGAATCCAAGACAACTTTAAAAGTCACGAGCTTGGCTTTCGGAAGTTTTGAACCATCAGCAGCTTTGCGCCAGTAATTTGTGTTGGCTGTAAGTTTGGTGACGAACTGATCTACACCTTTTGACAAAACTTTAAACGGTCCAGTACCAGCAGCGACTGTTAGTCCGCACTTTGGACTTGCCAAAGTTTTTGACGACAACATCACAGGTCTGCCAGCTCCGTAAAGGGTTTCTCGAAAATAGGGTGTAGGCGCCGGAAAATTAAACCGCACGCTGAATGCACCTGTTACTTGAACTTTTTGTGAGAACTCGGCTAGTGACTTTACGCCACCAAAAGTGTCTTGATAACCAACAGCTGGCAACGATCCCTTTACAGTCAAACCAAGCAATGCCAAAAAGTTACGTGCCACGGTGGCTGCGGTCAATTGCTCGCCATCGTGAAAGTAAATGCCCTCCCGAAGGGTGAGGTCCCAAGTCTTAAAGTCTGCCGATGGCTTTATTGACTTCGCGAGATAAGGCACAACTTTGCCTTGGTCGTTGAGGATCGTCAAAGTTTCAGCAACTGCATTTTTCGCAACAATCTGGTCGAGACCTGGTGAGTCTTGTGAACACCAAGACGCGTCTTTTTCAGCAATTATAATCACTAAGTTGTTTGCTTTTGATGCCGCATCAATTGATGCAACCTGACTCATTGAGGCAACTAGTGCGATCGCCATTACGGCTGCAACCTTGCGACGACTTCTACTGGATGTCTTTCTCATTTTGTATTTCCCCCTTCGGAAATAGGCATTGGGCCTACGGGGCACGCTACCTTGTCGACACTGGTGTGTCAAAATCAACCTTGAAGCCTCAATCTGGCGTAATTAAGCCAGTTTTGACTTCACCAAATTGGCGATTTTTGCCCCATCGGCACCCGCGCCAGCCTGCCCGCGCACGGCTTTGACCACGGCACCCATTGCTTTCGGGCCGGTCAGGCCTTGCTTTGCCGCCTCGGCGATCGCTGACTCGATGATCTTTTCAAGATCAGCATCGCTCATTTGGGCCGGCAAATAGCGCTCAAGAATCGCCAACTCTGCCCGTTCTGCCGCCTCGGCGTCGTGGCGACCTGCTTCCTTATATATGTCTGCCGATTCGGCGCGTTTTTTCGCCTCAGCGCTAATCACAGCCAGAACTTGATCGTTCGTTAGTTCAACTGCCTCAGCGCCAGCAACTTCGGCGTTCATGACCGCTGCCAATGTCATGCGCAGCGTCGAAGTCTCGACTTCGTTGCGCAGTTTCATCGCATTGGTCAAATCTGCCTTCAGTTGATCTTTAAGACTTGACATTTTTATCACTCCGTTATGTATTTATCACTGATTCTGTTTTGCGGTTCCCTCAATTAGCGTAGTGCCCACCATGAACAACGAAGTGTTCGAACTGTTTTTCGCGATGCTCAGTTTGGGTACGCTCGGCTTTGGCCTCGTCGTGTTGTTCGCGCGAATCTTTAAAGCCAAAAAATTCTTGGTCGAAGTTCAAAAAATTGCCTTGCCGCTTGCTGCCTTAATCACGACAACAGCAATGTTCGGCAGTATCTATTTTTCAGAAATCGTCAACTACAAGCCGTGTCGCTTGTGCTGGTACCAGCGCGCAGCAATGTATCCGTTGGCCGTTTTGCTCGTGGTCGCAAACTTTAAGAAATTTAAGTTCATGAAAACTGCTGCAGTATCGCTCGCCTCTGTCGGCGGAGCAATTGCTGCTTACCACTGGTTTATTGAACGCTTCCCAGATCTTGATGCAGGGGTTTGCGACGCAAAACTACCTTGCTCAGTTGTTTGGTTTGAAAACTTTGGGTTTGTGACTCTTTCATTTATGGCATTCACCGCGTTCTTTACGACAATACTTCTAGTTACAATTCGCACAACAGAGAAATAAAGAGATATTGGAATAGAGGAATCATGGCAACGAAAAAATCTTCTTCGAACAAATCGGTTTGGCTGATCGGCGGCATCGCTGCCTTGATCGCAGTCGCCGCAATCATCGCAGTCGCTTCACAATCTGGCAGCGACGAAGTCGTCACGGGTGTCGAAGAGTTTGGTCAAGTTGAAGTTGTTGGTGATTCGCTTCCAGAATTTTCAGGCACGCCAACCGATCCTGCGATCGGCATGATGGCACCAGTTCTTACTGGTCAAGGTTTCACCGGAAACAAAATCGTCACCAGTCCTGGCGCACCAACACTGCTCGTCTTTCTTGCCCACTGGTGTGGGTTTTGTCAACGCGAAGTACCGCTTCTCGTAGAATGGAATAGTTCAGGCAAAGTGCCGAGTGGTCTGGATGTAATCGGCATAACAACCTCTTCAGACCCCGCTTCGCCGAACTTCCCGCCATCAGAGTGGTTGGCTCGCGAAGAGTTTCCGGCCTTGTGGCCAGTAATGACCGACAGTGGTGAAAAAACCGCCGCCAATGCCATGGGTGTATCGGGTTTCCCGTTCTTTGTATTGCTCGACGCTGACGGCAAAGTAGCCCTAAGAATCAGCGGCGAAATCGAAACAGATGTATTAACTGAGCAAATAAACAAGGCGCTGGGCACTTAAACAACCAACGCAAACTTCAGCGACAATGCGTCAAGAAAATACTGCAAGACAATGAAGTCACATCAAATACCGGTGGCGCATACTCCACCTGGCGGTTACGGCGAAAAATTCCCTCCATTAATTCTTGGCCAGTGCACTGAACCACTCGTGCAGGGTGCCCCCGACCTACGCGGAATTTGGAGGACGATTCGCGCCGAGCGTGATGGCGTAAGCGTGGCTGCCGATGACCGAATCATGTTTTATACCGAGCGAATCGAACAGTGCGGCAACAGAATTGTTGACTGTGGTGGCGGGACGATCGCAGATGCTCGTGCTGATGGCACAGAAGAGAACGGCGTTCATGATGTTTGGGTATTTGACTTCAAAACACCGATTCATGTGATTGCGACATTCGAAAATGGCACTTTCGTCTTGAGACCAGTTGGCTTACCCGGCATTGAAGTCACGCGTCGCCTTGATGCCGATGGCCACATGATCTGGACCCGACCAGACCTTGGCGGCCTGAAAGTGACTCTCGAGCGCATTAGCGACCCGATCTAACTAGTTTTACAGCCCGACGATAACCCGTAAACATATTGGGAATGATTCTCATTACTGCTAGAGTGGGTCGCATGAAAAAAACCAACAAATTAGTTTCGGCATTTATCGCCCTGACAGTTCTCGCCAGTTGCAGCAGTTCTAACGATTCGACCACCGCGAACGAATCGAGCACCGAAACAACAATCGATTCTGTTGTTGCTAAATTGCCAGTTGTTGCTGTTACCTACTCGGTAATTGGCGACATAGTTTCACAACTCGTTGGCGATAACGCCAGCGTAAATGTGGTTATTCCAGATGGTCAAGACCCGCACGAATTTCAACCATCTGCTAAGGACATTGAAACAATCAACAATGCTGCTCTTGTCGTATCAAACGGTCTTGAATTTGAAGAAGGTCTCGAAGAAGTGCTCGAAAACATTGCCGACTCAAGTGGCAACATCTTCATGATCGGTGATCACATCACCGTGCGCAAGACCGAAGACGGTGACGAGCACGGCGATGAACATGGCGACGAAGAAGAAGATGAAGATCACGCTGAAGAAGAAGGCGACGAACACGGCGACGAGCATGGCGGTGGCGACCCGCACCTTTGGCTTTCTCCTGCAACAATGCTAGAGATGCTTCCAGCACTGACATCAGCGCTCAGTGAAGCGATAGGTGCAGATCTCACTGAGTCTTCAGCGTCTTTAACTGCAAAATTGCAAGATCTCGACAAAGAAGTCGAATCGATCATCAGCAGTCTTGGCGAATGCAATCTGGTTAGTGGTCATGACGAAATGGGCTACTTTGCCGACCGCTACGGTTGCGAAGTAATCGGCGTAATTATTCCGTCCTTCACAACTACCTCTGAGGCCACCGCTGGCGACATTGCCGAACTGAAAGAGAAAGTTGAGCAATACAACGTTCCAGCGATCTTCACGGGTCTTGGCGTCTCACCAGACACGGCAACTCAACTTGCCAAAGAACTCGACATAAAGGCTGTCACGCTTTCAACTCACTTTCTTGATGGCGCTGCTAATTATCAAGCGTTCATGCTCAAGATGGTCAATCAAATCGCAGAAGCACTCGGCTAACTCACAGCACTCATTACTGTTGTAAGCGTGAGTTGGCTCAATAACAGCATGTTCATCGAGCCATTTGCCAACAATGAGTTCTTACGATTCTCGCTGGTCGCTGGCATTCTTGTCGCCATCACTTGCGCGATAGCCGGCACTTTCGTTGTGTTGCGTGGGCTCGCATTTATCGGCGACGCACTCGCCCACGGCGTGTTGCCCGGCATCGCTACGGCAATGCTCCTGGGCGTCTCGGGTGTCATCGGTGCTGCGATTAGTTCGCTCGTGATGATGGCTGGCGTCAGCGTTGTCTCGCGACGGTTTCGCCTCTCGGGCGACACCGCGATCGGCTTGCTTTTTGTCGGCATGCTGGCACTCGGCGTGATGATCACTTCGCAATCTCGCAGTTTTGTAGGTGATCTTTCACGGATATTGTTCGGCGAATTGCTCGGCGTCAACACTCGCGACTTAATTCTGCAACTCGTCGCACTAGTCATCGTCGGTGCCGTTGCATTCGTCGCTCGACGGCCATTTTTGTTGCTCTGCGTCGACGAAGGTCTGGCCAAAACTTCTGGATTCTCAAGTCGACTATTTCACAACCTGATGTTGATGATCGTCACCATCACCGTCATCGCCAGTTTTCAAACAGTCGGTACTCTGCTCGTTCTTGGCATGCTGATCGCTCCCGCTGCAACGGGTGCATTGTTCGCAAGACGAATCTCAATAATGATTTTCATCGCCTCTTTGGTCGGTTCAGTTTCAACTTATGTTGGACTTCTTGTCAGCTATCACTTCGACCTCGCAGCAGGTGCAAGCATCGTGCTGACAGCCGTGCTGATCTTTGCGGTAGCCGCAACCTATACAGAAATCAAAAAAACGATCACCGACAATGGTCACAACGAGCATGAGCATCCACATACTCATGCTGGCTCACACATCAGATGAGCAGTTCAGCAGAACAAACGATTAAGACTGAGCATCTTGCAGTCGGCTACTCAAAGTTTCCGATCGTTGGCGACATTTCGCTCAACATGCGTCCTGGCGAACTCTTGGTCTTGATCGGCACCAACGGTTCTGGCAAGTCAACGATTTTGAAAACAATGGCGGGACTACT
>JAQCDG010000074.1 GCA_027731085.1 Actinomycetota bacterium | reverse complement strand
CACGCCCCCGCCCACGGTTAGCGGTTCGTTGCACATGGGTCATGTGTTTTCATACACGCACACCGACACTCTGGCTCGATTTTGGCGTATGCGCGGCAAGTCTGTTTTCTATCCGATGGGATGGGACGACAACGGTTTGCCGACCGAGCGCCGAGTGCAAAACTTTTACGGTGTCTCGTGCGACCCGTCGCTGAAATATGTCGCGGGTTTTGAGCCACCGTTTCGGGGTGATCCACCAAAAGATGCACGGCCAGTGCCCGTCTCGCGACCAAACTTCATCGAGTTGTGTGATGAACTAACTGCGCAAGATGAAAAAGTTTTCGAAGATTTGTTTCGTCGACTCGGTCTTTCAGTCGATTGGAGTTTGCTCTATACGACGATCAGCGAGCACGCGCGACGCACGGCACAAAACGCGTTTTTGCGAAACCTCGAACGCGGTGAGGCATACACGCAAGAGGCGCCGACACTTTGGGATGTCGACTTTGGCACGGCAGTCGCGCAAGCCGAACTCGAAGATCGCGAACGACCTGGCGCATTTCACAAATTGAAGTTTCATGTACCCGACGAAACCCGCAGCGAGTTCACTGTTGAAACGACTCGACCTGAATTAATTGCCGCATGCGTCGGTCTTGTCGCCCACCCAGATGATGCGCGTTATCAACATTTGTTCGGCAAAGTTGCACACACGCCGATTTTCAATGTCGAAGTGCCAGTTTTTGCACACCCACTGGCACAACCAGATAAAGGTTCGGGTATTGCGATGGTTTGCACATTCGGCGATCTCACCGATGTGATCTGGTGGCGTGAACTCAATCTTGCAACTCGACCAACAATCGGTCGTGACGGAAGATTCGTTGCAGATGCTCCAGCAGTAATGTCTGATAAAGCAAAACTGCAGTATGCGCGACTCGCCGGCAAGTCGGTGAAGCAAGCGCAAATATTGACCGTTGAAATGTTGCGCGAGACTGGCGAACTCATTGACGAACCACGAGCAATTATGCACGCGGTGAAGTTCTATGAAAAAGGTGACCGCCCGCTCGAGATCGTTACGAGCCGTCAGTGGTATATCCGCAATGGTGGACGCGACGAAAAATTACGCGACAAGTTGTTGGCCCGCGGCGACGAACTGACATGGCACCCCGACTTCATGCAGCACCGATATGCCAACTGGGTCGGCGGATTAAACGGCGATTGGCTCGTCAGCCGACAGCGATATTTCGGTGTGCCCATACCGCTGTGGTATCGCCTCGATGCAAACGGCGAAATTATTTACGAGAACCCACTCGTGCCTGCTGTCGATCAGTTGCCTGTTGACCCGAGCACCGACATGCCGCAAGGTTTCTCAGCCGAACAGCGCGGTGCGGCAAACGGTTTCACTGGCGACCCCGACATCATGGATACTTGGGCGACTTCGTCACTCACCCCGCAACTCGCAGGTCATTGGGTTGATGATCGCGAGTTGTTTGAGCGAATTTTTCCGATGGATGTTCGACCGCAAGGCCACGACATTATTCGCACATGGCTATTTTCGACCATGGTGCGTTCAAACTTTGAGCACGACGCAGCGCCATGGAAGAACGCGTGTCTCTCGGGTTGGATTCTCGACCCCGATCGCAAGAAGATGTCAAAGTCGAAAGGCAATGTTGTAACGCCATCAGATTTATTTGATCAATATGGTAGCGATGCGGTGCGATATTGGGCGGCAAGTGCGCGACCAGGTGTCGACACGGCATTCAGCGAAGATCAAATGAAAGTTGGTCGCAAATTGGCGACGAAACTTTTGAACTTGACGAAGTTCGTGTTGGGTGCGGGTGCAAGTGAGACGACGAACGTTGATGCTCAGCCAAAAGATTTGGTCGACCAAGCGATGCTTGTGCGGCTCGCAGAAGTTGTCGATGCTGCAACTATCGCCCTTGAACAATTCGATTATGCGCGAGCCCTCGAACGCACGGAAGCATTTTTCTGGTGGTTCTGTGACGACTATGTTGAACTCGTCAAGACACGCGCCTACGGCGAAACACAAGATTCATCTTCGGCGCGCGTTTCATTGCATCGCGCGCTGAACATCGTGCAGCGCTTGCTCGCCCCGATGTTGCCGTTTGCGACCGAAGAAGTTTGGTCATGGTGGCAATCGGGTTCGATTCATCGCTCCCCTTGGCCAACAACCGTCGAGACGCTCGCAGGGTTCACCGCTGCACCAGACGCAGTCGATGATCTAGATGCAATTTGCACAGTGCTCGGCGTAATACGACGCACAAAAACCGAGGCCAAAGTTTCGCAACGTGCCGAAGTTGCCAAACTGGTTGTTACTGCCGAAGCAAAAACAGTTTCGATGTTGCAGGCAAACCTTTTAGACCTGCGCAACGCTGGCTCGTTGCAAGCAATTGAGTTTGTAGTTTCAGATTCGAATTCTGAACCCACAAATCTCTCTACTCACGTCACATTGGCCACGCCACTAAACTAAGCCCTACATGGCGCGAGCAAAAAGAGCAAAAACTGGCGTCGTTGCGCGGCCAAAACTGCACTACTTCGTGTTGGTTTTCAATATTTTCGTGGTCACCGCGCTGGTTGCGAGTGCCGTCGGTTTATTTTGGGTCAGCGGTCGTCTCGATCAACGGCTTGTCGTGACTCTCGACAAACCAGCGAAATCAAGTGCTAGCGACGACGGCTCGCCACTCGGCACCGATTGGGATTTGAACACCGAAAATCTTGACGCCAAGAACTTCTTGTTAACCGGCTCTGACAATGGCTCTTGCACCAGCCCTGACAGTGCAACTTCAGGCGGAATCGGCGACCGTACAAGTTTTGGTGAGCGCAGCGACACGATCATGATCATTCGCATTGACCCGAGTTCAAAGCAAGCAGCGATTCTTTCGTTTCCACGCGACTTATGGGTTGGCATCGCTGGCACAACCCGACAGAACAGAATCAACTCGGCGTTTCAAAGCACCGATCCGAATCGGCTAGTTGCAACAATTAAAGAGAACTTTGATGTGCCGATTGATCACTATGTCAACATCAACTTTTGCGCGTTCAAAGAAATCGTCACTGCGGTCGGTGGCGTGAAGGTGCCATTCTCGTATCCGACTCGCGATAAGAAAACAGGTTTCAATGTTGCCGCACCTGGTTGCGTAAATTTTGACGGTGACACAGCACTTGCATATGTTCGCTCGCGATCTGGCTATCGATATTTTGATCCAACCAAACAAGCATGGCTCGAAGACCCGACCGGTGATTTAGGCCGAATCAAACGTCAGCAAGATTTTTTAAGACGTTCGATGCAGCGTGCACTCGACAAAGGCTCGAAAAGTCTGTCGGTGGCCAACGACTTGTTGAACGCGGCGCTGAAAAATGTGATCACCGACGACGAACTGTCACCGCGTGGCATGCTGACACTCGCTCAAGCAATGCGAGATTTAAACACTCAGTCGATTGCAACATATACGATCAATTCAAATCAGAAGCGAATCGGCGACATGTCGGTACTGATACCTTCGCTAAAAACTGATGAGATGCAAAAAGTTTTGGCGATCTTTCAAGGTCGATCACCGGTTGTTGCAAGCGGTGCATCGCTTCGTGCCAACGACTCGTCAAACATCGTGCAGACTGCATATCGAATTTCGTCGATTACTGTGCCGGCGATTGCTCGCTTTGCAGACGGTGTGGTGCCGCCCAACGACCCTGCTTGTCGTTGAACAGTCACTGAATCGCGCCTTTTGACGACTGACTAACATGTGCGAGGGGGAATAATGGAAATTTTTATAGCCGTCGTGCTTGTGGTCGCGGCATACGCCCTCGGCACATTTCCGAGTGCGGCGATCGTCGCTGGCAAAAAGAATCTCGATATCACCAAAGTTGGTTCGGGCAACCCTGGTGCGTCGAATGTCATTCGCAATTTGGGCTGGAAGACGGGGCTCGCGGTGTTCTTGCTCGACATGGCAAAGGCGGCAATCGCAGTTGGGCTCGCGTGGGTTGTCACCGGCGACCGACATGACGAGTTGTCATATATATGTCTGTTTGCGGCAATTCTCGGCCATTCGTATCCGGTCACCCGCAAGTTCAAGGGCGGCAAGGGTGTCGCCAGTGGCGGTGGCGGAATGTATGTGTTGTTTCCGCTGACGAGTTTGGTGTTGTTTAGTTCATGGTTCGTGCTGACAAAAGTTACGCATAAGGCTTCGATTGCATCGCTGACGATTTCTATTGCTCTGCCGTTCGGTATTTATTACGAAGGTGCAGCCGGTTGGGAGATTGCCGCGACGCTCGCACTCGTCGGCTTCATCATCGTCAAACATTTACCAAATCTTCGTCGTCTGAAAACTCACGAAGAACCCGACATCATCTAGCATCATCGCATGCTGGCAGTAATTGATTCGTTTTTTGAGTGGTTGAAAGAGTCGTCGTCGTCGCCGTGGTTTTATCTGGTGATCTTTGTGATCGCCACGCTCGACTCGGTGTTGCCGATCGTGCCAAGCGAAACTTTGGTTATCATCGGCGGCGTCACCGCCGGCGCTGGTGACCTATCGATCGCGCTCGTGATTCTTTGCGGTGCGGGCGGGGCGTTTGCCGGCGACAACTTGAGTTATTTTCTTGGGCGTGAAGCCAGCGACTGGGTGGTCAAGCGACGTACACGAACCGAAAAAGGCGCCAAACAACTCGCCAATATTGTCGAACAGATTCATGAGCGCGGCGGCTTGCTGTTAATCACCGCAAGGTTTATCCCTGGTGGTCGAACGCTGCTTACATTGTCGTGTGGCGTTACAAAACAGCCCAGAAAATGGTTCATCGGTTGGGCAGTTGTTGCGGCAAGTATTTGGTCAACATATGCGTCGTTGCTTGGCTTCATCGGCGGAAAATCTTTTGCCGAGAATCACACCAAAGCATTTCTGATCGCCTTCACCAGCGCGTTCTCGGTGACGATCGTGATTGAAGTCGCGCGCGCTATTACACACAGGCTGAAACGCAACAAGTAATTCGTTTAAGTCACGGCTGTAAAGTTAAGGCAGTGACTTTGCAACTTAGCGTTGACTCGGCGGCTTGGGGTCGGCATGTTTCTGAAACTGCGAACAGCCTCGGCGATTTGATTCCGGTTGTTAAGGGCAACGGCTACGGCTTTGGTCGCGCAACACTGATCGAGCGCGCCACAAAAATTTCACGCGATATTGCAGTAGGCACAATTTTCGAGGCTCACGATGTGCCGAGCGACTGTCGCGCCTTCGTGCTCACGCCAGTCGGCAAGGTTCTGCCTGCAACAAAAAATCTCGCCAAAAATATCGTCTTGACAGTCGGCTCAGTTCACCATGTTCAGAACCTGCGCGATGCCAGTTGGCATGGTGAAGTCGTCATCAAATTGCGTTCTAGCATGAACCGCTACGGCGCCGACTTAAGTGAGTTGCAGCCTCTCGTCGCCGCAGTGCAAGACGCGGGTCTAACTCAAGTTGGTTGGTCGGTGCATCCACCGCTCGATGGCACGCCGCAAAGTCATGCCACCGAAATCGGCAACACGATTTCAAATGTCGATTCAGATTTGCCGTGGATTGTCAGCCATATTGACGCTAAGAATCTCGCCGACCTGCGCAAGAAATTTGCCATTAAAACAATCCGCGTGCGCAGTGGCACTCATCTTTGGCTCGGCGACAAGTCAATGTTTGAACTCACTGCAGATGTGCTCGACGCTCGCCCTGTAAAAAGTGGCGCGGTGGTCGGCTATCGCAACATCACGCTTCATCAAGATGGCACGCTCGTGATGATCGGCGCTGGCACGAGCCATGGCGTGCAACTTGTCGGCGCCGAGTTGAGTCCGTTTCATTTCAACTCGACGCGTCTCAGCCTCGTCGAACCGTCGCATATGCACACCTCGATGGTTTTTGTGCCAACAAATCAAGCCGCGCCTAAACCAGGCGACTCAGTTGATGTGCAACAACCGCTAACTCGCGTTTTTCCAGACTTTATTTCTTGGATCTAACAGTGCCGACTCACGCAAGTGATCGCCAACTTGAGCAACGCTTCGCCTCGCTTGATGTTGCGCGCACGATCGCCCTTTTTGGCATCATCGTGCTCAACTATCACGGTTACCTAAATTTTCAGAGCACAAGTTCAACGACAGCGCCG
>JAQCDG010000073.1 GCA_027731085.1 Actinomycetota bacterium | reverse complement strand
CGCAAGCGAATGCGCAAAAAGAAGCACAAGAAGATGCTTCGCCGTACCCGTCATCAACGCAACAAGTAACCGACCCGTAGTCGCTTATTTGCGTCATCAACGCAACAAGTAACCGACCCGTAGTCGCTTATTTGCGTCATCAACGCAACAAATAGCACGCTTCGCGCTGTCTCTACGCGTTGATTTTTAGTTTGTCCGCGTATTAATAACTGTGGCGCCGGGCAGTTGCGAGGCGAGGCCCGCGAAGTTGCCGTCGAGCCACCAAGTTGAGCCGCTGCCTGCGAGTGTTGGTTCGACGCCGCTCGCTTGGGCAATTTTTTCTTTCCAGATCGCGAGGCGCGGTTCGACTTTGATCGCCGCGGGTTCAAGGTCGTTGACGCCAGCATGCTTCAAAGGTATTTTGCAAAAATCCGTGAGTTGATCGAACTCGCGATAAACCGCAGGCGTCGAAACTCGAAATGGCGGCACGACGAGTGTGATTTCGCGCGCTACTTTTTTGAGTGGATTTACAACTTCGCCGATGCCAGACACTCGCGCCCTGCCACCGACCATGCAAAACGCAATATCAGCGCCAAGTTTTGCTGCGCTCACCAAATCTATGAACCCCGCCCAGCGCAAAATTGCTGCTGCGTCGGCGGATCCGCCCCCCAGACCGCCACTAGACGGAATACTTTTAGTTATTGAAACATGGGCTCGACGGTTGGCAAGTTGCAACGCTCGCACGACAAGATTGTCGCTCGAGTTTTCGAGGTCGTCGGCGAACTGACCTGTGATCTCGAGCCCAGTTCGCGACGGATCGACAATTAGTTCGTCGGCAAGTTCGAGAGTCACCATTTCGGCATCAATTAAATGAAAACCATCTTTACGAATGCCCGTGACGCGAAGCGACAGCGTGAGTTTGGCCGGTGCAATTAGTGAAACGATTTGGTTGCTCATGGTTGGTGGCTTGGTGTTTTGTGATCGGTGACGGGTGCGGTGCGCGAGAGGCGGGTGTCGATTGCGTGGCGTAAGCGACCCCATGCCGCCAAGTCGAGTTGTTCTGCCCGCGACTCGGGGTTGACATCCGCAGTTTTGAAATCTTCGGGGGTTGCAATCTCATCGAGCGCACGACGCAACATTTTGCGACGCTTGGCAAAGCCCGCACGCACCAAGGCAAACAGTTCTTTAGCGACGACACCGCTTACGCCCGGTTCACTACGACGACGAATATCAACTAGCGCCGAATCGACACGCGGTTGCGGAAAAAAAACTGATGGCGACACTTGTCCGACAATTTTAGAACTTGCCCAATAATCGATCTTCACGCTGACTGCACCGTAAGCCTCGGTGCCGGCGCGTGCCACGAGCCGATCAGCGACTTCGCTTTGCACCATCACCAACATGTGTTTAACTTCGGCGATTCCATCAAGAAGGTCGGCGACAATGATCGTCGCCACGTTGTAAGGCAAGTTGGCAACGACATGCCAGTGTTTCGTCTTGGCGAGCAATGGTTGCCAGTCGAGTTGCATTGCATCAGCATGGATGATTTCGACATTTGCAAGGTGTTTCGTGTTCGCACGCAACACTTCGACCAGACCATTGTCGATCTCGACGGCGACCACATTTGCGCCAGTCTCGGCCAACGCGAGAGTCAGAGAGCCGAGACCCGCACCGATCTCGAGCACGAAGTCGCCAGCGCCAACATCGGCGAGGCGCGCAATCTTGTGCACAGTGTTGGCATCAACGACGAAGTTCTGCCCAAAAGCCCGTCGTGGCGCGAGACCATGCTTCTCGAGCATTGCGACGATTTCAGTTCGTGAAAATGTCACGAGTGATTGGTTACCACGAAACAGTCACGGGTATCGGTGCGTCAACAAGATTCGCCAGTGACTCAAAAACTTTGGTGTGCAGAAGCATCGTCACACCCGACGGCAGAGATGTGCGAAAAACATTCGTACATGTCGTCGTTCGTCCATTGTTGAGATTTTGCACAGAGATCTTGATGCCTAGTGGTGCTTCGGGTATGTAGCAAACGATGTCGGGTGCGTTGTCGAAACTGCTGAACGAAGCAATTGCTTGAATGCCGGTGAGACTGCTGGAAGGGTAGGCGATTTGTGCCGAACCGTCTCGCACGATCGGTGACGGGCCACCCAAGATAATTGCCTCAAGCGAACCATCTTCAGACTCTTCTCCGAGACTTGCGCCGAGTTGTGTCGTCGTTGTGATGGTGACAACTGCATTGTCGGTTTTGTCGTCACCTTGGCTGATCATTAACAGCGGCAGCACGAGGATCGTAACAATCGCCGTTAACGCGATTCGTCGTCGTTCAAAAGTTGAAAGTAACAATATGTTCAGGTTACGCAGCGATACCAGGGAAAGCAATCGTTGCATTTTGTGTCGTTTGTCTTGCGATCTCTTCGACTGAAACATTTCGCACCTCGGCAAGACACGCACCAACCTCGACTAGAAACGCAGGTTGATTTGATTTGCCGCGATGCGGAACTGGCGCAAGAAACGGACTGTCAGTTTCGACGAGCACTTTGTCGGCACTGCAAACTTTTGCCGCGTCGCGAATTTCTTGGGCTTTTTTAAAAGTGACGATGCCAGAAAACGAAAGATATGCACCGATGTCCAGACACTTTTTTGCCTCAACGGGCGAACCCGTGAAGCAGTGAAAAATAGTTCGCTCGGGCACACCACACGAGTTAAGAATCTCAAAAGTTTCGTCCCATGCGTCGCGCGTGTGAATAACCAGCGAGAGTTTGTGTTGATGGGCGAGCGCAATCTGTGCGGCGAACATCTCGCGTTGAACCACACGATCTGAATGATCGTAAAAATAATCGAGCCCACATTCGCCGATTGCCACGACGCGAGGCTGGCTGATCAACTCGTGCAGGCCATCAAGTCCGTTCTTGGCGTCATGCGGGTGCAAGCCAACCGTGGCCCAAACATCGGCGTTCGCACTTGCTAGATCGATCGCCAACTTTGATGTGGTTAAATCGGTGCCGATCGTAATCATTCGCTTAACCCCTGCTTCGCGCGCTGCGATCAACGCAGCATCAGCACCGCCCGGGATATCTTCGTAGGTCACATGACAGTGCGTGTCGACCCACTCTGGTTTTTCAGTCTGCATCGAGCCCACAACTAGATTTTTTTTCGCGGAAACAGCGGCTCGCCCTTCGTCACGCTCGTGCCGCCGGGGTAGCGACCCCACTGCGTGTCAGCACCAACGCGTTGATCAGCAACTTCGCCCACCATGCCGAGGCGTTGCCAAACATCTTGACAAGTTTTTGGCATTGCTGGGCTCACCAAAATCGTCACGATGCGCAACGCTTCGAGCGCATCGCCCATGACGATGTCGAGTTCTTTGCTCGGCTCCATCTTCCATGGTTCGTTGGTTTCAAGAAACGCATTTGTCGCACGGATCAACGACCAAGTGGCGTCAAGCGCTCGGCTTGGTTGCACATTTTGCCATTCGCGAATTGTTTCGCTGACACTTTGTGCCGCGATCGCCGCGAGCGGGCTTTTGGTAGATGGCACTGGCCCGATGCCGCCACACTTTTTTTCGACGACGGTAGCAACGCGCGCTGCGAGATTGCCAAAGTTGTTCGCGAGATCTGAGTTGTAGCGCGAGAGTAATCCTTCATAAGAAAAATCACCGTCGTTTCCGTAATTCGTGTCGGCCAAAACGTAATAGCGAAAACCGTCGACACCAATTTCGTCAATCAAATCGAGTGGGTTCACGACGTTGCCGGTTGTCTTCGACATTTTTTCGCCGCCGACCAAAAGCCAACCACCAACGGCCCAACCCTTTGGCGGCTCTAAACCTGCCGACATCAACATCGCCGGCCAATAAACGCAATGAAAACGAATAATATCTTTGCCGATGAAGTGATAGTCGACCGGCCAGTTAGCAGCAAACTGTTTCTCATCGGTGCCGTAACCGTGCGCGGTGATGTAATTTGCGAGCGCGTCGAACCAAACATATGCGACATGCGATTTATCCCACGGCAATTCGATGCCCCATGTCAAAGTTTTGCGACTGACAGAAAAATCGCGTAAGCCTTGCTTGATGAAGCCGGTTACTTCGTTGACGCGGTGGTCGGGTTTGATCGCATCTGGATGATCGGCATACCACTTGAGAAGTTTTTCTTCGTATCGCGACAGACGAAAGAAGTAGTTTTCTTCTTCGACGTATTCGGCCTTCGTGTTGTGGATTTTGCATTTGCCATTGTCGAGTTCTTCGGGGGTGTAATACGCCTCACACGCCACGCAGTAGTGGCCACGGTAAGTGTCGACCTCGATGTCGCCGGCGTCGTAACAAGCCTGCAAAAGTTTTTGCACGCCGACTTTATGGCGCTCTTCAGTGGTGCGAATGAAGTCGCTGACATCGATGTTCAGGCGCTGCCAAGCGTCGGCAAACAACGGTGCGATCTTGTCGCAAAATTGTTTTGGCGAGACACCTTCGGCGTCGGCGAACTGCTGAATCTTTAGGCCATGTTCGTCGGTGCCCGTCAAAAGGTGCACATCTTCGCCGCAAAGTTTGTGCCAACGGCAAACTGCGTCAGAGATAATCGTCGTATACGCGTGCCCAAGGTGTGGTTTGGCGTTGACATAGTAAATAGGTGTCGTCGCCGAGAACTTTTTCACTGTTATATCTTAGAGTTTTTAGGTTGCGACCGACTGTTAGGTGCTTGATTCGGTGTCGTCGCGAAGTTGCAGAGCGAGTTCATAGACATGGCGCTTGGCGATGCCGAATCGCGCCGAGACTCGAGCAGCAGAATCTTTGCGGCTGACACCTTTGGCAATCTCGGCACGAATCGCTTCGACAAGTTCTTCATCTGTTGGCGGAGCAGGCGGCTTTGCAGGTTCAAGAATGATCACGAACTCACCGCGTGGTTCAGTTGTAGAGAAATACATATTGGCGTCTTGCAGAGTGCCGCGCCAGATTTCTTCGTGCAGCTTCGTAAGTTCACGAGCAACTACAACTCTGCGAACCGCGCCACAAGCGGTCGTCAGGTCACTCAGAGTTTTAATCAGTCGATGGGGTGCCTCATAAAGCACAATTGTGCGCGACTCTGTTGCCGTCATTGCCAAGCGTTCGGTTCGATCGGCGCCGCTGCGCGGCAAAAAACCTTCGAATACAAATCGTGAGGTTGGCAGACCGCTGATTACGAGCGCCATCGTCAACGCCGACGGCCCGGGTATTGCCGAAACCTGCAAACCCGCGTTGACCACCGCGACGACAAGTCTTTCGCCTGGGTCACTGATGCCTGGTGTGCCTGCATCGGTAATTAACGCAACTGACTTGCCCGATGCGACCAAGCCGACGATTTCTTCGCGGGCGTCATATTCGGTGTGCTCGTTGATCACGATCAGTTTTTTGCCCGAGACGCCGAAGTGGCTCAACAATTTGCCTGAGTGACGAGTATCTTCGCAACAAATTATTTCGGCTTGTTTCAGTGCATCAATTGCGCGTTGCGACATGTCGCCGAGATTGCCGATTGGCGTTGCCACGAGCACGAGCGCACCCGTCATGTTCGGCGCGCTTCAAGCGTGTGGCCAATTACTAGTCCCCAATTTTCAAAAGTGCCAGCACTTGCTTCAAGAACATGACTTGCGCCAAACACGGGCATTGCAACTCGCAAGGGTTTGATCTGCTGAATCTTGATGACTTGCATCATCGCATCGAGATACGCCACATCCAGCGGGCGTTTGACACCAATGGTATGAATCCACTTGCAAGAGTCAATGAGAAGTGGCGTTTCAATTTCTGTCTGGCCGATCAAACCGCGCCGACGCGCCGCCGCCGTGTCGGCAATGTTCAAACTCGAGAGCACTTGTGCCTGACAAACAAGCCAGCCAGATTTGAACTCAACTGCTTTGCTCATATTTATAGAGTATGCGCTTCGAAAGTCGCTCGTATTCGATGTATTTTCTATGTGCTGTCTATGTATTGTGGCGAATTTCTAGTGTGTCGCCGTCGACGACTTCGTAGTCTTTGCCTTCGACACGAATCTTGCCCAGGTCTTTGGCTTTGTTCCATGAACCGATGCGCAACAGTTCATCCCACATGATCACATCGGCGCGAATAAAGCCACGTTGCAGGTCGCTATGAATCTTGCCCGCACAT
>JAQCDG010000072.1 GCA_027731085.1 Actinomycetota bacterium | reverse complement strand
ATTGGAAACGATGAGCTATTTGACCTTGCTCATTCAAGAGGGTTCGCAAGATGGGGAATAAACGAAAATATCAACGTCGTAGGCGAAACATTTAGTTACTACAAACTTTCACATCTTTGGCTCGGTCCAATTATTGATCTCATGTCGCATCGATCCATACTGATAACGACATCCGTGCTTCCAGTTTTCCTCTACTTGATTATCTCAATTGGGCTTTGGGCATTAACGAAGCGAATCTCTGGCTCTCAACAAGCAGCAAACATCGCTGCCGTTCTTATTTTCGCACAATCTGCACTACCAGAGCCATACATGATCGAACGAAGACCTCTTTATCTACTCGGCACGATGATGTTAGTCACGATTCTAATCGCGATTTTTATATATTCAGATTCAGCACGAGGATATGGATACATTATTTTTCTAAGCGTGTTCACATTGGTCTCGATTCGATTGCAATATGGTGCGGTCTTATTTTTTGGCCTTATTTTATATGAAGTCAAAATAACAGTGCGAGATAAACGCAAAACTATGCGTCTACCGCATGTGATTTTTATAATTTTGTTCGGATTTGTTCTTTCTTACTTCGTTTTTTTTCGGTCGGGTGCGTCCCAAGCGTCTTACCTCACACGACCTGATCTGCTGCAATCTTTTCGAACCACGATTGAAGCATTGACGCTGCGCGTCTTAGTTCCGGTTTCAATCTTCTTCTTTCTCAAATCACGTAAATCGAGTAAGTTAGCTGGGTTTATCTCTATATCTGCGTTAATATTTCTCTTCTTTATACCCAGTTATGCGGGTGGAAGATACCCAATCGAGATTATTCTGCTTGTGTCGATACCGATTTGCGCAACCGTCGTCGCAAGCATCACCGAACAAACCTGGCAAAAACGCACTTACTGCATTTGCTTGGCGTCTTTTGCCGTAGGTGCGTCGAGTCGATTTCTTTATGACGTTTTTAAGTGGACAGATCCAGAATCACTTGCCGGAATACAAGAATTGATATACCGAATTACGACCGATAATAATTACATTCAAGTATTCACATTGATCCCTTTAGCAGCACTGTCGACACTTGCCTTTAAACTTGGAATTGTTAGGTCTAATCACTCAAAACGACTTTTAGCCCTTGGATTTTGCGTATTTTCGTTTACCTTCGGTGTCTTTATATCTACAGATTTTAGAACCGTAACAACAAGTTTCAGATATGGCACAGAAATATTTAACACCAACGACAACGGAAGCATACGTTGGTTAGCAGACGACGATTTCAAATTTGCAATCGAATTTCTCTCAAAAAATACAACTAGAGAAGACGTAATTGCAACAAATATGCATAGATACGACCATGACTATGAACAATTTGGCTCGACACTGATTCTCACTTCTATCACTGGACGTAGATTTTTTCTTGAAGCTCCATTTTTTGATCGAAAGACCCCCCTATTTTTTATGGACACGTTCAATGCTCGGATGAGAACTTCATTGGAGTTTCCAAAGGCACCTTCAAGTGACCTACTACCGATTTTAATAAACGCTGAGGTGAAGTGGTTTGTGGTGGATTTGGAGAGGACAGAGTTACGGGACTGGGAACCGTGGGCAACGACGAGATTTATCAACGACAAAGTCGCGATACTAGAACTAGCGACTGTGTTTAAGAGTTAGACGAAACGTTTGTGTTGTGGGGCGCGGCGCGCAGATGATTATTTGCCGAAGTTGAAGGTTGAGACTTCGGCGAGGGCTTCGGAGAAGTTATCGACTGCCGAGGCAAACATGCGAGCGCCGAGTTCAGCGGTCGCCAGAGTTGGGTCGCCGATATGACCCTCAACGAAAAAGTCGTTTGATAGCCAACCAAAACTGACCGCGCCTCCGAAGCGAACATGTTTGTTCAACGCGATTTTCTCAGGCACACGCCGCACAGCCTTTGACATATCAACAAGGTCTGGGCGCAAGTGCAACATAACTGATGTTTCGTCGGTGCCACCGTGAATGCCCATACCGAGTTCGCTTGCTGCTGACGCACCACCTTGGTCTGGTGGCATCGAAGGGTGCGCAGTGAAAGTTTGCAAACCGTAATTCAGACGCAACTCACGATTGACGACATTTAAGAGCGCCGAGTTTCCGCCGTGACCGTTGAGAAAGACGAGTTTCTGGGCGTTTGTACGCGCAATGCATTTGCCGATGTCATCTAGCACACTGAGCATCGTCGTTGCCGAGAGCCAAATCGTGCCAGGCGCCCAGGCATGCTCGTTTGATTTCGTGTACGTCAAAGTTGGCAATAACCAAACATCGAGACTCTCACCCACCCGAGCGACTGTGGCTTCGGCCACAGCAGTCGCAACTACTTCGTCAGTGTTCAACGGCAAATGCGGGCCGTGTTGTTCGATCGCCCCAAGAGGTTGCACAAAAATCGAACGCGACGTGACTTTGCTCATGACATCGGGTCCGCGCATATCGCCTAGGCGACGAATCGATTTTGACACGACAAATACCCTACCCAAGTGGCAATATGGAGCGTGGCATCAGCAGAAATTTCAAAGCGATTTGATTCGATCATCGTTGGCGGTGGACACAACGGTCTCGTCTGCGCCGCCTATCTCGCTAAGGCCGGTCAGCGAGTCTTGGTCATCGAGGCACGAAACGAGGTTGGTGGCACAGCCTCGAGCGAAGTCTTTTCGGGTGTAACCGTGAATATTTGCAATTGTGATCACCTCACTTTTCGCACAACTGGCGTCAGCGAAGACCTCGATCTTGCCAAGCACGGTCTTAATTATCTGGATGTCGACCCGACACAACTTGCAACCTCATGGAGCGACCGCCGAATTTGGCCACACTTTCGTGATAAAAATCGAACGCTCGAAGTGGTCGATCACTTCTTCAAAGACGAAGCTGACGGATATCGCGCTTATCTCCGCGACGCCATGCCGATCGCCGAAATGATTATCGACGCCGCTAGCCAGCCACCAACGCGGCGATCACTAATTGGCAAAGTCATTGCGCGTCGCGGCAAGGGCGTTACCACAATGTTGCGCTGGAGCAAGATGTCATCAGCCCAAGTGCTCAATAAATATTTCAAGTCAGAATTGCTCATCGGCCCCGCTCTCGTCACGGGCCCAACAGTCTGGGGAGTTTCACCGCACACACCAGGTACTGGTCTAGCCGCACTCACCTATGCGATGCGCCACGCATCAAAAGTTGGTCGACCAATCGGTGGCAGTGGCATGGTGCCGATCTCATTGCGTCGCAGCATCGAGTCAAACTCGGGTGTAGTGATGACAAATACAAAAGTCGCTCAAATTCTTTGTGAAGGATCTCGCGTGCGCGGGGTCGCCCTGAGCGATGGAACTGAAATTTCTGCCGACTGCGTGGTCTCAGCGTGCAACCCACACGACACTTTTTTAAAGTGGCTCAAAAATCCACCAGCAATCGCAAAGCCGATGATCGAAAAATGGCGAGCAACACCCCATTACGAAGGTTATGAATCAAAAATTGATGCCCGCATCACAGCATTGCCGCGTTATCAAAACCTAGACACAAAACTATTTGCTGATCTCGGTGTCGATCCTCTGGCGGCAACCATGATCGTTTCCCCAACTACAGCCGATTTACATCGTGGTTCCGAAATGAACTTGCGCGGTGAAATTCTCGACGAACCGGCGATGCTCGTCAACTTGCCGTCGGTATTAGACCCTTCGATGACCAACGCGACTGATCATGTCTTTAGCCTCGAGGCAATTTTCACGCCGTTTTCATTTAAAGGTGGCTGGTCAACAAATGTCGAACCTCACCGTTGGCTTGAGAAATATTCGCAACTAGTTGAACCAGGTTTCATGAACTCGATCGCCGACTGGCGATGCATGACACCTGCGCATTACGAATCAGAGTTTTTTTTGCCCAAGGGTCACGCCACAAGTTTTGCGGGTGGTCCGTTGGCTGCGCTTCTTAACTCGCAACCCGAATTGACGCGATATCGCACACCGATCAAGGGGCTTTATTTAACTGGCGCTGCGACATTTCCTGGCGCTGGCGTGTGGGGCGCAAGCGGCAAAAACGCCGCACTAACTATTTTGGGGCAATAACTAAAAAATCAGGCGTCGCGAACATTGAACTCACGCTTTGCCACGGGTTCTTTGTCGCTCCACGGAAAGTTGATCCATTCGTCAGTCATCTTCCAGACATATTCGCATTTAACGATCGAGTGCGGTTTCTCGTAAAGCACCGCGATACGCGACTCTTTGACTTGACCATGACAGAAATCGTTGACGAGTTTTAAAGTGTGACCAGTGTCGGCAACATCGTCAACAATCAAAATTCGCGAATCTTTCAGATCAACCAAGTTCGGCACTGGCGGTAAAACGATCGGTATCGGCAATCGTTCATCGACACCCGTATAAAACTCGACATTTAGCGTGTATGTGTTTTTAACCGAAAGCGCATAGCCAAGTGCGCCCGCAGCCATCAAACCACCGCGCGCAATCGCCAAAATGATGTCAGGCTCGTAACCATCTTTGGCCACCTTCAAGGCCAGTTCGCGACTTGCGACACCGAAAGACTCCCACGTCATAATCTCGCGTGCTTGTGTCAAAACCGAAACTCCTTTATTTGTAAAAGCCGATTATAGAACACAGCGACGGCTGGCGACGATTATTCTCCCGAAAAATGCCACTTTACGATTTATAAAACGACTTCAAAATTTCAAAATATTTTGGCCAACTTTTGGTCACCACATCGGGGTTTTGCACCTCGACACCGCTCACTTCGCGCTGAATCAACGCGAATGCCATCGCCAATCGATGATCATGGTGCGTATCAAGACTGGCGCCATGCAACGTCGCTGGCTTAATCACCATGCCATCTGAGGTTTCGACGATGTTCGCCCCCAGTTTACGCAACTCTTCAATTAAGTCACCGATTCGATCACTCTCTTTGCTGCGAATGAAACCCACACCGCTGATCTCAGTTGGTGACTCGGCGAACATCGCCACGACAGCCAGAGTCGGCACGCAATCACTAATTTGCGACATATTAACTGAGACGCCCCGTAATCGATCGGCTTTATCGCGACGAATCTGCAATCCATCGGCAGATTCAGCGACCTGACAGCCCATGCGTGCGAGTAAGTCAATGAACTCGACGTCACCTTGCAAACTGTTGCGCGACAGATTTTTGATCGTCACCAAGCCACCGCTTATCGCCACTGCACCCAATGGATAACTTGCGGCCGAGGCATCTGGCTCAACGGCGAAGCTTGAACCCTGATACTCGCCCGGGCTAACCCAAGTTTGATTGCCAGAGAAATCTGTTTGAGCGCCGAATGCTCGCATCACGCCGACTGTCATTTCTATGTATCCGCGCGAAACAACCTCGTCGCCGAGTTCTATCTCGAGACCCGAAGGCAAATAAGGCCCGATCATCATCAATGCACTTGTGAACTGGCTCGAAGTGTTGGCGTGAACTGAAACCTTTGCCTGCCACTTTGTACCACTCGAAACTCGCACCGGCAAACACCCGTCGGCACCGATTGGTACAACATTGGCGCCAAGACTGCGCAATGCCGAATGCAAATCACTCATCGGTCGTCTTCGCAGAGGCTCGTGGCCGTCAATAACCGTGCTGCCAACTCGCAAACTACACAGCGCCGTTAAGAACCGCGACGTAGTGCCGGCCAGTTTGGCATCAACTCGCAATTCGCGTGTGTTCGCAACATCAAAGTTGCCACTAACTCTCAAACTGTCGCCGTCGCGATCAACATCAACACCCAAGATTCGCAGTGCATCGATCATCGCCTCGGTGTCGTCGCCAGGCGCACAATTCGAAATTACAGATTCGGATTTTGTAAGCGCCGCACACACGAGTGCTCGATTTGTGATCGACTTAGAGCCAGGAACTAAAACTAAATTGCCGTCACCCAGCGTTGTCATGCCACGGTCTGAATACTCGGACGAAACTTACGCGCCATCAGACCCCCGCGAAACATCTCGGCACTCGCCTTGTCAATGATCAACACGAGTATTCCACGGTCGCCTTCAACAGAGTGCGACACTTCGAAGTTCGCAATGTTTACGCCCAAGTCTGCAGCCAATGTAAAAATCTCGGCGGCCGAGCCCGAGCGGTCAGGTATCGGCACG
>JAQCDG010000071.1 GCA_027731085.1 Actinomycetota bacterium | reverse complement strand
GCAACCGCGCGATCGTGCACCAATTGCTTAAACCGTGTTGTATCGCGCACTTCGCCCGCACGAATGCCAACACGCCGAGACTTATCGGCATACGCCGGACCGATGCCCTTCAGTGTTGTGCCAATCTTGTTTTCGCCGAGTGCTGACTCACTAAGCGCGTCATGCGCCTGATGCCACGGAAATATTAAGTGAGCAAGGCTTGAGACTTTCAGTCGCGAGCATGTCACGCCGCGCGACTCAAGGGTGTCAATTTCTTTAAATAGTGTCGGCAGGTCGACCACTACCCCGTTGGCGATAACCGGTGTTACATGCGAGTAGAAAACGCCACTCGGCACAAGTTGCAAAGCATATTTTTCGTTGCCAACCACGACGGTATGCCCCGCATTGTGGCCACCTTGATAACGGGCCACAATCTGATGGCTTTCGGCGAGAAGATCAATTATTTTGGCCTTGCCCTCGTCGCCCCATTGGGTTCCAACGACGACTGATACAGGCATTAAACGCTCCTATTAATTGAAGTTAATTATAGGTACGTGGTAAAAGTCTAGTCGCTCGAACTCACCGCTCCTCATCAAAAACGCTTGGGGTGCGACCAAAAAACATTGCCGTCTGGTTGAGAGGCACAAGACCATATTTTGTGTGCGAGTTTTCCAACGCCCGCTCTAACTGATTTTGTAACTGCGCCACAGCATGCTTGAGTTGTGCGACTTGAATTTCAAGGGCCATTACTTGGCGAATTCCTTCGAGATTCATGCCCAACTCTGCAAGTTCTGCAATACGCAACAACTGTGCAATGTCAGCATTGCTATAACGGCGCTGCTTGCCGCCTGCAGTGCGTGCAGGTTGCACCAGCCCCCGACGCTCGTAAATGCGCAATGTCTGTGGGTGCATGCCTGCAAGCTCTGCGGCGACTGAGATCACGTACACGGCTTGAGTTTCGTACTGCATATTGTCTCCTTAACTATTTAATTCTTTGGACTCTTACTTGACTTTTTCAATGACGAAAATAAATGGTCGCGTGGTGACTCGTCAGAAATATCTGCGAGTTGCTCGACTAGTTTTTGTTGCTTACCAGTCAGATCTTTTGGCACAACAACTTCGACAGTCACGATCAGATCGCCGGCACTGCCGCCAGTGTCAATACCTTTGGCTTTAACACGATGTCTCGAGCCTGCTTGGGTGCCAGGTTTTAAGCGCAAAATAACCGTTGTGCCGTCAAGTGTGGGTACTTCAATATTCGAGCCAAGTGCTGCCTCCGTAAACGTGATCGGAAGTCGCATCGACAGATTTTTACCTTCACGACCAAACAGATGATGGGTTGCAACATTGCAAGTAATCAGCAAATCACCCGCCGGCCCACCATTGCGACCTGGTTCACCCCGACCTTTGATGCGAATTCGCTGACCATTGTCAACGCCCGCAGGAATCCGCACATTTGCCTCGCGCGGGGCAGTTTCATCGTCGGTCGATAAACGCAACGAAGTCGTCATGCCACCAACAGCGTCGATGAAACTGAGGTCAATTGTCGCTTCAAGATCGACACCGCGTCGTGGATCAACGCCGTTGCGTGAACGCCCCCCGCGGCCACCAAACATTTGACTGATTAAGTCGCTGATGTCACCGGTGCCACCCGTATCGAATGGATGACCGCCGCTGAAACCGCCCGGCCCACCCGCACCATGCATGCCAAATGCCGAGGGGCCAGCTCGACGCACTTCGTCATATTCTTTGCGGCGCTTTTCGTCGCCGAGCACATCGTAGGCCACAGAAATTTCTTTAAATTTATTTTCGGCGGCCGTGTTATCTGGATTCGCGTCTGGATGATATTTTCGCGCAAGTTTGCGATAAGTCTTGGTAATTTCTTTGTCGGTCGCAGTCTTAGAAACACCGAGCACGGCGTAATAATCTTTTTCGAACCATTCGCGCTGTGCGGTCATCGCGCGACGCCTTTGTTATCCCTTGACCTTCACCATGGCGGCTCGCAAAACACGGCCTTTCCAGAGATAGCCAGTGCGCAAAACTTCGACGACTCGTGTCTCGGTGATCTGATCTTCCCCCTCTGCGTCGCCAGATTCGTGCACAACGGCATCGGCGAAACTCGGGTCAAAAACTGTGTCAACCAACTCGAGAACTTCAAGACCTTGCTTTTGCAGCGCCGTCAACAGCGAACTGAAAATCGGCTCGACACCCGCAACGCCGTGGATAATTGCCGCTTCACAAGCATCGAGCGTTGCCAACAAGCCTTCGACAATACGACCAGCATTGCGATCTGACTCGTCGATCAACTGAGTTGCAGAACGTTTGCGATAATTTTCAAACTCTGCCTGCACGCGCAACGCAATGTCTTTGAACTCGTCCCGTTCTTTAGTCAGTTGTTCGACAAGTGCCTCAACGCTCAACTCTTCGCTGGACATCTCTGCCCTTTCGTCGGTCATAACGAATTACGACTCAGGATCTTTTTCGTCAACAATTTCGGCGTCCACGATGTCGGAATCATTGGCACCCGTTTGTTGACCAGAGGCAGACGTACCACCGGCATTCGCATCACGTGATGCTGCTTCATAAAGTTTCTGGCTGAAAGCTTGGCTTGCAGTCATCAATTTTTCGGTCGCATTCTTGATCGTGTCGGTGTCGCTGCCATTCAGAGCCGACCGCAAATCTGCGAGTGGCCCCTCAACGGCGGTTTTATCTTCGGGCGTCAATTTCTCGCCTTGTTCGCGCAACACTTTTTCGGTCTGATACACAAGTGAGTCGGCGTTGTTGCGAACTTCCGCTTCTTCGCGACGCTTCTTGTCTTCTTCGGCATGCGCCTCGGCGTCTTTGACCATCTTGTTGATGTCATCTTTCGAAAGCGAAGACTGACCAGTGATCGTCATTGACTGTTCTTTGTTCGTGCCCCGATCTTTGGCCGACACATGCACGATGCCGTTGGCATCAATATCGAATGTGACCTCGATTTGTGGCACACCGCGCGGAGCAGGTGGCAAGTCAACAAGTTGGAATTTACCTAGCGTCTTGTTGTAACTCGCCATTTCGCGCTCGCCTTGCAACACATGAATCTCTACCGAAGGCTGCATATCTTCGGCTGTTGAGAAAACTTCGGTGCGGCGAGTCGGAATCGTCGTATTGCGCTCGATCAACTTCGTCATCACGCCACCTTTTGTTTCAATACCCAAAGACAACGGTGTCACGTCAAGCAACAACACATCTTTGACGTCGCCGCGTAAAACACCGGCTTGAATTGCGGCACCTGCAGCCACAACTTCGTCGGGGTTCACCGAACGATTTGGCTCTTTGCCGCTCAATGTTTGAATCAAATCGAGCACGGCTGGCATGCGGGTTGATCCGCCGACCAAAATTATGTGATTGATTTGACTCTTTGTGATACCGGCATCGGAAATTGCTTGCTCAAACGGCTTACGACAACGCTCGAGCAAATCGTTTGTCATCTCTTGAAACTTTGAACGAGACAATGAAACGTCCAGGTGCAACGGTCCACTTGGTGTTGCGGTAATGAACGGCAAATTGATCTGAGTTTGCTGCACTTGCGACAACTCGATCTTGGCTTTTTCTGCTGCTTCTTTTAGTCGTTGCAGAGCCATTCGGTCTGTGCCGAGATCGACACCGTGCGCCGACTTGAATTCTTTGACAAGCCAGTCAATGACACGTTGATCCCAGTCGTCACCGCCCAAATGAGTGTCGCCATGTGTGCTCTTTACTTCAAAGACGCCGTCACCGATTTCAAGAACGCTGACGTCAAATGTGCCGCCGCCAAGGTCGAACACCAAAATGGTTTCGTCTTCGCTGCCCTTGTCGAGCCCGTATGCGAGTGCGGCCGCGGTCGGCTCGTTGATGATCCGCAAAACTTCGAGACCTGCGATCTGGCCTGCTTCTTTTGTTGCGGTGCGTTGTGCGTCATCGAAATATGCGGGCACGGTGATCACTGCTTGCGTCACCGAAGTGCCGAGATACGCCTCGGCGTCACGCTTTAGTTTCATCAATGTTCGCGCGCTGATTTCTTGCGGCGTATATTTCTTGCCGTCGATATCTGTTGAGGTCCAGTTCGAACCCATGTGGCGCTTGATGCTGCGAAATGTTCGCTCAGTGTTGGTGATCGCTTGACGCTTGGCGACTTCGCCGACGAGAACGTCTCCACCTTTAGAAAACGCGACGACCGATGGTGTGGTGCGCGAACCTTCTGAGTTTGGTACGACAACTGGCTCGCCTGCTTCAAGTACGCAAACAACCGAGTTGGTTGTGCCGAGGTCGATTCCGACTGCTTTAGACATTTGTTTTCTCCGTTTGATTTGACTCGTTTGAATGCCTGCCAAAGGGGGTCTTGACAGGCTCAAAGCACGATAAGGCGACTTTCGAGTCTTTACAACCTATTAGCTATGAAACTTAAGTGACTATGACTCAAGTTTGGTTTGAACCATACTCCATATGGGTAATGAGGGCACTGCACCCTCTATTTGGGTTGCCAAAGCACCAGCAATGACAGCCGCTCGAAGCGCAACCGTGACCGATGCACCAATCGCCAGGCGAGCGGCCAGCATGCCGCAAAAAGCATCGCCAGCCCCCGTTGAGTCCATCGGCGTGACTTTAAATGGATCAACCTGCCTGGTGCCAGTCGCCTCAACGACCATCGCACCCTTTTCCCCTTGCGTGACGATCACCGTGTTGACACCCAGAGTCAACAAATACCTCGCGCCACCTAAAAGTTCAACTTCGTGTTCATTGGGGATGATCACATCAACTCGTGAAAGTAATTCGCGTGCAATAACTTGGGCGGGTGCGGGGTTCAAAATTCGCGTGGTGGATGATCCCGCAAGTTCAAATGCTCGCTGCACAACTGGCAAGGGCACTTCAAGTTGACACAATAAAACTTTCGCCGCAGAAATTAAAGCTTTATGTTTTTCGATATCAGAAACGGTTATTTCATGATTTGCGCCCGGCACAACAACGATTGAATTTTCGCCGTCGTCGCTGAGACCAATTAAGGCGCGACCAGTCGGTACTGACACTCTTTGCACTGCAGAAACATCGACGCCGTCGTTGACGAGCGCGGCGAGCAATATCTCGCCAGCATGATCGCGGCCGAGCGCACCAATGAACGCAGTTTTTGCACCAGCCCGAGCAGCGGCAATTGCTTGATTCACACCTTTTCCGCCGCACGCCTCAAAAAAGTTTGAGCCCATAACCGTTTCACCAGGTTTTGGTAACCGACTAGTGCGCGCAACAAGATCTAAATTCGCCGAACCGACAACGACGACATCAAAACCAGCCGAGTTGCGTGACTCCATACATCCATTGTTACAGCGTTTTTGCGCATACGATTTAATCTGTGAGACATCAATGACCGGGCTACTCGTGCTGCTGCGCCACGGTCAAAGCACCTGGAACGAATTGAACCTGTTCACGGGTTGGCACGATGCAGAACTGACGCCCAAAGGGGAGCGTGAAGCCACGCAGGCTGGCGAAACACTCAAGCAAGCAGGCATCAAATTCGATGTGGTCTTTACCTCGCTGTTGACGCGCGCCACCGAAACAAACCGACTTACCCTCGCCGCTCTCGGACAATCAGACATCGATGTGCGCCAAGATTGGCGTTTAAATGAGAGACATTATGGCGCGCTGCAAGGCCTGAATAAAAAAGCCACAACGCTTAAATATGGTGCAGAGCGGACAAACCTTTGGCGCCGTAGTTACGACATCGCGCCACCGCCGGTCGAACTTACAAGCCCAGAACACCCACGCAATGACCCGCGCTATCAGAACATTGCAGAAAGTGATCTCCCAAGCACCGAATGTCTTAAAGATGTAGTCGCTCGGGTAGTGCCGTTTTTTGATCAGCACATCGCCCCAGAACTAGCCAACAACAGAAATATTCTCATCACCGGCCATGGCAACTCGTTGCGGGCATTGGTGATGCATCTAGAAAAATTAAACCCAGAGCAGATTGCCGAGTTCAATATCCCAACTGGGGTACCTCGCAAATACGAATTTTCAAATCAAATGAAACTTGTCACGACTAGTTATCTAGGCGATCAAGTGGCAATCGCCACAGCAATTCAAGCTGTTGCCGATCAGAACAAGCCAACAAATCGGTAGAATTAAAATCATGTCTGATCTGAAAAACTCTCTAAAACATTTGCGCTATTCACCTTTGTTTTCGTCCTGCTCATCCA
>JAQCDG010000070.1 GCA_027731085.1 Actinomycetota bacterium | reverse complement strand
GACCAATAACCCTCGGTCGCGAACTAATAGCTTTAATCGATTCAATGGATAAATCGGGCCCAATTAATCCTAATTTCGTGCTCAATTTGAACGCCGATGACTACACAGCCTTTGCCGACATAGAGAAATATTTGTTGCGTGAGATGGCTGAAGCGGCGACTCAATATGCCGAACTAAACGAACTTCGCCATGACGCACCAATTTCGGTAATTTTCAAAGTCGATCCGGCCCTCAAAGCAGGCGACTTTGAAGTAACTATTGATACTGAATCTGTTCTTAAAGTCGAGCAATCAATAACCGAGAATAAGCCAGGTTCGGACACTAAGGCGGTTGAAACTGCACAGTTGATCGAGGCTGTTTTGATCTTGAAAAACGGTGAGCGAGTTGTGTTAGATAGTGACTCGCTCAAAATAGGTCGTCAGGCCTCATGTCGAATCGTTTTTAACGATAGCAATGTCAGTCGCGAACACGCCCAGATGCGCCGAAGCTCAGATGGTTGGAAAGTCTTAGACCTGGGCAGCACGAACGGCACAAAGATCAACGGGGTAAAAATCGCCGAAGAACAATTGTTGGTCAACGGTGATGAAATTAGTTTCGGAACGTCAAGTGCGAGGTTTGAAATTTCGTGAACTGTAATTCTGTCGAAAGTCAACTCAACTGATGTTGGTTAAATGGGGCGCATCTAGCGACACTGGTACTTTGCGAGTGCAGAACGAAGACTCATACCTTGCCCAAGAGGGCATGTTCGTTGTCGCCGACGGTATGGGTGGCCATAATGCCGGTGAAGTTGCAAGTGCGATGGCGATCAAAATGTTGGGCGAAGCGCAAACAAAGGGCATCGCCGACGCCAACCAGCTTGCGAAGATAATCGAGCAGATCAACAATTCAATTTTTCAGACCGCTGCCAACCAGACCGACCAACGCGGCATGGGCACAACTCTCACAGTCTTGGCGTTGACACCAAGTGACAGTTCGACTGAAGTCTCGGTTGCCGTGGCAAACATTGGTGACTCGCGCACCTATTTGCTGCGCAGCAACGAGTTTCGTCAAGTCAGTGTTGACCACTCGTATGTACAAGATCTCGTAAGCGAAGGTCTGATCACCCGCGAAGAGGCTCGCACCCACGCGCGTCGCAACATTGTCACTCGCGCACTGGGCATTGAGCCCACTGTCGCAGTTGATACTTGGACTCTTCCCTTGATCGATGGCGATCGCTATATTTTGTGCAGCGACGGCTTGGTTGATGAAGTCACCGACGAAGCAATCGAAAAGTGTGTCAAGCAACAAATAGAGCCGCAGAGAGTTGCCGATCAGCTTGTCGCGATTGCCAATGCCAATGGTGGCCGCGACAACATCACCGTAATTGTCGTTGACGTGGTCGCAGACGGCAACACTACGACTTCGATTTCGTCGCCACAGATAAAAACAGCACCAGCCAAGAAGTCGATGATCAAGAAACTGGTGGCAAGCACGGCTATTGCGGCCGTTGTTGTCGTGGCTGTCGTGTTGGTGAGCTCATATTTGCGTAGTGGATATTTCGTTGCTTACGAAAATGCAGAAACTGATGCTCGGGTGCTCGTATATCGTGGCAAAAACTTCTTGTGGGTCAGCCCCACGATCGAAGCCGATAGCACGTTGATTCGTGAAGATTTGAGTTTTGGCTTGTCAAAAGAAATATCCGCTCGCCCGTCGTTCTCGTCTTCGGCTGATGCTCAAGATTATGTAAATCAAATTCGCGATGTCGTCGAGCAGGCGACGCCATGAGTGAGACCAACCGAGCAATAGTCAACGATCGATACGAAATCGGAAAACGAATCGGGCGCGGCGGAATGGCTGAAATCTTTCAAGCTCAAGATATTTTGTTGGATCGACCAGTTGCGATAAAGGTGTTGTTTCCAGAGTTTGCTACAGACCCCGCATTCGTAGAGCGATTTAGGCGCGAGGCGCAAGCTGCGGCAAATCTAAATCATCCCAACATCGTCGGCGTCTATGACTGGGGCAAAGTAAATAACACTTATTACATTGCAATGGAATATGTCAATGGCCACACCCTGGCAGATATTTTGAAACAAAGTGGCACCCTGACGCCGATGCATGTATGCGATGTAGTCAGTGAAGTTGCGGCCGCGTTGACCTCGGCGCATCAAAACGGGGTTATTCACCGCGATATTAAACCGGGCAACATTCTCGTCAGCACAACTGGGCAAGTGAAAGTTGCCGACTTTGGTATTGCTCGAGCACTTGGTAGTGGTGTCGAACAAGGGCTCACTCAGACTGGTGCAGTCATGGGCACGGCAACTTATTTTTCACCCGAGCAGGCACAAGGTGCGTCGACCGATCAACGAAGCGATATCTATTCGCTCGGTGTAGTGATGTACGAAATGCTGAGTGGTGGCGCACCGTTTACTGGTGAAAACGCGGTCGCTATCGCCTACAAACAGGTGCACGAACAAGCCACACCACTTAATCAGCGCTTTGCATCAATGCCCGCAGAAGTAGCGGCGATCGTCGCCAAGTGCATGGAGAAGTCACCTGACGATCGCTATTCGAGTGCCGAACAAGTGCGCGACGAACTGCGCCGATTTATTGAAGGAATGCCAGTTTTGGCTATGTCGCAACAAACCGCGTCAGATCAGGCAGCAACAAACGGCGCGACGCAAGTTTTGCAGCAGAAAGATGTTAATACGACGACTTTAATTAGCGCACAAAATGCTGCGACAGAATTGCTGCCCAAAACTCCGTCGACTGCAACGAACTCAACTAATTATCCGCCATATGACGATAGATCTCCGCAACGCACCGCCGTGTTCGTGTTCGGTGCGTTGTTGGCGGCGATTGTTTTGCTTGCGGGCGGATTATTTCTGTACCAAACTCTCACCCGTAACTCGGCTAACGCATCAATCACCGTGCCTGATGTGAGAAATCTGACGGTTAAGCAAGCCAGTGAACAGTTGCTCGCGTCTGGTTTCACGCCGATTCCTTATGCGGCAACAAAAGATGGGGTTGGTAACGACATTGTCTACGCTCAAGATCCGCCGCCAAGCGTGCTCGCTCGGTCTGGCGACCAGGTCACGATTACCTACAACCCCGCGAGTACTCCGGTAGCAGTGCCTCTTGTGCGCGGGTTGACCGTTAAAGAAGCGACTGCCCTATTGGCCCCGTTGGGATTGAAGCTGTCAATAAAAGAAGTGGTCAATGACCCAAAGATTCCTGAAAATCAAATCATGTCGCAAGAGCCAAAGGTTGATACTCAGGTGCGGTCTGGTTCGGTGATCGATGTGATTGTCTCGGGTGGTCTTGGTCAAGCCACTGTGCCAAATGTGCAGGGTCAAGTAGCCACCGCTGCACAACAGTTATTGCAAACATCACCATATAACTTTGTCGTCACTTTGGTCAACGAGGCGAGTGCAACCATCGAAACTGGTCGCGTAATTAGAACTGAACCGGCGATTGGTGCACAAAGTCCGGCGGGTTCAGCGATCACCGTTTTTGTTTCATCGGGTGGAAATAAAGTTGCTGTGCCACAAGTTGAGGGTCAAACCGAAGTCGATGCGCTCATTCTGCTCGCAGCGGTGGGTTTAACTCCTGAAGTTAAATATCAAGATGTGCCGGCAACAGATGTCAACAACGGCAAAGTAATCACCCAAGGGACCGACACCGGAACTCTTGTCGACCCAGGTTTTGTTGTTCGCTTGACTGTCGGTCGCGCCGCTGCAACACCATAACTTTTTTATTGCTGATTAATTATCGCAGCGTGCAATAAAATTTTTGATAATTTCGTGTCCGTGCTCTGTTAACACACTTTCTGGATGGAACTGCACGCCTTCGATTTCTAATTCTCGATGACGCACCCCCATGATCATGCCATCTTTTGTTGATGCGGTTACTGTCAACTCACTTGGAAGCGAACTTGGCTCAATTATTAGAGAGTGATAACGAGTCGCCTGAATCGGTGAGCCAATATTTTCGAATACTCCGGTGCCGTTGTGACTAATTTCTGAAGTTTTACCATGTTGAAGTTCGGGAGCGTGCACAATTTTTGCGCCAAATACTTGACCGATCGCTTGATGGCCGAGACATACACCAAAAATTGGGGCAATACCGGCAAACGCGCGGATTGCTTCGCATAAAATTCCGGCATCTTGAGGTTGACCTGGGCCGGGCGAGAGCAAAACACCGTCTGGTCTTAGTGCAAGAGCATCGCTTGTGGATATTTCGTCGTTGCGCACGACAATTGGTTGCGCCCCGAGTTCGCCGAGATATTGCACGAGGTTGTAGACAAAACTGTCGTAATTGTCGATCACCAAAATGCGCGCGCCAGTATTATTCATCGCCTTCAGCCTGCCTGAAATTTGAGCAATTACAAAGCGATTTATCCCCCTACACTTAATGAAGTTATGGCAAGCCAAAAACGACGCATCGGCGGTCGGACAACACCAAAAGGCACGAAGCCTGGGCGTGTGCATGAGACGCATCGTCTCGACACTTCAGATACGCATTCAATGCACGGGCAAAATATTGCCGATGCCTCTTCGCGATACACCCCCCCGACCTTGCGTGAACAACGCGTCAGTCCACCGTGGGTGCCGGTTTTGATGTTTGCGTTGCTTGGTCTTGGTGCTGTTGTGATTTTGCTTTACTACCTAGGTTTCGTGCCTGGTGGTCGCAACAATTGGTATTTATTTTCGGGTCTGCTCGCGGTGCTTGGCGGTTTGTATACCGCGACTAAATATCACTGACAAGTTTCAGTCGACAGGCGCGATTAAATCCATATCTTCAAGACAATGTTTTGGAGGCGGTGGGTCTTGATCTGGCGCCATCGTCATGCGCAATTCAGTACCGCAACTTGAGCACCGATAGCGCACATTGATGCGACGCATTTCTCCGGCTGGTGGCGGCGGCGGAAGAGTCGATGTCATGCTGCGCAACATGCCAAGACCGATCTTCCAGGTGAAATAGAGAAGCACGAGGCCCAGACCGAACCAAATTATTGATCCCAACATTTTGGGTATAAATTATTTAGCCGAGACGTTCGATGATTGTGGCGTTTGCGAGACCGCCACCTTCACACATCGTCTGCAAGCCGTAGCGACCACCGGTGCGCTCGAGTTCGTTCAACAATGTCGTCATCAAGCGAGTGCCCGATGCGCCAAGTGGGTGGCCCAACGCGATTGCGCCGCCGTTGACGTTGACTTTTTCCATGTCTGGATGCATTTCTTTTTCCCATGCCAGCACGACAGACGCGAAGGCCTCATTGATTTCGACGAGGTCGATGTCGTCGATTTTTAATCCTGCTCGTTCAAGCACTTTTTTGGTGGCCGGAATTGGTGCGGTCAACATATAGCGCGGGTTTTCAGCAGCGAGTGCGAAATTTACGAAACGTGCGCGCGGCTTTAGCCCGAGTTGCTTGGCGCGCTCTTCAGACATGATCAAGACGGCTGTTGCACCGTCAGTGATTTGTGATGAGTTGCCGGCTGTAACTTTGCCACCGTCTTCGAGTGGGCGATACGCCGGCTTGAGTGTGGCAAGTTTTTCGAGTGTCGATTCACGAATGCCTTCGTCGGTCGTCATGACTTTGCCTTCGGCGTCGAGCGTCGGGATGATTTCGTTTTGGAATCGACCCTCTTTCGTAGCGCGAGCGGCATAAGTTTGCGAGCGAACGCCGAAGCGGTCCATGTCTTCGCGGCTGATCTTCCATTTTTCGGCGATTAGTTCTGCCGAGATGCCTTGATTGACTAAGCCACCATCGGCTGCGTATCGGGTCTGCACGGTTTGCCCGAATGGAAAACCATGTTTGCCTTCGGCGATCGACGAACCCATTGGCACACGAGACATCACTTCAACGCCCGCGGCGACAACGACGTCATACGCCCCGGCCATAACGCCTTGGGCGGCGAAGTGCGCGGCTTGTTGACTTGACCCACATTGACGATCGACAGTTGTGCCAGGGACGCTCTCTGGCCACCCGGCTGCAAGCACCGCGTTTCGCGCGATGTTCAAACTCTGTTCGCCAACTTGCATTACGCAGCCCATGACGACGTCGTCAATTATCGCTGGGTCAATGCCGGTGCGCTCAACGAGAGCCTTCAAACTATGTGCCGACAAATCAACTGGGTGCCAGTCCTTCAGTCGTCCATTGCGCTTGCCACATGGTGTTCTAACTGCATCGACGATCACTGCGGTTTTCATTTTCTATCTCCTGTTGCTGAAGTGGTTCTTCTAGTCTGCCCTGC
>JAQCDG010000069.1 GCA_027731085.1 Actinomycetota bacterium | reverse complement strand
GTGCCGCGTAAAGGTTTTGATGTCTTGATCCGGGCGGTTTCACATCTCGCAAATGAGCATCCTAAATTGCGTTTGATCATCGGTGGCGACGGTCGTGACCGCGCACGGCTCGAAAGAATTACGCGCGAGTTACGATCACCTACAACTTTTTTGGGGCGAGTTGCCGATGACGACTTGCCAAAACTTTTTGGCTGCGCTGATGTCAACGCGATGCTGTGTCGTTCGAGATGGATGGGTCTTGAGCAAGAAGGTTTCGGCATCGTGTTTGCCGAAGCCGCAGCATGTGGCGTGCCGCAGATCGCTGGTCGCAGCGGCGGGGCTGCCGACGCAGTTGAGCACTTGAAGACAGGTTTGATCGTTGAAAACCCAACCCGAGTCGATGACGTGATCTCGGCGTTGCGGGGGCTGCTGACCGACAAGCCGCAACGCTTACAAATGGGGCAGGCCTCGCGACTGCGTGCGGAGAGCCTGTTTGACTACGACAAACTTGCCTTGAATCTGGGTCAATTGTTGCGCATTGCTTAATGGTTGTCGCAGAGTCTCTGAATAGTCTCAAAATAGTGGTTAAATATACATGTGGTTGATTCAGCATTTGAAACAGAAGTAATCGCTGCCTCTGCCGACAAGTGTTTTGGTGTCGCGATTGACGTCGAGCGGTATCCAGAATGGGCGCCAGATATCAAAGAGGCCGTTGTGCGCGAGCGAGATTCGCAAAACCGCCCAGTGCTAGTCGAATATCGAGCTTCCGCTTTGGGTCGCAGCACCCACTACACCCTTAAGTACGACTACGCCAATGCGCCACAGCAGATCACTTGGCACCTCTCGCAAGGCGACATCATGCGGTCGATTGAAGGTTCATATAAGTTTGAGCAATCAGATGCGAATACCAAAGTTACTTATTCGCTGGCGGTTGAGTTGATAGTTCCACTTCCGGGTTTCATCAAACGCAGAGCCGAGGGGCGAATTTTGAATACCCTGAAAGAACTAAAGGTTCGCTGCGAGTCGTGACCGCTGTTGCCGGCATCGATGTCGGCGGGACTAAGTGTCTCGGGGTTTTGTTCGAGAGCGGACAAATTGTTGGCACTGTGCGTCGCCCGACGCCACACGCCGATGAGCTAGTAGCAACACTCGTAGAAATCGCCCGTGAACTTGGCGACTATAAATCTTTGGGCATTGGTGTGCCTGGCTTGATTACACCCCAAGGCGTAGTACGCGAGTCACCAAATTTAACGGGCGCAATCGAACTTGATTTGCGCACGCAACTAGAAAAAGAATTGGGTCACCCAATCGATGTTGAAAACGATGCAACGTGTGCGGCGCATGCCGAGTGGCAGTTTGGTGCTGGTCGTGGCGCGACCGACATGTGGATGGTCACATTGGGCACGGGCATCGGTGGTGGTTTCGTATCTGGTTCGAAATTGCAACGGGGTAGTCACGGTTTTGCGGGAGAGATCGGACATATGGTCGTCGAGTCGCAGGGCATCTTGTGTCCGTGTGGTCAGCGCGGTTGTTGGGAGCGTTATGCATCAGGTTCGGGTTTGGCGACTATTGCCGGCGGTGAACGTGGCGAAGATGTCATCACCCGCGCAGTTGCCGGTGACAAGCAGGCGCTCGGCTACTTAGATATTTTTGGTCGCTGGGTCGCGGTTGGTTTGGTCAATCTGACGAACATCACCGACCCAAATGTGATCGTTATCGGTGGTGGCATGGCTGAAGCGGCCGACACTTTGATGCCGTACATCAAAAAGTGGTTCAAAGAATTGCTCTATGCCCCAGACAATCGTGTGCACCCAGATCTGCGTGTGGCGCAACTTGGCGAACATGCAGGTGCGATAGGCGCGGCGCTTTTGGGTGCGGGTGTTTAGTTAATCCAATTCATTGAGCGCTGAATCGCCGTGTGCCAAGCCTCGTAGCCGAGGGCGGCAGATTTTGGTTCAAACTTTTGATCGAGTTGCCACGCTGCTGAAATCTCATCGGTCGAGTTCCAGACTTTTTCGCAGAGCCCGGCCAAGAAGGCGGCGCCCATCGCGGTTGTTTCGAGTTGTTTGGGTCGCAGCACAGTGCAATTCAAATGATCGGCTTGAAGTTGAAGCATAAAGTCAACAACCGCGGCACCGCCATCAACTCGAAGGTCTTTGATTTCTACGCCAGAAGCCGCGCTCATTGACTCGACGACGTCGCGAGTCTGAAAAACTATTGACTCGATTGTTGCACGAGCGATGTGAGCGCGGGTCGTGCCACGAGTGATGCCAAAAATTGAACCTCGTGCGTATGGGTCCCACCATGGGCTGCCAAGACCCGTGAACGCGGGTACCAAAACAACGCCACCAGAATCTGCGACCGACTGGGCAAGAGGGCCGATCTCTCTGGCGTGATCAATAATGTTTAGACCGTCACGCAGCCACTGAATTGCTGCGCCGGTTACAAAAATTGCGCCTTCAAGGGCGTACACGGGTTTTTGCGATTCAATCTGCCAAGCAACGGTTGTCAAGATGCCATTTTGTGGCTCAGGACACTTTGTGCCGACATTCATCAGCACAAAACTGCCGGTGCCATATGTATTCTTTGTGGCGCCTGTCGTAAAACAAGCCTGACCGAAAAGCGCGGCTTGCTGGTCACCAGCAACGCCAGAAATCGGAATTGAGTCGGGTAATGCACCGTGTTTAACTGTCAAACCGAATCTGCTGCTTGATGGCAAAACAGTTGGCAAGTTTTTGATCGGCACGTTCAGCAGTTCGCAGAGTTCTTCGCTCCAGCATATTTTGTTGATATCGAACAACATCGTGCGACTTGCGTTCGTTACATCAGTTACGAACGATTTGTGGCCCGACAGTTTGAAGATAAGCCACGCGTCAATAGTGCCGAGGCATAAATCATCATCGACTTTTATTTCACGATTTCTAATCAACCACTCGAATTTGGTGCCCGAGAAATATGGGTCAAGTACCAGACCAGTTTGCTGTCGAACCGTTGTCAGATGATTGGTGAGTTGCTCGCATCGGTCAGCGGTACGCCGATCTTGCCAGACAATCGCCGAGCCATATGGCGCTCCAGATTTACGACTCCAGGCGACGACAGTTTCACGTTGGTTCGTTATGCCGATCGCCGAGATTGGCTCGCTCAACTGGCCGATCACTTCTTGCAACGTGACCAGTACTGCTTGCCAAATTTCTTCGGCATCGTGCTCTACCCAACCAGGCCGCGGAAAGAATTGCGTGAACTCGCGATATGAACTTAATTCAGATGGCCCAGACGCACGAACGACCCGAGATCGAACACCAGTTGTGCCTGCGTCTATTGCAATTACAACACCCATTTAACGAAACCCTAATCTGTCGAAGAACTTGAGATCACTAGTTGACTGAGTTGACTGAAAATCTCTGGGCAGGTGACCATAAATTCTTTGGGTGAAGATTTGCCGCCAGAAAAATTGCCAGACTTCGCGCCTGATTCAATCGCGATTAGTTCAGCCGCTGCGATATCCCACTGATACAAATTTTCTTCAAAGTATGCATCGAGTCGGCCGCAAGCCACAAAACAAATATCGATACTCGCTGCGCCGAAGCGCCGAATGTCGCGAACCTGATGAATAAATTTCGCCATGCGCTTCGACTGAATTGTTCGCTGCTCGGGCGAATAGCTAAAACCGGTGCAAACAAGCGCTTTTGAAACGTCGCTAGTTGTGTTGCAAAAAATCTGGTTGTTGTTCAAGAACGCACCCTGCCCGCGAACCGCATGAAACATTTCATCAAGTGCGGGAATATAAACCGCACCAACCAATGGGCCGTTGTCATCGCTGCAACCAATTGAGACGCTCCAACCTGGCAGGGCATACAGAAAATTCGTCGTACCATCAATCGGATCGATGCACCAAGTGATGCCGCTCGTGCCTGAGAATGAGGCGCCTTCTTCGCCGATGATCGCATCTTTTGGTCGACGACTGCGAATTTCGCCAACGATATATTTTTCGGTGGCACGATCAAATTCGGTGACCATGTCGGTGCTCGTGCTTTTTGTTTCAACTTGAGTCAGACCAGCGAGACGGCCTGCCAGGGCGTTCTTGCCACCGGTCATGGCAAGTGTCTTGCAAATTTCTAGAAGTTCGTTTGCAAATGGCGGATCATTAGATTTGCTCACTTACGATCCTCAAGTTCTTTCCATTCTCCTGTTGCACGCAAGACCAAAACGGCGACCACGCCCATGCCAAAGGCACCAGTAACAGCGCCGATAATTAAACCAATCGAGTTTGGAACATCGCAGTTACCTCGGCATTGCAAATCGACGAGCGTGAACCCAATCAACGCTCCGGCGACACCCGCAACAATTATCGAAACGAAAGCGACCACGCGAGCCAAAACAGATGGCAGGGCCGACAACCGACGGTCTTGTTGATTCATGGGTATGAGTTTATGACTAGCGTCTGAATCGTGGAGATTTCACGACCTGCAACCGTTAAAACGATTCTGCATGTCGATATGGACATGTTTTATGTCGCCGTTGAACTTCGTCGAAATCCGCAATTGCGCGGTCTGCCGGTAGTCGTTGGTGGCGACGGGTCGCGCGGTGTTGTGGCGGCTGCTTCATATGAGGCTCGTAGGTTCGGAGTTTTCTCGGCAATGTCCTCGGCTCAGGCCAAAAGACTTTGTCCGCAGGCAATTTTTCTGCCTGGCGATCACGATCTTTACTCGCAGGTCAGTGCCGAAGTGTTCGAAGTGTTTCATACGATCACGCCACTCGTCGAAGGGCTTTCTCTGGACGAAGCGTTTCTCGATGTCACTGGTGCGCGTCGGCTGTTGGGTGAAGGCACAAAAATAGCCGAAGAGATTCGAGTTCGAGTTAAGCAGGCGACTCAATTGATATGCAGTGTCGGGGTCGCACCAAATAAGTTTCTAGCGAAACTTGCCTCAGTCTTCGCAAAACCGCGAGCGAATCGCGATGGGGTTGAACCAGGGCACGGTGTCTACGAAGTGCAGTTTGGCCGCGAACTCGCATTTCTTCATCCTCTGCCAGTTGAGTCGCTGTGGGGGGTGGGCCCGGTGACGCTCGAGAAACTTGCGGCGCTGTCAATCAAGACGGTAGGTGATGTTGCGAAGTTTGATCGCAAGATCTTGCTCACAGTACTTGGCGGTTCTCTTGGTGAACACTTGTTCGAACTTTCACATGGCATTGACGACAGATCGGTCGAGCCAGACCGTGATGCAAAATCAATTGGTCACGAAGAGACTTTTTCGACAGACATCAAAGATCTTGCTGTTGCTCACGAGCAATTGTTGCGACTTGCTGACGCCGTTTCGGCGCGGTGCCGAAATGCAGGTGTCGGTGCACGGACGATTTCGCTAAAGATCAAGTTTGCAGATTTTCAGATCATAACTCGCGCGGCAAGTGTCGAGTTTCCGGTTACGACTACGCAGGCGATGATGCGTCTTGTCGAGCCATTATTGCGAGAAATCGATATCTCTGGAGGTGTGCGACTTCTGGGCATTAGCGCGCGAAATCTGGTCGAGCCCGAAATGCAACTGAGCCTGTTTGATGATGCAACCAATAAATCAACGGCAAACGAACTTGATGCCGCATGGAGTTCGACAACATCGGCAATTGACGACATTCGCGACAAATTTGGTGACGCGGCGATCAAACCGGCAAGTGCATTAAGTCATAAGCGCAAACCGGGCTCATCTAAATGGGGGCCAAGCGACCCCCACTAGTAAGAAATTTCTCTTGCGAGGTGTCTAAACTCGGGGGAAGGTATAGCAGGCAACACTTTCATCGGAGGCACTTTGCCATTATCAGATAACGAACAGCAGATTCTTCGCCAGATTGAGCAAGATCTCAAGACTGACGAAAAATTCGCACAGGCCGTCTCTTCAAAAGGTTTGTATCGTCACTCGGCACGCACAGCATGGTGGGCAGGTATCGGCATCATCGCATCTCTTGGTTTGACAATATTTGGTCTGCAGTTTCATTTTCTTATGGCGTTTGCGGGGTTCTTGGCGATGTTGGGTTGTGCGCTAATCGTCGAGCGTCAATTGCGGGCAATGTCGAAGGTCGGTCTTCGAGATGTTGCTGAGTCATTGCGGGCTCAACGCGCCAACGCGCAGCGTATGCGCGAAAAATTCACGCGCGAGCGGTAAAGAGTTCGCGTGAGCAAGCGCGGCTATCTTGCAGTCGACATCGGTGGTACCAAACTTTCTGTCGGAGTCGTTTCGTTAACTGGCGAAGTTTTATCGCACGGTCGAGTGCTGACGCCACAAATTAATGTCTGGCAAGAGCTGCAAGAACTAATCAAATCGCAAGTTGCTGAATCAAGCGTCGACTTAATTGCTTGTGGTGTCGGGTGTG
>JAQCDG010000005.1 GCA_027731085.1 Actinomycetota bacterium | reverse complement strand
GGTTGCATCAATCAACCAAGTCTGTTCAAGGTCGGGATCGGCGAAACTTATCCATTCGTGAAGTTCTTCTGGCTCAAACATCTTGGGGCAGGCTAATGGCATACTTGTACATCTATGCATTCGATAGAAGAGAATTCAAAACAAATAGTTGATCAACTAAAACAGATATCAGAACAACTAGCCGATCAAGCGCTATCGGCCCTTAAACAGGCTCACGCTGCTGGTGAATCAAAGCGCCCTGAACTCGAGCGAACATTGACACAAGCCCGCAGGGCGGTGGAGAAAGCTATCAGCCTCTTAGGTCGAAGCTAAAGGATTAGAAATACTTTACTGGGCGTTGATCGCGTCGATCAACTGACGCAACCTGCCGAAGTCTCGTCGGGCGAAATGAAAAGCCAGTCGAGGTAGATCGACATTGTCACTGTCGTCAATTTCAACTTTAGTGGTTTTGATTCTCTCGATTCTTGAATCGACGCAGATTTCAGCGAATTCACTATTTAGTTCAAGCAATTTTTGATCGCTGACTTGTTTGTTTAGTCGGAGCACTAAGCGTTTGCCGACAAATCGCATCGAATGGTACACAGAATAAAAATTCGTGATTTCGGATACTGCGTCATCAACACTGGAGCAAATTCGGTAGAGAGCCAGATCTTGAGGTGAAACAAGTTTGCGTGGCAACAGGGTTTGTTTGATAAAGGCGTCGAGGTCTTCCCAGAAAGGATCATTTGGCAAGTCGAGAACGACGATCGGAACGGGGTTTCCTTTGCCAGTTTGTGCGAGTGTGAGCAACTCGAACATTTCATCGAGAGTGCCGAATCCGCCCGGCATGCAAATAAATGCCTGTGATTCTTTGACCAACATCAACTTGCGTGTAAAGAAGTATCGCATCGCAACGAATTTTTCATCGCCGGCAATGATCGAATTGGCCGATGTTTCGAATGGCAATCGGATGCTTACTCCGATTGACATTTCGCGACCTGCGCCAGACATACCAGCTTCCATGATTCCGGGGCCCGCACCCGTGACAACCATCCACCCGCTTTTTGCAAGTTTGGCGGCAACAGCCTCTGTTTGTTTGTACACCGGATCGTCTTTCGTGGTTCGCGCCGAGCCGAAGATTGTGACTTTTTTTTGTTCAGAAAAAGGCGCGAACATGGCAAATGCCTCGCGCATTTCTGAAATCGCCGCACTGGCGATTTTTAAATTGAGTGTGCTGGTCGAATCAGAGCCAAGTTTGATTGCATCTCGAATCAATTCAGCAATAAGACGTCGGTCAGTTTGAATACTCGCCGTAGTTAAGAGATCGTCAATTAGTCGGTTAATCTCTGGGGTCGACATTATTTGAGTTCGGCGGCCTTCTGAGCGAGTACATCGATTAATTCGTTAAAACTTTTCTGAAATGAAGACACGCCTTCGCGCTCAAGTTTTGTTGCGACCTCAGAGACATTGACGCCCGAAGTCTCGAGTCTCTTCCACTGCTCATGGGCTTGGTCGAGATCGAGCAGAATTGTCGCCTTCAAGTTGCCATGATCAGTGAATGCTTCGACCGTTGAGTCGGGCAAGGTGTTTACGGTGTGTTCTCCGATCAGATTGTCGACATAAAGCGTGTCAGGATAGTTGGGGTTCTTTGTCGAAGTGGAAGCCCAAAGTGGTCGCTGGACTTTGGCGCCCATTTTTTCGAGTTTGTTCCAACGAGGCCCCGAAAAAGATTTTTGAAACATCTCATATGCAAGTTTCGCTTGATTGATCGCTGCCGTGCCAAGAAGTGAAGCAGCATCTTTGCTCGCGCTGGTTGCTAAGAGTCTGTCGATCTCGGTATCGACACGAGAAATGAAAAAACTTGCAACACTCGACACCGAGCCAACCTTGTTCGGCTGATCATTGGCTAAGCGCTCAATGCCGTCGATATAGGCATCCATGACCTGCTGATATCGCTCAAGGCTGAAGATGAGTGTCACATTGACATTGCGTGCCTCGCTAATCATGGAGGCGATCGCGGGTATGCACTCGTGAGTTGCAGGGATTTTAATCATGACATTCGGACGAGAAATCTTGATGTGCAAGTCACGCGCGCTCGCCAGGGTGTTGGCCTGATCATGGGCGAGTGCGGGGTCTACCTCGACGCTCACAAAACCGTCGAGGCCTTTTGATGATTCGTAAAGCGGTGCGAAAACATCAAGCGCACCGTGGATATCTTTGAGCACCAATTGCCAATAGCTTTCGACTGGCGAAAGACCTTGTTTGGTGAGCGACTTAAATTGCACCGAGTAATCGTTAGAGCCTTGAATCGCTTTTTGAAAAATCGTTGGATTCGATGTCAGACCGCGTATACCGGTATCGCGGATTGAAACTAATTCACCCGATGTGATGTAACTGCGCTTTAAATTGTCGAGCCATGGACTCTGACCGAATTCGGCGAAAAGTCTTCTTAGACGATCTGACATTTATAGAGTCTTAACCTTGTTGATGATCGCTTCAACACTGATGCCAAGTTCTTTTAGTGCTATCGCGCCAGGCGCACTGGCACCGAATCGATCGATGCCGATCGTATGGTCGGCGTATTTGTGCCAACCAAGTGTCACGCCTGCCTCTACCGAAATGACAGGCACACCTTTGGGAAAAATCTCAGTGCCGTTTGATTTATCGCTGCGCTCGTAACGATCCCAACTTGGCATTGAAACAACTTGAGCCTTGACACCTGTCTCGGCGAGCTGTTTGGCTGCTTGCGTACAAAGACCGACTTCGCTTCCAGTACCGATTAGGACGACGTCGGGTTTTTTCAACTTTTCGCCGACGATACCAACGCCGGTGTTGACTGCTGAGCCATCAGTGACGCTTAGGACATTTTGTCGTGACAAAATTATTGCGGTCGGACCATTGTGGTCGACGGCGGCGCACCATGCGGCAACAGTCTCATTCGGATCGGCCGGTCTGATCACCTGAAGATCAGGGATTGCACGAAGTGTTGCAAGTTGTTCAACTGGTTGATGCGTTGGTCCGTCTTCGCCGACTCCGACTGAATCGTGTGAGAAAATGAAAACACATTTAGCTTTCGAAATTGCCGCAAGTCGAATCGCCGGACGCATATAGTCGGCGAACACGAAGAATGTGCCACACACGGGAAGAATGCCGCCGTGCAAAGCCATGCCGACAACCGCGGCACCCATGGCGTGCTCGCGAATGCCAAAATAAATCTGCCTTCCATCTGGGGCAGATGCGCTCTGGGCTGTTTGCTTTGAAAGTTTTGTGCCCGTGTTGCCAGTGAGGTCTGCCGAACCTGCGATGAGTCCCGGCAGGGCGGGAAGAGACGCATCGAGAACTTTTTGAATCACCTGTCGCGTCGCGAGATTAGTTGTTTGATCAAACTCTGGTAGCAACGATCGGAAGGATGATGAATCGGGGGTTTGCCAGGCTGCATCCCAAAGATAACGATCAGGCATCTCGGCGAGGTCGGACTCGTAGTCAGCGCTTGTCGCATGGCCACGAGCCTGGGCATGTGCTCGACACGCCGAGACAAGTTCAGTGGGTGCCCAGAATGCTTCGTCGGGAATGCCCATCACCTTTTTGGTCGCCAAAACATGTGCCGCGGTGAACGGATTTCCGTGAGCCTCGTGCGCATCCGTGAAATCAGGAGATGGAGTACCAATGTGTGTTCTTAAAACGCAAAGAGTTGGCGCGCCACGGTTGGCTCGAGCAGTAACGAGTGATTCTTCAAGTGCATCAAGATCGTTTGCGATTTCACCAAGTTGCATTACATTCCATCCATAAGAAGAGAAGCGCTTTGCCACATCGTCAGAGCAACTAAGTGAAGTAGAGCCATCAATCGTGATTGCGTTGTCGTCAAAAATACAGATAAGTCGATCAAGTTTCAGGTGACCCGCCAGTGACGCAGCCTCGTGACTGATGCCTTCCATAAAGCAACCATCGCCTGCAAGAACGAAAGTGTTGTGGTCACACGCGGATGCACCGAAACGGGCGCGCAAATTTCTTTCGGCGATCGCCATACCGACAGCATTCGCAAATCCCTGACCAAGCGGACCAGTTGTAACCTCGACACCAGCTGTGTGGCCGACCTCTGGGTGTCCTGGTGTGGCAGAACCAAATTGGCGAAACTTCTTCAGGTCGTCGAGTTCGATGCCATAGCCGTTAAGAAACAAAAGTGCATATTGCAAGATAGATGCGTGACCGTTGCTAAGAATAAAGCGATCTCGATTTTTCCAGTTTGGATTCTTTGGATCATGTCGCAAAATCCGGCTGTAGAGAACATGACCTAGTGGTGCGAGGGCCATCGCCGTGCCTTGATGACCGCTTTTCGCCAATAACGGCGCATCCATGGCGATACCGCGAATTAAATTGATGGCATCGCGATCTTGATGGGCTGAAAGTTTATTGATCACTGCGATAAAACTAGTTGGTCGTCAGTCTTCTGGTTGCTTCAGCGTTTCATTAACTGGCGGCAAGATGGTTAGCGGCACGAGATGCCATTGACTTGCGCCAATGCGACAGTGGGCGAAAACCTGATAATACCGATCTATTAAAAGTTCGCCCCTGACCAACCGGTACGTGAACTTTCCGGGCTCGACGGTGAACGGGCTTACATTGCGGGCCAATTGCTCGTCGTCGATCGATGATCCGGCGCGAAAGACGACCTCGAGAACTGCGTTACCGTTGTCAGCCTTAGGACAATAGATCAGGACAACGAGGTGCGGGTCGATCGTCACCGGAACGGGTGACGGAGCCGCCATCGAAAAAAATGCACCAGTGAGATCGATGCGTGTGCTTGGACCAGCCGCCTGACGCAACGCGAAATTTTCAACAAAAAGCGCCGAAACGATTTGCATTAATTCACTCTCTTTCGTGATGCTTTCACAGGACACATAAGACTTTCACACTACTGTTACAGCGTGTCTAAATCGAAGCAAGTGATGCTCTCAGAACTCAAGTCAAAACAGATTCTGTCTAAATATGGCATCAAATTTGCTGAAGAACAAGAAGTTCAATCGGCGCGCGAGGCAATAATCGCAGCCGAAAATATCGGATACCCAGTAGCGATAAAACTTTGTGGCGACGCAATAAGTCACAAGACCGAACGCGGTTTGGTGCGACTTAATATACGAGACACGACTGAAGTCGAAGCTGCGTCGGTCGCGCTGCTCGGCGCGACCGTGCCAGAAGATGGGGCAACATCGTTCTTGGTAGCGAAAATGGAGTCTGGGCGTCGCGAATTAATTGTCGGTTTGGTTCGCGACGAACAGTTCGGCTCTTTTGTGATGTTGGGTCTAGGTGGTGTCTTCGCAGAAATTATGAACGATACGGTGTTTGCTCCGACGCCTTTAGACCTGACAACGGCGACTGCTCTAATCAGTCGACTAGAAAACCAGAATTTCTTGGGCGAATTTCGTGGAGATCAGGCTATTGATCGAAATCAGTTGGCACAGATTTTGGTTTCACTTTCTGTTGTTGAGGCTCGAGAATCTGCGATTCAGTCGATCGATATAAATCCACTCATTGCACGTTCCGATGGTTCGCTAGTGGCAGTTGACGCGCTTATTGAACTGCGCGATGTGAAAAGTGAAGTGTCGAACTCGTCGAGTAAATCTTTTTTGTCTGAAGCACATTTCAGTGCTTTGTTTGCGCCGCGCGGAGTGGTGGTAGTCGGTGCATCGACCCACCCAGGGAAGTTTGGCTTTGTCTCGTTGCACAACATTTTGACAAACGGATATAAAGGAAACGTATTTGCAACCCATCTTGAAGGCGCAACCGTACTCGACGTTAAATGTCACGAATCAGTCGACGATCTGCCTGATGACAGCGTTGATCTTGCTTTTATTTGTACTCCCGCCGCGACGAACCTCGATATTCTGCGAGCCTGCGCACGTAAAAAGATTAAAGCGGTTTATGTAACTTCCGCCGGTTATGCAGACTCGGGAGACGCGGGACTTAAAGCTCAGATTGAACTTTGCGTACTTGCAGCCGAACTCAATATCTTGTTGGTCGGACCCAATGGTCAAGGATTGGTCAGTACGCCACAAAGACTGTGTGCGCAGATAGTTGGACCGTACCCCCCAACTGGTTCAATTTCGCTGGTCAGTCAGAGTGGCAACTTCGTATCAAGTTTCATGAATTATTCCAGACAAAGTGGAGTTGGTATTGCCCGAGGTGTTTCGGCTGGCAATGCAACGCAAGTGGGTGTGCCAGATTTTTTTGACTATTTTGCGACTGATAGCGATACAAAAGTCGCGCTTGCTTATCTTGAAGGCATAAGTGATGGGCGACTTCTTGCGAAATCGATGCACGAACTTTCTAAGTTAAAACCACTTGTCATTGTTAAAGGTGGGTCAACTTCGGGTGGTGCTCGAGCGGCCGCGAGCCACACGGGTGCACTCGCGAGCAACGACAGAATCTTTGACGCCGTCTGTTCGAGTTCCGGTGCGATTCGAATTGCTGATGTTGAGCGGGCATTTGATGTTGCCGCGACGTTTGCCACACAGCCGTTACCAAAAGGCAACAACACAATTTTGCTGACGACTGTTGGTGGATGGGGCGTCGTAACTTCTGATGTGATTGTCGACGAAGGTGTGCTCAACTTGATGCAACTGCCAAAACCACTAAAGACCGCGATTTCTGAACTTCTGCCCGATCGCTGGAGCAAGAACAATCCGATCGATTGCGCGGGTGGTGAGACGCGAGAGACTGTCGCTGAGGTGATGAAGTTGATCGCTTCCAATCAAGATGTAGATGCGATAATTTTCCTCGGACTAGGAATTCAGTCGAATCAGGCGCGGATGATGCGCGAAGGTAAGTATTTTCCTGATTTTGAACTCGAACGTATAGTCAAATATCACGAGAGACAAGATGAGATGTACGCAAGTGTCGCTGCCGAACTTTCTTTGGCGATGAACAAGCCAATTCTGGTTGCGACAGAACTCGGCGTCGCTGACCCGAATAACCCCGGAGTTTTGGCTGTTCAGAACACAGGTCGACTTTGTTATGCCAGTGGTCAGCGTGCGGCCAGAGCATTGTCTAGCGTCTACCAATATGCAAAATGGCGGGGAGTCGCAAAATAGCCGTGTCTAGAAAAACAGTGAAAACCCTATGGATACGACTCAAAGAGATTTTTGATCGTTTATCGACGCGCCGATTAATCGTCTCGCTGGTCGTTATCACCGCATGCGGTACGGTTCCGCTGCTTTCTGTATGGCAAGTGGCGTCAGCGTCCGGAGACGAGGTACGACCGTTAAAAAATCAACGCGAATTGCTGGCATCCCCAGCGACACCGATTATGTCGGCTCGGCGAATTCCACAAACTTTGGTGGATCTGAACTCTGCAGCGCAAGTGCAGATCAAATTGCAGCCGGTAATTTCGGCGATGCCGACAGATTCATGTTTGACGATTATGACAGATTCGAAAATCGTCATCGAAGTCAACCCGATGAAACCTTTGATTCCAGGAAGCAATCTCAAGTTGCTGACTGCTGCGGTTGCGTTAGACATTCTCGGACCGGACCGAAAGTTTTTGACCAAGATGCTCGGAATTGTTTCAGGTTCTGTCGTTAAGGGCGATCTTTGGTTGGTTGGATCTGGTGACCCATTGTTGACGACTCGAACTTACCCGATGACAGAAAAGTACCCGACAATCACACCGACAGATGTCGAAAAACTTGTGGATGCTCTAGTGGCGCTCGGGGTGACATCAATCGAAGGTTCTGTTATCGGAGATGAATCGCTCTATGACCGCGAGAGGTATGTGCCGAGTTGGGGAGATGGTATTCGAAGCGTTGAAGCAGGTCCTCTTGGTGCCTTGATGATCAACGATGGGTCGGTCTCTGGTACGCCGGTGAAGCCGGTCAATCCAGCTTTTGCTGCAGCGACAGAGTTGACGACTTTGTTGGTATCCCGAGGAATCTCTGTGCGTGATGCACCTGATATTGGTACGGTCTCGAGCGACATGCCAATCATCGCATCTCTCGAGTCGGTGCCGATGCGAGAAATTGTAAATGAGATGTTGGTCAATAGTGACAACAACACAGCAGAACTGTTGGTCAAAGAGATCGGTTTAGTGGCTCGCGGCAGTGCCACTCGCATAGACGGTCTCAATGTGATCGCTTCGAAAGTCGCTGAATGGGGTCTACCAGGCGCTGGCGTTGCACTGCTCGATGGATCTGGTTTAGATCGAGCAAATCTTTTGACTTGCGAATTAGTAGTGCAATTGTTGGAGCGAGATGGTCAAGACGGTCTCGTGACTACAGCCCTAGCGACAGCAGGAAAATCTGGAACATTGCGTGATGTGTTCTTGACTGGCCCAGGTGCTGGCACGATGCGTGCAAAAACAGGAACTTTAAGTGGGGTCAAATCGCTATCGGGCATGTTTCCACTTGATGATGGACGAAGCAGTGTGTTTGCATTAATCATGAACGGAAGTGGTGTCTCGACATCAGAGTTTTTTCGACCAATATGGAACAACTTGGTAATCGCATTGGAATCAGGAAACGCCCGTTTAGATGTCAATGTTTTGTTGCCGATTGAGACTGCAGTTGCGCCATAGTTTTGAGGTTGACTTATCACATTAAATCTGCGGTGAATGGGCGATTTACTGGTCGTAGAATATAAGGGTGACAGGTTTCAAGATCCACTCTTCGAACAGCGACAAGTCTGAGCCTAAGAGCGCCTCAGAAGTTCTCGAAATGTTGTTCGCGTACATAAAGCGCGAAACATTGAAACCCATACGGGGCGCCGGACGATGGATTGGCTTTGGATTAGTCGCCGCATTGTCGTTAAGCATCGGAATTGTTTTAGGAGCGCTCGGAGTTTTGCGCTTGGTTCAAAGCACGATGTTTGGCGATTCGCAAACTTGGTCGTGGGTCAATTACATTGTTGCGCTCGGAGTCTGCAGCGTGGTTCTGGTATTTACGATCTCGAGGATTCGCAAAGGTTCATTAGAGAAATCATGAGCAAAGATCAAGATGGTCAAAATGACGAATGCTCGCGTGACGAGTTGATTGCGAATCTTGAACGGTTTCAAGACGATCTCAAAGATTCGGTCAGCAATAAGTCAACCCAGTTGAAAGCCTTGATAGGTGGAGCCTCGTCACTTGCAATGTTTTCATCATTTCTGCTCGGTCGCAAAAGTGGAAAGAAACGCAGCTCAAGGTCAGACTCAGAGACTGCCGAATAGTTCGAGTCGCTGATGTTTGCGTATGGCGAAAAAGTTTTATTAGTTGACGCGAAAAAGCGTAGGTATCTATTTTCACTTAAAACAGATGGTGAGTTTCATACTCACTCTGGTTTTTTGCGACATAGCGATGTTGTCGGCACAGAAGAAGGGGTGATTGTTCGTTCAACCAAAGGCGCTGAGTTTATTATTTTGCGACCGACCTTAGAAGATTTCGTGATTCAGATGCCACGTGGCGCACAAGTCATTTATCCAAAAGACTTAGCGCCTATTTGTATGATGGCTGACATCACACCAGGTGTAAAGGTGTTTGAATCGGGTCTCGGATCGGGAGCATTATCAATGACGATGCTTCGCTACGGCGCGGTCATCACTGGTTATGAGTTGCGGGAAGATTTTGCTAATCGAGCAAAAACAAATGTCCGCGAATTTCTCGGAGAATCTGCGCTAGATAGATATACCGTTTCAATTCGGGATGCTTATCTAGGAATTGAAGAAACTGATTTTGATCGAATGGTTTTAGATTTGCCTGAACCGTGGCAGGTCATTGAGCACGCGAATAAGGTGCTACGAAAAGGTGCGCTGGTCGTCTCTTATTCGCCGAGTATCACGCAGGCTGTTCGAACCCAAGAAGCGATGGGTGATGGTTGGCTTGATCGTAGAACTCTTGAAGTGTTGCACCGAACTTGGCATATTGAGGGCGCATCCGTGCGCCCCGACCACAGAATGGTTGCACACACTGGTTTCTTAACTAGCGCCAGATTTATCGGTGCTTAAATGTTTTTGTAGTCGCTTAAGACTCGCAACCCGCAATTAAGGCTCGATGAAAATGCACTCGCCCGGGCACTCTTCGGCAGATTCAACTACGGCATCAAGTTGAGAATCGGCGAAGTTTGCCACACCAGCGGCGCCTTGGGCATTGCCTTTGGCGGTTGCGTAAACCGTAGAACCTTCTTTTACATAGGCCAAACCGTCATCAAGAAGTGTGAAGACATCTGGCGCAATTTCTTCGCAAAGTCCATCGCCGGTGCAGAGATCTTGATCAATCCAGACTTTCATAATTCAGGGTCTCCTCGAGTATCAAACGACTATTACTTGTACGACGAAAATAGGCTACACGGCTGTTGGCTTCATTTGGGTATCTCTTCAGTTTTTCAATAGCGTCATTTGACCTATACGGTATGCATTGTTAGTTGAAAGGCAGATTTCACGATGGCACGAGATGGTGATGCGAGTCCTGAGATAGCGCGTGACCGCGCGCGACAACTCGAAGAAAAACTACTCGAAATCAAAGGGCAGTTGGCTCACGCGGTGGCCCAAAATGAAAAACTTTCATATACGTTGCGCGAATCGCGAGAACACATTGCATCATTGCGTGACGAAGTCGAAAAATTAACTCAACCACCAAGTGGCTATGGAGTAGTTGTTGGCAAGAACGACGACTCGACGGTTGATATTTTGACGAGTGGAAGAAAAATGCGTGTCGCCGTTCATCCCGAGATTGATCTCGAGCGTCTTGAGCGCGGGGCAGAAGTAGTTTTGAACGAAAGTTTTAATGTCGTCAAGGTGCGCTTTCCAGAAGTAATCGGCGAAATCGTGCACTTGAAAGAAGTTCTTGAAGATGGGGTTCGTGCAGTCGTAACAGGTAGAGGTGACGACGAGAGAGTGTGCGAGCTTGCCGACTCAATCCGCGGAACTTTGCTACGAAGCGGTGATTTATTGCGTATGGACCCAAAGTCAAATTTATTGCTCGAACGTCTGAGCCAACCAGAAGTTGAACATTTGTTGCTTGAAGAAGTACCCGACATTAGTTATGCAGATATTGGCGGATTAGATTCGCAGATCGAACAAATCGCCGACGCTGTTGAGTTGCCATTTTTATACGGTGATCTGTTCGCTGAGCATCAACTGCCAGCGCCGAAGGGAATCTTGCTTTACGGTCCACCAGGCTGTGGCAAGACGCTGATCGCCAAGGCAGTTGCGAATAGCCTGGCAAAAAAAGTTTCGCTTTCCAATGGTGGTGAAAAAGCCAAGAGTTACTTCATCAATATTAAGGGTCCGGAACTTCTCAATAAATATGTGGGTGAGACTGAACGCCAGATTCGACTCGTGTTTCAGCGGGCGCGAGAAAAGAGCGAAGAGGGTTGGCCTGTAATCGTTTTCTTTGACGAAATGGATTCGATGTTTAGAACGCGCGGCACCGGAATTTCATCAGACATGGAATCGACGATCGTCCCACAGTTGCTTGCTGAGATCGATGGCGTCGAGGGCCTGCGCAATGTGATCGTCATCGGGGCAACCAATAGAGAAGACTTGATTGACCCCGCGATTTTGAGACCAGGTCGATTAGATGTGAAAATCAGAATCGATCGGCCTGATGAAACTGCCGCGCGTCAGATTTTTGCTCGCTACCTGACAAATGAGTTACCGATTTCGGTCACCACTATTGCTCAATATGGTGGATCAATTGACACTGCAATTGCGTCAATGATCGATCAGACGGTGGTCGAGATGTATCGGCGAGATGACCAAAATCGATTCTTGGAAGTTACTTATCAAAACGGTGATCGCGATGTGATGTACTTCAAAGATTTCTCGTCTGGAGCGATGATCGAGAATATTATTCGCCGAGCCAAAAAACTGGCGATTAAACGTTTAATCGCCACTGGTGAACGCGGAATCAAACTTGAGGATCTGACGATGTCAATTCGTCAAGAATTTAAGGAGCACGAAGACTTGCCGAACACGACCAACCCTGATGATTGGGCGAAGATCTCGGGCAAGAAGGGTGAGAGAATCGTGTTCATTCGGACACTTGTGCGCGACGCCTCAGACGCGAGCACCGGCGGACGCGCAATTGAGAAGACAGCAACTGGTCAGTATCTCTAAGGATCACCGTTGAGCATTGCCAAAGTACTGGGAATTGAAACCGAATACGGAATTATCTCTCTTGGGGTTGATTCAAGCCCTGTGACATCCTCGTCGTTGTTGATCAATTCTTATGTAAGTCGTTTTGATTCGACGATTGGTTGGGATTTCGTCGCTGAGAAGCCTGGTGTCGACGCGCGCGGGTTCAGTCTGGACGATGTGTTTCCTCAAGACATAGAGATGAACATGGTCAACACAGTTTTGACCAATGGCGCTCGTTATTACGTTGATCATGCTCACCCCGAAGTTTCGACTCCTGAGTGCCGTACCGCCAGTGAAGCAGTACTATTCGACCGTGCTGGCGAAGAAATCATCAGACAAAGCATGCTCGCCGCCAAACGCGTTCTGCCTGATGGCGCTGAACTTGTGGCTTACAAGAACAACTCTGACGGCAAAGGCAACAGCTATGGATGCCACGAGAATTACCTTCTCAGTCGTGCCGTGCCGTTTGGAGAAATGGCCGCACTAATAACGACCCATTTCGTGACCCGTCAGATTTTTTGTGGCGCGGGCAAGGTCGGCAGTGAATTTGAGGGTATGCCAAATAATTCGGTGCCGTTTCAACTGTCGCAACGTGCCGACTTCTTCGAAGAAGAAATTGGACTCGAGACAACCCTCAAACGACCGATTATCAACACCCGTGACGAACCGCATTGCGACCCGACAAAATATCGTCGACTGCATGTAATTGTCGGCGACGCAAATATGAGCGAGGTTGCGACTTTTTTGAAGCTAGGTACCACGGCGATTTTGCTGTCAATGATCGAAGACGAGCAATTTGAAGATGACCTTGTGCTCGCCACGCCAGTTTCGGCAATACGCCAAGTGAGCCATGACCCAACTTTAAAGCAGAAAATCTTGTTGGACTCTGGCAAAACATACACAGCATTGAATCTTCAAGAAATACTCTGCGAGCGCGCCGAGAAGTATGCCGACAGATTTGGTCTCGAGTCGGTAGGCGAGGAGGATGGCAAACTGATTTTAAGCCGATGGCGTGAAGCTTTAGAAGGTTTGAGGCAAGACCCATCGACGATGAGCCATGTGATTGATTGGGTGGCGAAGAAGCGAATTGTTGACGGCATCGCTGAACGTTATGAGTTGCGTGCGAATGACCCACGATTGAAAGCAATTGATCTGCAATATCACGATATGCGCGCAGAAAAATGTCTGGCATTGCGTGCCGGTCTCGAGACGATGACGAACGCCGAAGATGTAGCGCGGGCGACAACCACGCCTCCGGAAACAACTCGCGCATATTTTCGGGGTATGTGTCTAAAGAAGTGGCCTGCAGATGTAGTCGCAGCAAATTGGGACAGTGTTGTTTTCGATATCGGCCGAGACCCACTGCGGCGCGTGCCAATGATGGAGCCCCTACGCGGCACTCGCGAATTGACCGAACGACTTTTGGCACAAAGTTCGACACCCGCTGAGTTGGTGGCGGCCTTGGGTGACCAGGTATCGCCATCTAATTTCAAGCCAACCAATTAGTTGACATTTGTCTCGGTCTTGGGGTTTTACATTTGACTTCGAATTCGCTATGGTGCGCATATGGCTGAAAGAACCCGTAAGCAGAAAAATTCCGTGGATCGAACTAAGAGTGACGAAGTAGTCGAGACAAAGGTCGCCGCTAATAGTGAAAAGTTGAAAGCAGATCTCGACGATCTACTTGATGAGATCGATGAAGTGCTCGAAACAAATGCTGAGGACTTCGTCAAAAGCTATGTGCAAAAGGGCGGCCAGTAGGCGTATCCTAAAAATATGTCAATGCCGATGTTCGCAGCCGGTTCTGATCCTGGTGCAAATTTTGGAGAATTACTCAAACGTGTCGGCCTGTCGCCATTCAGTTTGCAATCAGACACTAATGATTTGACGATTCCGCATGCCACGACTTGCGTGGCGATGCGTTTTGCTGGCGGAGTGGTGATGGCCGGTGATCGTCGCGCTACATCTGGCAATTTGATTAGCCATCGCAGCATGGAGAAGGTGGTGCAAGCCGATGAATTTAGCGGCGTAGCAATTGCCGGTGCCGCCGGACCAGCAATGGAGATGATCAAACTTTTTCAATTGCAACTTGAGCACTACGAAAAAGTTGAAGGACAGACTCTCTCACTTGAAGGCAAGGCGAACCAGTTATCAATGTTTGTGCGCAGCAACTTGCCGGCGGCGATGCAAGGTTTGGTCGTCGTACCGATATTCGCAGGTTTCGACACTCTTTCGAAATCTGGACGCCTGTGGGATTATGACGTGACAGGTGGACGCTATGAAGAAAAAGATTTCGTCGCCACTGGCTCCGGCATGTTGCACGCCAGCACGGTTATGCGTGTGGCTTGGCGTCGTGATTTGTCGCCGAGTGATGCGATCAAACTTTGCGCACGAGCACTTTGGGAAGCGTCAGATGCTGATTCGGCAACTGGTGGACCTGACTCGTTGCGGGGCATTTATCCTGTGGTCGCCTCAATCACTAAAGATGGCTGGAGCCCAGTTGTTGACGAAACTTTGGCCGAGATCTATAAAGAAATTCAAAGCGAGGTTGGCTTGCGATGAGTATGCCTTTCTACGTACCACCAGAACAGTTCATGAAAGATCGAGCGGATTACGCTCGCAAAGGTATCGCTCGCGGTCGGACACTGGTGGCCTTGCAGTTTCAAAATGGAATCGCGATCATCTCTGAAAATCCTTCGACGACTCTGCACAAAATCAGTGAGATTTATGACCGCATCGCCTTTGCAGGTGTAGGAAAATATAACGAGTTCGACCAATTGCGAGTTGCCGGCGTGCGTGCTGCCGACCTCAAGGGGTATCAATTTTCTCGACAAGATGTTGACGCACGAAGCCTGACCAATCAATACGCCCAAATATTAAGTCAAATGTTCAACGAAGCTCCAAAGCCGATGGAAGTCGAACTTCTTGTCGCCGAGATCGGTTCAGACAAAACTAGCGACCGATTGTTTCATGTTCTGTTCGACGGCACCGTGCTCGACGAACACAATTTTTGCGTACTCGGCGGAGATAGCGATTCAGTTGCGACACGCCTAAACGCCACTTTCAAGAGTGACATGACGATGCAAGATGTCCTTAAGATTTCGATCGCAGCGCTCGCCGGGGCAGATCGCAAACTGACCCATGACCAGCTCGAAGTTGCGGTTCTTGAGCGCAATGGGCGTCGGCGTTGTTTCAGGCGTGTAGAAGACTCTGAAACTCAGACGCTTCTCAGCTGAGATGGATCGTCGCATCTACGGACTTGAAAATGAATATGGTGTCACTTGCACGCTGAGAGGACAACGACGCCTAAGCCCGGATGAAGTTGCCAGATATCTGTTTCGTAAAGTCGTGAGTTGGGGACGAAGCTCGAATGTATTTCTTGAGAATGGAGCACGACTCTATTTAGACGTCGGTTCACACCCCGAGTATGCGACACCCGAATGCGATTCAATACATGAGGTCGTCGTTCACGACAAGGCTGGTGAGCGCATTCTTGAAGATCTTCTGGTCGGCGCAGAGCAAAGACTGCGTGATGAGGGCATTCGTGGAACAATTTATTTGTTCAAAAATAACACTGACTCCGCTGGCAACAGTTATGGCTGTCATGAGAATTATCTGACATCGCGCAGCGACGATATTGAGAAGTACTCCGAGGTTTTGATTCCGTTTTTAGTGACGCGACAAATCTTCACGGGGTCTGGCAAGGTTCTACAAACGGCTCGGGGTCCGATCTATTCGATTGCTCAACGCGCTGAACATATTTGGGAGGGTCTAAGTTCGGCAACGACACGAAGCAGACCGATCATCAATACTCGAGATGAGCCGCATGCAGATGCCGAAAAATATCGTCGACTGCATGTAATTGTCGGTGACTCGAATATGAGCGAATACTCCAATTTCGTCAAGATCGGCTCAACAGCTTGCCTGTTGAAGATGATGGAAGATGAATCGCTCGTTCTACGTGATTTGACTCTCGAAAATCAGACACGGGCGATTCGTGAAGTGAGCCATGACATAACTTGTCGACGCAAAATTCGCCTAGCGTCAGGTCGCGAACTATCTGCACTTGATATCCAGCGCGAGATTTTGGACAGGGCTTTGCGATACGCCGACACAGGAAGGTTTAGCGACCTTGAACTTAAAGCGTTGGAGATGTGGGAACACTGTATTTCAACGATTGAAAATGATCCATTGAAATTGAATCGAGAAGTTGACTGGGTGATCAAGTACCACTTAATTGAAGCGTTTCGCAGTCGTCACAAATTGGCGCTCGATGATTCTCGGGTGCAACTGGTTGATCTGCAGTATCACGATATTTGTCGTGATCGTGGCTTGTTCTACAAATTACAGCACAACGGTCTGGTCAATCGCGTGTGTAACGACGAAGAAATAGAGATCGCTCGTGATCTTGCGCCACAAACCACTCGTGCAAAATTGCGGGGCGACTTTATAAAGCGAGCCAAAGAGCGCAAGCGCGATTACACGGTGGACTGGGTTCACTTGAAACTTAATGATCAGGCACAACGAACCGTGTTGTGCAAAGATCCGTTCAAACACCGAGACGAAAGAGTCGACAAGCTGATTGCGTCGCTGTAGCGATTTACCAATCGCACTACTATGGATGAGTGTCTGACGCGCAAATAGGTATTGAAAAAAGCAAGCGCTCGCTTGCATTCAAGCAACTTGTTGAGTGGGTTGTTGTAATCGCTGTGGCGCTGCTCGTGGCTACCGTCATTCGGCTGTTTTTTTTGCAGCAGTTTTATATTTCTGGTCCGAGTATGGAGACCACAATGTTCTCGGACAATCGAGTGCTCGTGAATAAACTCGCATATCAAATCGGAGAAATTGATCGTGGTGACGTCGTCGTTTTTGATCGTGCGACCATGAATGGCACCGACGTTGAGCACGACGACTTGATCAAACGTGTGATAGCTCTTGGCGGCGAGAAAATCGAGATCAAAGGTTGCCTCGTGTATATCAACGGAGAAGAACTTTCAGAACCTTATTTACCCAAGCGCGACACCGAATTAGCCGACCCATCAAGTAGATGCGGCACCGTAGACATGGAGTTGCAGGCGATTGAAGACGGTTCAGTATTTCTAATGGGCGACAATCGGCCGCAATCTTTTGATAGCCGAATGTTCGGCGCGATTAATGAAGATCTGGTCGTTGGACAGGCATTCGTTTTGATTTGGCCGCCGAGTGCCTGGTCTGGGCTCTAAACTTTGCCAAACGTTTAGCGTGTCTAACGCAATTCAAAAACCTGCCGGTAAGCATCGACCATGCGATCTGACCAATCACTATAAACAGCATCGACGCCCATCAGTAAAGAGTTGCAAAGCTGTTCGGTGTGCTGCAGGTCCCAACTGAAAGCACCAAGATTAAAACGGTGAGCGAGTGCGACAAGGCCTCCATTCCAATCGGTGTGATGCATATTCAACACATCGAGGCCATGCTTAGCAAGGTTCGCACAGCGCCGTTCTGGTCCCTCATGAATTTTGCTTAAACGAATTGAATTGACATATTTAAATCTTGGATAATTTTGCTTCCACATCGCCAAAAGTGCCAAGTCTGGATGGCAGATATATATGTCTTGCGTCGTTTTGGCGTCGCGGGTGATGCAATCGATTAACGACATCGCATCGGGATCGCATACGTCAATTGACAATGGTGTGGCAGGCGATGAAACCGTCACAAGGTCACCAAAAGTAGGAATCCGATCATCAATCTCGGAGCTCAAGAATTCTTTGATCTTCTTTGACCGAAATCGTGGCAAAAGTTTGCCTCGAACAAGACCGTCGTGGTCTAGAACGACTTGTTGATCTTTGGTAATCCAGCAATCAGTTTCTAAACCTGTCGCGCCGAGTTTCAGCGCAAGACGAAATGATTCGGTCGTATTTTCGGGTGCATGCGCACTTGCCCCTCTATGGGCGAACAATATCGGCTGTTGATAAAGCGAAGGCAGTCGTTGTTGCACACTCTGATGATAGGAGAGGTCTTCTCCTAGACTTTGGACATGTTTAATCTAACCGGTAGCGAGATAATGTTCTTGCTGATCATCGGTCTTGTTGTGTTGGGGCCAGAGAAATTGCCAGATGCAATCAGGCGCGTCGGTCGGCTGTATGCAGAACTAAAGCGCATGTCTTCTGGGGTGCAGACAGACTTGCGCAAAGTGATGGATGAGCCTCTAAAAGAGATGATGAACACGACCAATTCGATGAAGGCATTGTTCACTGACACCTCGAATCAGTTTCAGAGTGCCGCCAAAGAGATCGCGACGCCAACTTTCGTACCTTACAGTGCCGATGACGTGAAGTCGCCAGACTTACCAGTTGTGTTATACGACGGCGACGACATCGACAACCCAGAAGTTATTGAACCGATACAAAATGCAGTTGAAAATATCGAAGCACAGTCGCTCAACGCTTTGGACGATGTGTCGTAATGGTATTTAGGGGTTCGAAATCAGAAACGACCACGATGTCGCTTGGGGAGCACCTTGGCGAATTACGGATGCGACTTATTCGATCGATCATTTCGGTTGCATTGGGTGCCTCGGCGATCCTCGCGTTCTATGACCCAGTATTGAAGTTTTTGACGCGTCCGTATCGCGAACTTTGTAAAAACCGACCCGACTTCAAATGTGACGGGTCGCTCTTCGCACTTGGGCCTTTAGACGGCTTGTCTGCTCGTATCAAGATTGCGGGCTATGGCGGTTTGATTATTGCCTTGCCAGTTGTGCTGTGGCAATTGTGGCGGTTCATAGTGCCGGCACTCAGCAAAAAAGAAAAGAAGTACACAATCCCGTTTATTGGTTCGTCAGTGGTTCTGTTTGTGAGCGGTTGTGCACTTGCATATTGGACACTTTCTCGAGCACTTGATTTCTTGATCTCTTGGTCAGGTACTGAAGTGAATCAGGCATTTCAGATAACAAAATATGTCAGCTTGGTGATATTGATGGTTTTGGCGTTTGGAATCGGTTTTCTATCGCCGCTGCTGATTGTTTTTTTGCAACTCGTCGGTGTTTTGACGCCGAGAACCTTGATCAAGCAATGGCGAATTGCGATCGTCACGATTTTTTTTATGGCCGCGATAATTACGCCCAGTGGTGACCCGATCACATTGATGGCTCTGGGACTGCCGCTGACTTTGTTGTATTTTGTGGCGATCTTGATTGGATTTATTGCTACCCGTAAACGCGCGCGTAGCGACGACTAGTCGTAGTCGATCGCCAATGAGTCGACCCAGTCGCGATCAACTGATTGCCCGATATGACTTTGCGATTGACCAGTTTCAAATTGACGCACTCGATGCCCTTGATAGAGGTGACTCTGTTTTAGTTGCCGCCCCGACAGGATCGGGCAAAACACTCGTCGCCGAATATGCAATTGAAGCTGCCCGTCGTCAAGGGCAGCGTGCCTTTTACACCGCACCGATCAAGGCGCTTTCAAATCAGAAATTTAACGATCTGGTTGCCCATTACGGCAAGAATGACGTTGGTTTGCTGACAGGCGACAACAGCATCAATTCGGCGGCTCCGATATTGGTGATGACAACTGAAGTTTTACGCAACATGATTTATGCGCGTTCTGACGCACTCGAAAAACTGAGCGTCGTCGTGCTTGACGAAGTGCACTTTTTGCAAGACGCATATCGAGGACCAGTGTGGGAGGAAGTGATTATTCACCTTGACCCAACAGTTCAACTCGTTTGCCTCTCAGCCACCGTGTCTAATGCCAATGAAGTAACCGAATGGCTGAGCACAGTTCGAGGAAATACCGTGCCGATTGTCGAAGAGAAGCGACCCGTAGATCTGATCAATCATTTCGTGGTGGGCGACGCTGCAAACCATGAGGTCAAGATATTTGAGACAATCGTGAACGGGGCGCCTAATCAAGAGGTGTCGAAACTCGAGGCGTCTTCGTCAACCAGTGATACTCGCAACTTCAGTGGCGGAAATCGCAGATCGAATCGTGCCTCATCACCACGAAAGCGCTCGAGGTTATTTTCGCCAAACCGCGTTGAAGTAGTCGACCTGTTGCAGCACGAGGATCTTTTGCCGGCGATCGTGTTTATTTTTAGTCGCAACCAATGCGATGAAGCGGCCGAGGCCTGCGTTCGCGGAGGAGTGCGTCTAACCGACGCCGACCAACGTGCCGAAATCGCCGAGATCGTAGATAGCCGAGTCGAGATGTTTAGTGATGATGACCTCGCGGCGCTGAATTTTTCGAAATTTGTAAATCAACTCGAGTTCGGCATCGGCTCGCATCATGCGGGCCTCGTGCCGGCATTCAAAGAAATCGTCGAAGAGTGTTTTATCAGGGGACTGGTGCGGTTGGTGTTTGCGACCGAAACCTTGGCCGTAGGTCTGAATATGCCGGCCCGAGCGGTAGTTATCGAAAAGATTACGAAATTCACTGGCGAACATCATCAACCTCTGAAGGCATCTGAATATACGCAGTTAACCGGTCGGGCAGGGCGGCGCGGCATCGACACCGTGGGGCATGCACTTGTTTTATGGAACCAGTTTGTGGGGTTTGATCAGGTCGCTGCACTGGCACTGAGTCGATCTTTTCGGTTGGTCTCTGCATTCAGACCGACCTACAACATGGCGGCGAATTTGATTCAAACACATTCGCGACAAGAGGCACATCACTTGTTGAATCTTTCTTTCGCCCAGTTTCAAAGTGGTCGCGATATTGTCGAGATTCAGGCTCGCATCGCACGAAGAGGCAAAGAGCGCGACCGATTACGCGAGCAGGCGCACAGCAGTTTTGGCGATATTGATGAATACCGACGTTCGTTTAGTTCGCGACCCGATGCAAGCGAGATCGAGACAGCGATCGGAGAATTGAAACTCGGCGACATGATCAAATTGCCGCGACAGAGCATCAAGGCTGCGGTGGTTGCGACTGCACAACGAACGAACGGAACAAAACTGACACTGATCACGGCAAGTAAAGCGATGGTTAATCTGCAGGTCGGCGATTTTGAATCGCCGCCAGAGAAGGTTGGGTATATCAAGCTGCCTGACTTGGCACGAACTAGTCCGAAATTTATTAAAGAAGTTGCTCAGCGAGTGCAGCGGACAAAAGTCAAGGCCAATAGCGGCAGGAGTTTTTCGTCGGGCGAGCGTGATCATCCGATTCTCAACGATCCCGAATTAAAACGGCGTTTGATTGCAGCGAAGTCGGCCGATCGCATTGACGGTGAATTGAAGTTGATGGAAGATCGAATCGATAAATCGGTGCAGTCTGTGAGTGCTAAATTTGATGACCTAGTACGTCTGATGGAGCGACGCGGCTATGTTTCAAACTGGCAGTTGACAGACCAGGGTCGTTCACTGGCGAGAATTTTTCACGAATTAGACCTAGTTATTGCTGAGGCATTAAATGAGAAATTGTTTGATGGTCTGACTCCAGCCGAGTTGGCGTCATTATTGAGCGTTTTCGTGTATGAATTTCGACGCGCAGAGGAGCCGCCGAAGCCGCGAATTCCTAAGGCATTGCAATCACAATGGAAAGCAATAGAAGTGCTGAGTGACAAGATTGCCAAAGACGAACAATCTGCCGGTGTTACACCACACCGTGCGATTGACGCCGGTCTGATGGATGTTACTTACGACTGGGCGAGCGGCGGTGAATTGATTGACATTCTGAATGACGATCTGACGGCCGGTGATTTCGTGCGAACAATGAAACAACTAATCGATCTGTTGCGACAGATCTCGCTCATTGCACCGAACCCAAAGACAGTAAGTTGCGCTGAACAGGCTGCTTCAGCATTGTTGCGCGGCGTTGTGGCAGCATCACACGGCTCTTCAATCGGCACTTCGTGACAATTCAAAAGGGTCAAGATTGGGGTCACTATGTTGCCCGACCGAATAGGTTGCACCTGGTCGCTAATGATCGAGAAGCAGGCAATTACTTGAATCAGCATTTGTCAGGTGCAAACCCGCCGCTTGAGATTGCAATTTTGAAATCTGAAATGGCGCGCACGCTAGGTGTGTCGGGTGCGAACATCAAAAAAAGCGAGATGCTGCGAACTGAGTTTGACGTTGTCGAAGCGACATTCGAACTCGACGATTCAAAAGTTCGAGAGCGGCGATATTTTCTTGGGCACGCGTTTATCCGCTCTGGGTGGTTCAGAGGTGGGACGGTTGGCGTGCTGAATTCGTCATTCGTCGGCAGGCGAGATTGGGCGCCGAGATCTCATCCAAATGACGGCAAATTTGACGTGATCGAATTTGATGCGTCGATAAGTATTCGCCAACGCTTGACGGCCTATCGGCTGATGAAGTCGGGTTCACATCTGCCACACCCCAATATTCGACATCGACAAATGACTCAATATTCAGCGGACTGCATTGAATCATCAACTTTGTATATCGAAAGCAATCGAGTTGGGATTGTCAAAAGTTGCATATTTAGCGTGCTGCCTGACGCTGTAGTTCTTTATTGGTGAGGATTATCATTGGAATATGACACGAACCATGACTAGTCAGCAGGTTGACCAAATCAAACAAAGTGTGTGCCGTGATATTGATTCGCGAGCCAAAGATCTAGTGAGCATCAGCCACCAGATTCACGAAAAGCCCGAGACCAATTTCGAAGAGCATTTCGCACATAAAATTTTGACCGATTACATTGCGGATTCAAAGGTCAGCGTCACCCGTAGTGCATTTGATCTTGAGACGGCATTCGATGTGCGTGTTAGTGGCGGCGATGGACCGACTGTCGCAGTTCTTTGCGAATATGACGCGCTACCCGGCATTGGTCATGCTTGCGGACACAACATCATTGCCACAGCGGGGCTTGGTGCTGGTCTTGCCTTAAGCGCAGTTGCTGAACAGTGTGGGGCAAACCTCGTGCTGATGGGCACGCCTGCCGAAGAAGGTGGCGGCGGCAAAATTGAGATGGCCCGTAAGGGTGCATTTAGAGGCATTGACGCAGCGATGATGATTCACCCTGCTGACGCCGATCTCGCGCGGATGAACGCGATTGCGATTCAGAATCTATTCGTGAAGTTTCATGGTCTTGCAGCACACGCGGCAGTTTCGCCACACAAAGGCAAAAATGCACTCGACGCGGCGGTGCTTGGTTATATGAATATTGCGGCCTTACGTCAACATATTTTGCCGACCGAACGAATTCACGGAATATTTACTAATTCGGGTGAGAAGCCGAATATCGTGCCGCGCGAAACCGAAATGGACTGGTATGTTCGTTCGCCGACTATAGAAACTTTGCAGCCTCTTAAACAACGCGTAGCGCAGTGTCTAGACGCAGGGGCGATGGCTGCAGGTTGCACTGCAACTTTCGATTGGAAGAAGAATACTTTCGCAGATTTGGTCGACAATGTGCCGTTGCTTGAAAGTTATATTCGCAATGCCGAGCAATTCGGTCGCAAGATGACCACTGAGTTTCTGCCTGGCACTGGTGGCGGGTCAACCGACATGGGCAACATCAGCTATCTTGTGCCATCGATTCATCCGATGCTGCAGGTTGCCCCGAGCGGAGTGTCGCTGCACAGTGCCGCTTTCGCCGACCACACCAAAGGTGAAGAGGCAAGTCGGGCAATCGTGGAGGGTGCAAAAATCATGGCGATGACGGCGATCGACATGTGGCTATCGACGGCATTACAAACACGGGTTAAGGCTGCTTTTGGCGACGGTGTGGTACCCGAGGGCGTGATTTAAAGACCAAATAACGGCCTATTTGCACCGTAATTGCAATCCCGCATCTTGGTCTTGCGGACTCGTAAGATAACGCGCCGTGACGGTGTACGTACCAGAAGCTTTCAGCGATAGCGAGCAAGAGATACTTCGGCGCTATTTCACGAACCTAGATGGGCCAGTTTTTGCTCTCGTAAATCTGCCCGAAGTTGTCAAGGGGGCATTGTTCGCGAGATATAGCCGCAGTGCAAAAAGTTTGCGTCGACTTTTTTTGGATGAATTTGTCAGCGATCTTGACCTCAGAGGTGACGCGTCAGTCGACGCAACAATTGGTCTCGAGCGCGCAGAAGACTTATACGAGAAAATTTTCGTCGAATATGGTGACGATAGCGTCGCACAACTTGGTGGGGTACATCTAGCGTGCGAGCAGGCATCGAATTTGCTGACCAAGATTCTTGAGCGCGGGAGGCTGATGAGTTATCTCGAACAAAGCACGCGCTACATAAATTACGATGCTCGACTTGGTGGGCGCTATCGCTTCTATCGAGACGCCGATATTTTGAACGGACCGTTCGGTACGAGATATGTCGGTGACATGGACCGCATGTTTGACGCATATTCTGCGATGGTCGGATCTGTGACCGAACATATTCGCAAAACCGTGAAACGTGATTCGAACGTCTCTGATTTCGTTTTCAAACAGGCGACTCGCGCCAAGGGTCTGGATGCAGTACGCGGCGTTTTGCCGGCGGCATCGTTGTCAAATTTGGGTATCTACGGCACGGGTCAAGGTTACGAAGCCTTGTTGTTGCGCATGCGCGGGCATCACCTGCCTGAGGCGCGACTATACGCAGACATGATGTTGACCGAATTGCGGAAAGTAGTGCCGAGTTTCTTACGCCGTGTCGATGTAGCCGATCGTGGTGGACGCTGGACGCAATATTTGGCAGAACGCGAAAGTGAGACCGTCGGGCTAGTTGACGAATATTTCGGCGCACTCGATCCGAGCGTGAGCCAAGAGGTAGTGCTGACTGATTTTGACCCAGACGGCGAAGATAAATTGTTGGCTGCGATTTGTTACTCAAGTTCGCATTTGCCCGAGGCTCAGTTGCTTGAAGAAGTTCGCAAGTTGAGTCATGATCGCCGAGTCGCATTGATTCGTGCATATGTTGGCGACCGAGAGAATCGTCGCCACAAGCCTGGACGAGCGTTCGAACGAATTGATTATCGCTTCGATGTATTGGGTGATTACGGCGCATTTCGCGATTTGCAGCGCCACAGACTTTTAACCATCGAATGGCAGCGCTTGACGCCACATCACGGTTTTGTTAAACCCGAGCTAGTAATTGAGGCCGGTTTGGGAGATCAGTTTGATGAGGCGATGCAGCGCTCCAGCGCTCTGTACGACGCCCTGCTGAGCGATTACCCGAACCAGGCGCCGTACGCAATATCGATGGCCTATCGCTTGCGCTACGTAATGCAATTCAACGCGCGCGAAGCCATCCATATGCTTGAATTGCGTTCGTCACCGCAAGGGCACCCTTCGTATCGTCGTGTTGCAATTGAGATGCACCGATTGATCGGCGAGCAAGCGGGCCACAAAGCAGTTGCAGAGGCGATGACGCATATCGTCAAGGATGCACCAGAGCTAGAGCGTCTTGACTCTGAACGGCGCGCAGAAGCAAGGCGTAAATAATGGGTGACGCCCCGATTTGGAGTTATGGCGTCGGATATCCGATACTATGCGCGCTTCATATGAATTTATTTATAGGACAACATGGCTGACGAAGAAGAAATTGAAACCAAAGGTCCAGAAGAGGTCACGCCAGACGAAATTGATCCCGATGATTTAATTGAAGTCGAAGTTGACATTGACCCCGAAGAATTACTTGAATCTGAAGATGCTCTCGAAGTTGACCCAGATGTCCTGGTGGTCGATCCGATAATCACTGACGAGGGTTCGACGATTGCGCCACCTGATGTTGCGAAAACTAAAACTGCAGAAGACGAAGACGATGAAGACGACCTACACACCGAAGATGATGTTGAGGCTGACTTGTCGTCGATATTGCAAGAAAAACTTGCGTCGCCTCAAGAGACAGCGCCTGAAGAAGAGGAAGAAGTTGTCGGCGATGATCGCACTGACGGTGTTGAGCGACTTCAGCCGCGTCGAGCAGACGAAACGCAATGTAAGCATTGTTTCTTGCTGGTTCGCCAGAATGCACCTGGTTGCCCAGTAGAAGACGACGCTTGTCCATTATTTAGAACTGCGTAAATAACGTCGTGCAGGTTTTTACTCGCAGAGCATCTGAGAGTGACTGCGAAGTTTTAAAGTTGCTTGAAAGTGAGGCTCGCGCGAGTCTCGATCAGTTTCGGGGCGGCTCACGACTCGCTGATGAAATCAATTTGATCGGCGTGAATTGGTCGCAGCAACTTAGCGAAGTTTCGACCGTAACTTTTGTAGCCGGATCGAATGATGTAGTGATGGGTTATTTACTGGCTCGAATCGCGCGGGTGAAGTCGGGCAACATCGCGACAATCGAGCAAGTATTCGTGACCAAAGATGCTCGCAACTTGGGCATCGGCGATGCGCTGGTTTCAACGACAATCGCATGGGCGAAGTCTGGGTCTTTGGTTGCGCTTGATGCTTATGCGTTGCCAGGCGATCGCGAGACAAAAAATCTTTTTGAACGCTCGGGTCTAGTTGCCCGTCTGATAACTGTTTCTACTGACCTCAAGAATTGATTTGTTTCTATTTTCCTTGCCAATTAGGCGGACGCTTTTCAATGAACGCAGTAAGACCCTCTTTGGTATCTTCTGATGAAAGTACGGCGCCAAATTCTTTATTCGTCATTTCTATTAGAACTTGATCAGATTCGGTTTCTGAAGCCAACACAATCTTTCGGCTAGCCCAGACTGCAAGGGGAGCGGCTTTGCAGACGCGATGGGCGAGGTCTAAGGCCCCATCTACGACCGTGTTCGGTTCGACGAGCTTATTGACCATGCCGAGTTCATATGCGCGTTGTGCTGAGAATGGCTCACCAGTGAGGATCGCCTCCATTGCTGCGGCTCGACCGATGGCGCGAGGCAGTCTGAACAAACCACCAGCGCCGGCGATTAAATTTCGTGTGGCCTCTGCCAAACCAAAGGCAGAACGGGTGGTCGCCACGAGCATGTCGCAAGCGAGCACTAATTCGCATCCACCTGCAGTTGCCAGACCGTCCACTGCGGCGATCACAGGTTTCTTGCGTTCACGATAAACAAAACCGCCAAAGCCCCCGCGCTTCGTATTCAGAGCCGCCGCTTGACCAGAGTTGATCGCTTTGAGATCGGCGCCAGCGCAAAACACTGGGCGTTCTTGACCGGCCGTGTTGGCTGCGAGGATACCAATCCAGACATTTGAGTCGGCTTCAAGTTTGTCGATAGCTGCTTCGAGACCACTTGCTACATCACCATTGACCGCGTTGCGTGCTTCGGGTCGATTGAGAGTGATGATTGCGACTTTGCCGCGTACTTCGTATTCAACTATGTTTGCCATGCGGCAAGGCTAATTGATCAGACGGATTGGCTTGCAGTTGAATCGGCTGGCATTTCGAGCACGATATCGGTCGCAGTCGATGCGACTACTTCGGTCGATGCGACTACTTCGGTCGATGCGACTACTTCGGTCGATGCGACTACTTCAACCGGGGCATTTGATGCGGCGGCCTTAGGTGTCTTTGGCTTGCGCTTGAACTCGCGCTTGGGGCGAGGTGGTCGTAATGGACGCGGTGTCTGTGCACCAGGCTTAACCTCGATTGCGAAAAGTGCGGCGATCTGCGGCACTAACGGTGCTAGTCGCTTGACAGTTTGTCGCAAGGCATCAGTGGTTGCTTGCGGTGCGCCAAGTGGTTTCACCGCAGCTCGGATTGGTGAAAATGCGAGCGCTTCAAGAATCGCAATCCAACGATCTGAACTTGCTTCGTTCGACAACGAGTCGGCAGCCGCTATGGCGATTTGTTGACCCAACTCGACCGGAAACAAAACACCGGCTTTTGGTGGTTCGCCAGAAAGTTTGATCGCGCGTAAAATTCGTGTGGCACTGAGCGCTGCTTTTATGTCTTCAAGCCACTGTGCCATTTCAGTTTCTTGGCGCTGTTTGAGAGCAAGTTTCAATTCAGTCGCTAGTTCACGAGTTGTTTCATCGCGCACCACCATCGGGTCGTCGGCGCCGACAACAACCGCACGCAAGTCACGCAGATCGAGAAGTGCAAGTTCGCTTTTTGCAGCTTCCGCTTTGTCGAGCCATTCGGCAACGCGAAGTTTCGGCAATATGTCTTGCGCCATCGAGATCAAACCATCAGCTTTGATCTCTGGTTTACCTTCAGCTTTAAGTTGAGTGTTTTGCGTTTTGATCGCTTCACGAACGGCTCTAATGCCACCGGCAAGGGCTCGCTCGGCGACGCTTCGTTGCTCGACAGGTAGCGACTGCAAAACAGCGGCACGGTGTTTGCGATTTGGCTTAAGCCGTTTTGCTGTCGGGCGCACAGGTATCTGAACCACCTGAGTAGCCGGCTTGTCGCTATGTGCGCCAGCCGTGCGCTCGCGTCGAGGAGCACGCTCACGTCGAGGACCCTCGGATCGAGGCTTACGCTCTGAATCCTTAGCGCGCTCAGGTCGATCAGTTCTCGGACCACGCTTATCGCGTTGGGGTCGATCTGATTTCGATTTCTTGGCAAGTTTTTCGGTGACACCCGTGAAAGGTTTGTCGTCGATCAACTGTAGAAATGTCGCTTTTTGTGATTTGTCACGTTGTGGCACGACAGAAAGAACCGTGATGCCGTCAATATCGAAGTCAGCTTCGATTTTAAGTTGGTCGCCAATTTTTGATTCATTTGGCAAAAGTGAAGATTCAACGACACCCTTGGGCACCTTTGCACCGGCTGCACGCCATGTCCATGTTCCGTCTTCACGCGTACTCGTCAATTCGATATCAAGACGCCTAGACATGAGCCTTTACGGTATAGGCAAAGTTTGGATTTGCCATATTTGCATGGCGAAACTAGTACCGTAATTTTGTGGCGATATACGCATTAGGCGATCGAGTGCCAAAGATTCATGAGACAGCGTTCGTGCATCCGGAAGCAGTAATAATTGGCGCGGTAGAAATTGGCGCCGAGTCAACTATTTGGGCTGGTGCGGTTTTGCGTGGTGATGATGGCGAAATTCGAATCGGTGCGCGAACGAGCATCCAAGATAATTGCGTGATTCATACGACACCTGAGACGCCGACGATTGTGGGCGACGATTGCGTGATCGGGCACATCGTGCACCTTGAAGCCTGCACGATTGAATCTGGCTCGCAGGTTTCGACAGGTGCAATCGTCTTGCATCGTGTTGTTGTCGGTAAAGGCGCAGTCGTCGGCGCTAATTCTGTCGTGCTCAACGACACGGTTGTGCCCGCAGGTGCGCTTGCCGTTGGTTCGCCAGTCGTGATTAAAGAAGGTCGCGCGCGGCGAGAAGAGATTGAAAACGGAGTTCGCGTGTACGTGGCAAAGGGTAAGACCTTCAGCGAAAAACTGCGCAAGATCCGCGACTGAATTTAGTCGCGACGATTTCGTCATGACAAATTCGATATCAAGTATTTGTTAGCCGACGACATTAAGCAGTTGCGTTAGATCAAGTCGTTCAGATTCGACCAAATAGTGATGGGCTGCGTCACGTCTGAACTGAGCACAAAGATCTGGTCTGAAGAACCGCGCGCCCTCACGAATCACATAATTGAGAATGAAGAACCTATAAGCGAACGGCAAGAATTCGATTTCAGTTTTACTCAACGGATAAACCTGATGATAAGCAGCGATGAATTTGACAAATCTCGGCTCGGTCAGGGTGTGGGCTGAATACGAAAACTGTGTCTTGTCGCCGGTGCGCGATGAAACACGACTCAGAAAATAAAAATCTAGTAGGCGCGACTCGATGCGAAACCAGTCGTAATCCCATCGTGTTGAGAATTCAAATGAAGAACCACCGTGTTGGGGATTGGGTCGAACAGAGAAATTGCCGAGATTCCAGTCCACGAGAATCGGTATTCGCGTCCATTCGTCGTAATGAACCTTTTCGAGATGCAACAACAGGTCGTGCGTGTAGCGCTGCAATGTGGTGATCGATAACGAGTCGAGACCAAAGTGTGACGCGGCTTGGTCGTCGCGCAACAGGTCGTACAAATGAATCGCGTCACCTTTGATCGAATTTGAGGTTGGCGGCAGCGACGGACTGATCGCGGCACAGGCCAAATGAAATTCTGCAATCTCAGTAGCCAAACTGACGACATCGGCGTCCTCAAGAATTCGTGGTAGCCCCGTGTCGCCCTGAACGTCGGTGTAGAAAACTGCCCAACATGCGCCGTCATACCAAGTGAAGGGCCGACCATTCTTGGTTAAAACCTCGGCCAAGAACCCAGACCACCGACCGCCACGCAAGAGCGAACTGCAACGCGCAAGGCGGTCGTGATCTTCGGCAAATTGAAAAAACGAACCGTATGAACTTACTTTGGCAATAAGTCTTGAATTGTCAGACAACGTGATGCGGAAAACGCGGTTTGTCGATACATGTGCCGAGACTTCGTCGAAACTGGTTATCGATCGCGTGTCACCGAAACTTGCCCACGCATCGAGAACATTTTCTTTGGCATTTGGCAACGATTCGGCGACAAGAGATACGCCGAGTGCCATAACTCAGTCTCGCAGGAAATTAGATGCTGCTAGCGAATTTATTAAGAGCGGGCGCGAATGCCAATCGGTGCGATCAAATGAAACCCAGCTTGATGCCGTTGCTCTTCTGATTCGCCGCCCCAAAAACCATATTCATGATGGTTGCGTGCGAAGTCTCGACAAGTTGAAAGAACTTCGCATGTCTCACACACCGCACGCGCCATTTCTTCGCGACGCTCACGCGCCTGAGGTCGCTCAGCAGCCGGCGGAAAAAAAATATCAGAGAGTCCACGACATGCCGCGTCGTTCATCCACTTATCGTCGGTTTCAAGTCTCCTTTGATAGAAGTCATTGAGCACAACCAGAAAACTAGTTGATAACTAACTAATCAGTCAATTACATCTTGAGCGCTTGTGAAACCCCTCCGGCGAAGTTCGCGATGTCCTCCAAGGTCGTGTCCCAGGCGGTCATCCAACGGTATTGATTGTTGGGTAGGTCCCAGTCCCAGAAGAATGTCCAGTCGCGAAGCGCGCTGGCAGCAGGCTCATGAATCGTCGGAAAGACACTGTTGACCACAGGGGGAGAGGTCAAGTTGAGCGACTTATGGTGCCGGGTCTGTTCATAAAGGGCGAGTGCCATCGAGTTGGCATTGGCGGCCAGTTTATATATTAAATCGTTTTGCAAAAACTCAACATATTGCGCTGAGACAAATCTCATCTTTGAGTTGAGTTGTGCAAATTGTTTGCGGATGTATTCTACGCGCGTAGCGAGACTCGTGTTGAAAAAGACAACAGCCTCGCCGAACATCAGGCCTGCTTTGACTCCACCAAAACTGAGCACATCGACGCCGGCATCGATCGTGAAACTTCGCAACGCTTGAGGTGTTGCGCCGAGTGCAACTGCGGCGTTGGCGATCCGCGCACCATCCATATGCACGAGCATGCCGAGTTCATGCGCAGTGTTACAAATTTCGCGAACTTCATCGGCTGTGTAAATCGTGCCAAGTTCTGTCGCTTGGGTAATTGAAACGACGGCAGGCTCGGCGTGATGAATGTTGCCACGTAGATGCGCAACACTGCGAATATCGCTCGGTCGAAGTTTGCCGTCGACAGTCGATATATCGATCAACTTTGCACCCAAAAAATGTTCAGGAGCACCGGCCTCGTCGACAGCGATATGAGCCGTTGCTGTGCACACAATTGCTTGTGCAGGTTTGAGCATGCAGGCGAGTGCCAACACATTTGCACCAGTGCCACCAAAAACGAACTCAGTTATAACTTGCGCATCAAAGAGTTGATTGAAAAGTTGTTTGGCCTGCGGTGTGTATTCATCGTGGCCGTAGCCGAGTGCATGAAAGCTGTTCGCTCGATTGATCGCCTCAAGAATGTTGGGGTGCACACCAGCCGCATTGTCTGAAGCCATTAAGCGTTTAGGCGCAGGCAGTGTAATTTTCATCAGTCAAGTATGCCTTTGGATAATCCACCAAATTAGGGTTCTCACGGCCTAAGTTTTTGTCATGACGAAATCGATTAATCCGGCCGATATATCGAGTTTGAATCCAGTTGATTCAACGCGGTGCCAATGGTGTCGATCACCAATTGCGCAAAGAACGGGCGCCGGGCGACCGAGGCGTTTTTGCAGTCAATCTTGTCGCCAGTGGGATTGGGTGGCACGTCAACGAGCCACAGAATTAGCCCTCAGCGAAGACGAACTGGTCATCGCTCGCAAAGAACTAGACGCATTACGTGATCAGGTCTATGTCTTGCGGTGCGCGATAGCCGACGTTGAGGCTGACCTAGACCCGTCAGTCGACCCAACAACACGCGACTTCAAAGCGGCGCTGAAATGGTTGTTGCAGGCTGCCAAACCTTTGGCACAAGATCAGTTGCACCCGAGTCCGAGTCGCGCAGCATGATGCCAAATCGAGCTGTTTTAATAGCCTCGCTGGCTCAGGGTTTCGCCCATAATGTTAGTTATGTAAAGTTAATATAGACCAGAACTAGGCAAATAAACACTTTGACTAAATCTGCACCTCCCTCACCGACACCTTCGAGCGAAAATCTTCTACCCAAAAATGGCAGTTCGGCAACCGAGGTTTTTGACAGCCTCGAGGCGATGCGAACTCGTGATGTGCGCTGGCGCGAGGGTCGGGCTTTTAGCCTCGCCTACAACGCCGGCCCTGACGCTCTGGCAGTCGCTGAGGAGGCCTACAGACGCTTCAGCGGCGAGAATGCCCTTAATACCGAAGCCTTCCCTAGTCTCAAGCGGATACAGGCCGAGGTTGTTGCAATGGCTGGCGTATGGCTTGGCGCGACGACTCTTTCGGCTGGTTTCATGACTTCTGGCGGCACAGAAAGCATCCTCATGGCTGTAAAGGCGGCTCGTGATCGCCTCCTCGCCTTGCGCGGTGTTTGCAACCCGAACATGGTCTTGCCGACCTCGGCGCATGCGGCTTTCGCCAAGGCTGGGGCATATTTTGGTGTCGAAGTTCGACGCGTTGCAGTGCAGCCAGACTGGCGCGCCGATGTTGCTGCAATGCGCGAAGTTACGGATGAAAATACGGTGTTGATTGTTGGGTCGGCGCCGCAGTATCCGCAAGGCGTCGTCGATGACATAGTCGGCATTGCCAAAATTGCAATCGACTTCGACATTAACTGTCATGTAGACGCTTGCATGGGTGGTGTCACGCTCGCCTATTTGGCGCGACTCGGCGAAAGCAATGCCCCATGGAATCTGCAAGTGCCCGGCGTAAGTTCAATTTCTGTCGACCTGCATAAGTTTGGCTACACATCGAAGGGCGCCTCGGTGATTATGTATGCGACAAAACATTTACGATCGTTTCAAGGCTTCATCACCGACGATTGGCTCGGTGGCGTATACGGATCATCAGGCGTGCTCGGCACTAAATCTGGCGGGTCAATGGCGAGTGCTTGGGCTGTAATGCATTTTCTCGGTGACGACGGATACCTGCGACTTACACGTGAGGCACGCGAAGCAACTTTGCAACTCGCAGAATCTGTGCGCAACTCACGCGATCTTGTGTTACGCGCCGAACCCGAATCGACTCTGCTCTGTTTTGGCGCACGAGACCCTAGTGCACTTAATGTTTTTGCCGTCGCCGACGAACTTTCAAAACGCGGATGGTATGTCGACCGCCAGACACCCCCCGACTCGCTGCACTGCACCGTGAACGCAATTCATCATGACAAAATTGACTGGTTTGCCAGAGATCTGCACGAATCTGTCGCAATCGCCCTCGGCCAACAATCGTCCGGCTCTGTCGGCACCTACGGCACCGTTGAATAAAAAGCTATTAGTTAAAAGCGATTTACATTAGGCCGAGATAGCGGCGCAGACGCGAACGGTTTGTTCTGCGAGTTGAGTCATCTCGGCTTCGCTTAAATGCGTCTTGATCAAACGGGCCATTACGTCATTGGTTGATTTTTCGACCACATCGCGAGTAGTGCGCAGATGCGAGCAGTCAGAATATGGAGGCGCGTATCCGTGCATCTTGGCAGAATTTTCGCCAGGTGACGAAAGAATTGCTTCCAGACCTGACAGACCGTGTGTAACACAAGCAGCAATATGTACGCATCCTCTAAGTTCGCGGATCAAGTCAATCAATCGATAGGCACGGGCCGGGACATCAACTGGCAACGGCTCAGCGCGCACGGCTGCGAACAACGATAAACCAGAACTGTCAACTTGCGAAACAAATTTTTCTGCTGGTGCAATGAACAGTTCTAGTTGCTCAACTTTAGCAAGGTTTTTGCGACCCCAATCGTCGCAGTCCTGCAAATAACGCTGCCCTGCTGCTCGCGCACCCTCGACGGCGACACCCGCCTTCCACAACTTGTCGATCAAACTGCGCTCAAAAAACATAAACGCCGAAAACACAACGTCGCTATCCACATCGCCAAGCACTCCCCCGCGACCCGCGACATAATAAGCAAAGCCATTTGGATAACCGGCCGCTGCACCATGGGCCAGCGTTTCTGGGTCGAGCATGTATTTTGCGCCAAGCGAGCCAATCAAAGGTGCGATCGTCGTCGCGACTTGTGACTCGTTCATAAAATCTAAACGACTGCTGACTGATTCGAGATTGGCGACGAACCTGCGACTGAATGCGTGTTCGGCAAGTTCGTTTTCTCGCCGAGGCTGACAATCATTGCGTCGACATCTGACTTGATGTTCGCCAATGGCAAAACGTTGAGTACACCCTGACCATTGCGAACAACGTCAACTAGTTGATCGCCCTGGCAAAGCACGACTGCTTTGCCGCTAATCACGATGTGTGCAGCCGCAATCTCAGTGTCAACATGACTACGCAAGTAATTGAAAACCTCACGAACAGACTCGAGCTTGATGCCGGCGTCAAGCAACTGCTTAATAACTCTTAACTCGAGAAGATCTCGATATTCATAGCTTCGTCGCGAGCCGCTGCCCTTGGCATCGCTCAAAGACGGACGAATCAAATTTGTGCGAGCCCAATAGTCAAGTTGACGATATGTAATCCCCGCAATTTGCGCAGCC
>JAQCDG010000068.1 GCA_027731085.1 Actinomycetota bacterium | reverse complement strand
GCTTTGCGCGCGACCTTCTTTGCGCGCACGCAGGTAGTCCCACATATAGTCGGTCAGCACGCCATCTTTAATCAGCGTGTTGCGCTGCGACGGGTGACCTTCATCGTCGATACCAATCGCGCCCCACTCTGCAGTCATCGTGCCGTCGTCGACGAGCGTGACTAATGGTGATGCAACAAGCTCGCCCATCTTGCCGCGATACACACTCGCACTTTTGCCAACAAGGTCGGCTTCGAGACCGTGACCACACGCTTCATGAAACAAAACGCCGCCGCTGCCGCGCTTGATCACAACTGGCATCGCGCCCGATGGTGCAGGGCGTGCGGAAAGTTTTGTTACGGCTTGCTTGGCCGCACGAATCGCCAACTCTTCGACATCGTTTTCGTCAAACATTTCGAAACCAATCGTGTGACCAAGTGAGTCGTAACCGGTTTGCATGCCACCATCGCCCGTGGCGACAACGCTGACTCGCAACAAGGTGCGAACTTGTTCGTCGGCGCTGAACACGCCGTTGCTGTTGGCAATCAAAATTCGCTTGCGCGAGTCGCCGTAGCCAGCAGAAACTTGCACGATTGATGCGTTGACTGCGCGCGCCGCCGCATCAACTCGTTTTAACAGTTCGACTTTGCGCGACTTTTCAACAGCGTCGGGCGAAAGTTTGACCGTGTTCACCGAGTGGCGCAACACATCGCCGAGTTGCACCTTGTGTACCCCACCATCACCCTGTTTTGCAGCCAGCGCCGCAGCCTGTGCTGCCGCCAACAAACCGCGCTCAGACAAATCTGAAGTGTGGGCAAAACCCGTGGTCTCGCCAGAAACGACACGGATTCCAGCGCCGCGATCGCGTCCCGAGATGACTTGCTCGACCTTGCCATCGTCAAGCCCTGCCGAAGTCGAGCGCTTGTCCTCTATATAGATCTCTGAAAACTCGGCACCCGTGCTTCGACCCTTGGCCAGCACTCGCTCTAAAACATCGGGTGCAACAAGTGGTTCTGAAGTTTGAGTTTTTGTCATTTTCCCAGCCTAGGCGCGTATGCCTCACAGCAACTTGTTGTATAGCCGTAATATTTATGGGTGGATAACAAGGGCGCAAGCACTGAGCAGAAGTCTGGACGTCGCCCCGCATTGCCAATCAACTTCGAACATCGGATGATCTGGTGGAAAGAAGTTTTGATCTTCGGCATTTTCTATTCGGTCTACACAATGATTCGCAACCAATTTGGTTCAACACTTGTCGAAGGTGTTTCGGTGCCGAACCACTCGTTCACGAATGCGATTCGAGTTATTCGATTCGAAAGATGGATCGGTCTTTATCACGAAGAAACTTTGCAAGATTGGGTCTTGCCGCATATTTGGTTTATCAAAACGATGAATGTGTTTTACGGCACTGCACATTTTTTTGTCACACTCGGCGTGTTTATCGCGCTCTACAAACTTCGCCCAAGCGTTTTTGGCCAATGGCGAAACACGCTCGCGGTAATGACGGCACTGGCGATCATCGGGTTTTCACTTTTTCCGTTGATGCCGCCACGATTGCTTGACGCACCTTGCCCCGATGACGGCTATGGTGCGGCGTGCATCGAAAGTGAGTACCGAAATTTCAACGATGCCGAAAATTTCGGCTTCGTCGACACGATTCGAGAATATGGCGGGCCATGGGCGTTCGATCGTGGTCCAGGAAGCAAAATATCCAATCAATATGCCGCGATGCCATCGCTGCACATCGGTTGGGCAACTTGGTGTGCATTTGCTTTGTGGCCAATCGCGCGCAGATTATGGATGCGCCTCGCGCTGCTGATTTATCCGGCCGTCACCACATTCTGCATCATCGTCACTGGCAACCATTTTTGGATCGACGCCATCGGTGGAATTCTGGCGTTCGCTGTGGCATATTTCATTGGTACCGAAATCCATTACTGGAATCATCGGCGGCTCGTAACAAAACTGACTAAGAACCACCCAAGCGCGCGGGGCTAGCGTTGTAGGCGCTATGGCGCTTTCAGACATTCGCCAACCGAGCGATCTCGCGAAGTTGAGCTACGAACAACTCGCTGAGTTGTCGGGCGAGATTCGCGATTTCATCGTCGACTCGGTTGCCAAAAACAGCGGACACCTCGGTTCGAATCTTGGTGCCGTCGAATTGACGCTGGCACTACACCGAGTTTTTGAATCGCCACGAGATGCGATTTTGTGGGACACGGGACATCAGTCGTATGTGCACAAAATTGTTACTGGTCGTCGGGGGGGTTTTGCCAACTTGCGCCAAGCCGGTGGAATCTCGGGCTACCCGAGCCGCGAAGAAAGCGTGCACGACTTCATTGAAAACAGTCACGCCTCAACTGTTTTGAGTTATGCATACGGATTAGCAGTTGCGCGCGATCAAAACCCGAACCCTGATCACCGTCATATCGTCGCGGTGATTGGTGACGGTTCGCTGACAGGCGGCATGGCATACGAGGCGCTGAATAATCTCGGGCACTCGAAGCGTCGCGTGATCATTGTGCTCAACGACAATGGTCGCTCGTATGCGCTGACAATTTCAAATGTGACGAGTCCGAAAAATTTAAATACTGCGCCGAGCGCGCTCGACGAGACAGGTGAAATACCACGACCACAAGACAAAATCACAAAAATGCTTTCGCGCGCACTTACCGATATCAGACTGAACCCTGTTTATGTGCGTCGTCAACGCAAACTCGAAAAGTTTTTGTACGACTTGCCGGTTGTTGGGCCGCAAGCCGGGCGTAGCATCGAAGCTTTCAAAGCCGGCATCCGTGAATATTTGCAGCCAACTGCATTTTTTGAAGCGCTCGGTGTGCGTTATATCGGACCAATCGACGGTCACGATCAAGAAGCGCTTGAGTATGCGCTTAAGTCGGCGTCACAACGCGTCGAAGAAGGTCCGCTCGTTATTCACGTGATCACTCAAAAAGGTCGCGGTTACCCGCCCGCCGAAGACGACGACGAAAAAAATCTCCACGACGCCCCGGTGTTCGACCCGGTTACTGGTCCACCAAAATCGGTGCCGACTGGTTACACGCAGGCGTTTGCCGATTCGATTATCAAAATCGCCGAGCAAGATTCGCGAATCATTGCGATCACTGCTGCGATGCCCGGGCCCACGGGGTTGTTGCCATTTCAAGCGCGGTTCCCAGAAAGATTTATCGATGTCGGCATCGCCGAACAACATGCAGTTACCGCGGCGGCCGGCATGGCGATGGGTGGTTTGCGACCCGTTGTTGCTTTGTATTCGACTTTCTTAAATCGTGCGTGGGATCAACTTGTCTACGATGTTGCGCTTCATCGTTTGCCAGTTGTGTTTTGCCTTGACCGCGCCGGTATCACGGGTGACGACGGCCCGAGCCACAACGGCATTTTCGATATGGCGTTGCTGTCAAAAGTGCCGGGCATGCGTTTGCTTGCGCCGTCGAGCGCGCAAGACCTCGCACAAATGCTTGAAGATGCAATTGCGCTCGCCGACACCGGCCCTGTTGCGATTCGATATCCGAAAGGTTTAGCGCGCTCAGTTGGCGAGCGAGAAGTTGGCTCTGGTTTGCAGGCACGCAAACTGCGCAATTCATCAGTGCCCAATGTTTGCGTTTTGGCGATCGGCAAAATGGTTGCCGCCGCTGAGAGCGCAGTCGATGCACTTGCAAGTCGCGGCATCGAAATAACTCTTTACGATGTCCGCAGTTGTGTGCCGGCCGACGAGTTGATGATTGCCGATGCGGCGCGACACTGCGTCGTCTTAACGATTGAAGACGGCATTCGCGACGGCGGGGTCGGCATGATGCTCGCCGATTTGGTGACCAATGCTCCCGGCTCGGTTCATCCGCGCGTTGAAGTGCTGGGTTTGCCGACCAAGTTCATACCGCAAGCCAAACCTGCGGCGATTCTCAAGCAACTGGGGCTTGATGCCGAGTCGCTTGCAACGACGCTTGCCGAACTAGCAACCGTGAAACCCAAATAGTTCTCGCTTCGACAACGCGAAAATTTCGTCGTGACTCAAAATTTGCCAGACAAAGCAATGCTTGATAGCGAATTGGCGCTTGCGTTGCGTGTTGCCGACGCCGCCGACGCTGTGAGTCTTGCCGGTTTTACATCGCGCAGTTTTTCGGTAATGCGCAAAGCCGACAAGAGTGAAGTCACTGAAATTGATCGCGCCACTGAAACTGCGATCACAAATATTTTGCGCCTAGAGCGGCCCGAGCACAGCGTTTTCGGAGAAGAGCACGGCATTATTGGCCCCACCGACGCGAAGTTTCAGTGGGTTATTGATCCGATTGATGGCACGAGCAACTTTGTGCGTGGCGTGCCGGTGTGGGCATCGCTGATCGCACTCGTATGCGACAATCAGCCTGTGCTCGGTGTTGTTTCGGCACCGGCAATGAACATGCGGTGGTGGGCACACATCGAGAGCGACGCATTTTTTAATGGCTCGAAAATCAGCGTCAGCAATATTGACGAGTTGCGTCGCGCAAGTTTGAGCATCACCGTTAACAAACCTTGGCGTGATCTCGATACTGGTGGCTCATTAGAAAACTTACAGCGTAATGTTTCGCGCGTGCGTGGCTACGGAGATTTTTGGCAACACATGCTCGTGGCCCAAGGTGCAGTCGATATTGCAATCGACTCGATCGGTTTGGCACCTTACGACATTGCCGCTCTCGTGCCGATTGTTCAACAGGCTGGCGGGCGGTACTCTGATCGCTTCGGCGAACCTAACTGGCGTGCCAACACGTTGATCACTTCAAACTCGCTACTCCACGACCCCACCCTCGCCTACCTGCCTAAATAATTCTCAGCGCAATGCGAACCAGATGGCTGCCGCGATGACGGCGAGCACAGGCAAAACGCGCTTCAGAATTGGCATTGCCAGAGACAAGCCTGTCGAGCCCAACAAATTCAACGGCGCATTTTCAACTTGCGTAGCCGTCGCGCCAGCAGGCGCCACGCTCTTTTCATCAGCGCCAGTCGCACCAGCCCCGGCCGTGTTCGCAACTTCTTGCGCCAGCACGGTCAACTCGAGATTGACAACAAACTGTTTCAATAACTTGTCGCTGACATCGGCCAGCGCTCCGCGACCGAACTGCGCAATCTTGCCCGTAATCGTGAGATCGGTATTCACGGTGCATCGGGTCGTCAACGCATCAACGACTTCGAGTTGCGCGGTGATAATCGCCGATGCATTGCCTTTGCCAGTTGTGTCACGACCCTCGCCCTTCAACACGGCGCGATGCACGGTGTCGTTGCGCTCTTGAAAGATTGCTTGACCCCCGAACTTGGCCACTATCGGACCAACTTTGACGGTCACATGTCCCTTATATACGTCACCTTCGATGCTGGTTAATGTCGCACCAGGCAAGCACGGTGCAATACGCGCCAAATCGGTCAGTGTTGCCCATGCAACATCAATCGGCGCTTTAACTTCGAACGCATTGTTAATTTCCAAATTGCCCCTCGCCTTAAGGTTAGTAGTACATCTAGGCTTGCGTTATGGCCACCACGGTTATTCGCGACGCGTCGCTCGTCGACGGCACTGGCGCACCGCAACGACCTGCCGACATCGTGATCAAAGACGGACTCATCGTTGAAGTGACTGGCGCGCTCAAAGCATCCACTGCTCATGCGTCGCATGTGATCAACGCCGACTCAATGCTTGTGGCGCCGGGTTGGGTTGATGTGCACACGCATTATGACGCGCAGGCAACTTGGGATCCATGGTTGACGCCGAGCAGTTGGCACGGCGTAACAACTGCAGTTATGGGCAACTGCGGCGTCGGTTTCGCGCCCGCACAACCCGACCGACACGAATGGTTAATTGAGTTGATGGAAGGCGTCGAAGATATTCCTGGTGCGGCGATGACCGAGGGCATCAATTGGGAGTGGCAGTCGTTTCCTGAATATTTAGATGCACTTGCGAGAAAGCCTCGCGTCTTAGATCTCGGTGCGCAGATCGGTCATGGTGCGTTGCGCGCGTTTGTCATGGGTGACCGTGGCGCGAACAACGAAGATGCAAATGCCAACGACATCGAACAGATGGCGATGTTGACCGAGCAAGCTCTATTGGCTGGTGCGCTCGGGTTTTCGACTTCGCGAACATCGTTGCACAAAAGCAAAAACGGCGAGTTCGTGCCGGGCACGAGTGCGAAACCAGACGAGTTGTATGGCATCGCCGACGCGATTCGTCGCGCGGGCCACGGCATTTTTCAGATGGCGGCCGAACACTGGCGTGTGCCTGGTGAAGAGTGGCAATGGATGCGCGAACTAACTCGACGCACGGGCGTGAAGATGAGCATCAACTTAAATCAGCCTGCTGATGATCCAGAGTTGTGGCGCGAGACGCTCGAATTGATTGAAGAGTCAGCGAAACTAGGCGAACGAATTGAAGCGCAGGTTGCTGGACGAAGCATCGGGTTGATTATGTTTTTGCAAGGCACGATTCATCCGCTGATCATGCACAAGGCATATCGTGAGGTTGCGCATCTGCCGATTGCTCAGCGTGCTGTGGCTCTTAGCGAACCGCAGCGCAAACAGCAAATTCTCGACGAGCAACCGTCGCACAAATTTTTTCATCAATTT
>JAQCDG010000067.1 GCA_027731085.1 Actinomycetota bacterium | reverse complement strand
ACCGATCGTGACGACACTGCGCTTACGAGGCGCACTTTGACCAAAGTCAAAAGTTGTGTCGTTGACAATGATCATCAAAATTACGCTACTGCGTTGGCCATTACGACGCTCGGTTTAGCGCGACCAGAGGGGCTCAGTTCGTAAACAGCCAACACGGCATTTTGCTCATCAACCAGAACCCACGGCGCTGGCGAATCGAACTTTTCTAACTCGCGACCGTGCTTGATCATCGTCTGCATCTGCTCGTCGGCGACAATACGACTCATCGTGCGCACCGCAGTGATTGGCGCGTGAACCACGACATCTTCTAAGCGAGAACACTCACTTTGCAAAAAACCGCCGACGCTTATTCGACGCAGGTTGCGCAGATGTGCCGAGCCGCCAAGTGCGCGGCCCAGGTCGTCGGCAAGTGACCTTATATATGTGCCAGAACTGCAATGCACCTCGACATCTACGACACACGGCTCGGGCATACCCAAAACTTTGAAACTATGAATAGTTAAATCGCGCGCCGCTCGCTCGACCTCGATGCCTTGTCGCGCCAATTCGTGCAAACGCACACCATCAACTTTCAACGCCGAGACCATTGGCGGCACTTGTTTAATCTCGCCGACAAAGTTTTCGGCAACTACACGCCGAACTTCTTCCAGCGTTATTGACGACATGTCGTGGGTTGCAGTTACCTTGCCAGATGAGTCAAGCGTCGAAGTCGCCGAGCCCAAAACTATTTGCGCCGTGTATGTTTTGTCGAGGCCTGAGAGAAACGTCAACAATCGCGTGACGTACCCGACCCCAACCAACAGCACACCAGTCGCATCAGGGTCAAGTGTGCCTGCGTGACCGATACGGCGCTCGCCGAGTTGCTTGCGCAAAACACTGACCACATCATGGCTCGTCATGCCCGATGGTTTGTCGACAATAACCAGACCGTGCCTCGTTGGTGGCTTACGCCTCGCCACGTGATTTAATTCTCAGACTTCTTGTCACCAAAAAGTTCTCTACGGCGAATCTCGTCTTGGCGCAGCACTTCATCGATGCGTTGCGCTGCCCGAATTGCGTCATCAGGGCGAAACTGCAACACGGGCGTGCGACGTGCTCGCACCTGATCGGCAATCACACTCTGCAGACGCTTGCGATACTCGTTCAAGGCCTCAAGAATCTGTTCGTCGCCCTCGGCACCTTGCATCGAATCATAAAAAACGATGCCACGATTCATCTCAGAGTCGACGTCGACCGAAGTAATCGTCACGAAACCCAAACGGTCATCGTCAATTTTGGCAAGTTCATCGGCAATTACTTCGCGCAAGGTCTCGCTCAACCGTGCGGTTCGAGCAACGCGCCGACGAGTGTCGGTTCGCGCTGGTTTCGGGCGTCGTCGCTGATTAGCCATACGCCGTTTAGGATACGGAGGTCATGGGCTCAACTGCAGACACCTCTCAATCGGGTCGTGGAGGGTCAATACCGACTTACCGATACAGCGCATCTCTGGCTGCCACTATTGAGCAAAAGTGGCAAGACCACTGGGAAAATAACCATACTTTCGAAGCTCCAAATACGGCGGGCCCACTTGCCGATGTTGCCGGCGTCGCGGGTCGCGAGAAACTTTTCATTCTCGACATGTTTCCTTATCCGTCGGGTGCGGGTCTGCATGTCGGTCACCCGCTTGGCTATATCGCCACAGATGTATTTGGTCGTTTCAAGCGAATGACTGGCAAAAATGTTTTGCACTCGATCGGTTATGACTCGTTTGGTTTACCTGCCGAGCAACACGCAATCGTCACTGGTATTCATCCGCGAATCAACACCGAGTCGAACATTGCAAATATGCGTCGACAACTTCGCCGACTTGGTTTGGCTCACGATCAGCGACGCAGCATCAGCACCACTGATGAAAGTTATTATCGCTGGACCCAATGGATCTTTCTTCAGATCTTCAACTCTTGGTACGACGACAAGTTAAAAAAAGCCCGAAATATCTCTGAACTTGAAAAAGAATTTGAATCGGGCAAGCGACAACTGACAACTGCACAGTCTGCAAAAAAGTGGAAAGATCTTTCAAAACTTGAGCAACGCAAAATACTCGACGAATATCGTCTTGTGTATCTCGCCAACGCGCCGGTGAACTGGTGCCCAGGTCTTGGCACGATTTTGGCGAACGAAGAAGTCACCGCCGAGGGTCGCAGCGACATCGGCAATTATCCCGTGTTCAAACGCAGCATGCGTCAATGGACGATGCGGATCACGGCGTATGCCGATCGCCTGCTTGACGATCTTGATCGCCTTGATTGGCCAGAGTCGATAAAACTGATGCAGCGCAATTGGATCGGTCGCAGCACGGGTGCGCGCGTCAGATTTGCATCAACGGCTGGCGAGATTGAAGTTTTCACTACCCGACCCGACACACTTTTTGGCGCCACTTTCATGGTGCTGTCACCAGAACACCCGCTTGTCGATGCGCTGACAACAAAATCGCAACGCTCGGCCGTCGAAAAATATCGAGAGTCGGCGCGCAAACTCAACGACAACGAACGACAAAACGATGACCGCAAGAAAACTGGCGTCGATACTGGTGCGACGGCAACCAACCCAGTTACGGGCGAACAAATCCCGATTTGGATCGCCGATTATGTGCTGATGGGTTACGGCACAGGCGCAATCATGGCAGTGCCATCTGGCGACGAACGCGACTTTGAATTCGCACGTGCCTACAACTTGTCGATTGTCGCAATTCAGATGCCGCCAGACGATTGGTTTGCAAGCCACAACATCACACCAACTAGTGACTGCAAAACGTGGCCATTGGCATTCGTCGGCGAAGGCATTTATATCAATTCATCGAATAAAAATATCTCTCTGGATGGCGCACGTTCAATGAGCGACGCAATTGTGCTAATCAACTCATGGCTAGAGAAAAATCAATGCGGCGAGTCGGCTATAACATACAAACTTCGAAATTGGTTGTTCTCCCGCCAGCGTTATTGGGGTGAACCGTTTCCGATTGTTTACGACGAGACCGACATGCCGTATGCAGTGCCCGACAAATTGTTGCCTGTCAAGTTGCCCGAACTGACCGACTTCAAACCCCAAGCCCTCGACCCAAATGACGAAGCAACTGATCCGATGCCTCCACTCGCAAGAGTTACCGATTGGCTGAAAGTCGAGCTCGATCTCGGCGACGGCATAAAAACCTACCGACGCGAAGTCAATGTGATGCCACAATGGGCTGGCTCATGTTGGTATGAGTTGCGTTATCTTGACCCGACGAACACCGAGCGGTTCGTCGATGCCGAAGTCGAACGCTATTGGATGGGTCCAAAATCTGCGGGCCACACGGGTGGCGTCGATTTATATGTTGGCGGTGTCGAACACGCAGTTTTGCATTTGCTCTACTCGCGTTTCTGGCACAAAATTTTGTTCGACCTCGGACATGTTTCTAGCGAAGAACCGTTTCACAAACTTTTCAATCAGGGATACATTCAGGCGTACGCATATCGTGACTCGCGCGGACAAACGGTGCCGGCCAACGAAGTTGTCGAGCAAAATGGCAGCTACACCTTCGAAGGCGAAACTGTCGCGCGCGAATACGGCAAGATGGGCAAAAGTTTGAAGAACATCGTCACACCAGACGAGATGTACGACGAATTCGGCGCCGACACTTTCAGACTTTACGAAATGAGCACTGGCCCACTTGACGCCAGTCGCCCATGGAACACACGCGATGTTGTCGGCATGCAACGCTTTTTGCAACGCACCTGGCGCAACTTAGTAGACGAAGAAACTAATCAATTGCATGTCTCAGATGAACCAGCACCTGTTGAATTGCGTCGTGCTCTGCACCGCTGCATTTACGGCGTGCACCAAGACATGGAGAACCTGCGTTTCAACACGGCGATTTCAAAACTGATCGAACTGAACAACGCCCTAACCGTGCATGTCAATGCAACAGGCTCAACACCTCGCGAGATTGCTGTGCCGTTAACCCAGATGCTCTCGCCGCTGTGCCCGCACATTGCCGAAGAGTTGTGGCAGAAACTCGGCGTTGAGACGCCAATTACTTATACGGCGTTTCCTGTTGCTGACCCACAAATGCTCGTGAGCGAAACAATAGAAATACCAGTGCAGGTCAACGGCAAATTGCGCGCTCGCTTGGCCGCCCCTGCAGATATCTCAGACGACGAACTGCGAGCCCTCGCCCTCGCCGACACCAAAGTCATCGCCGCACTCGCCGGCGCCACCCCCGCCAAAATTGTCATCGTCTCCAAACGCCTGATCAACTTCGTTCTATAAAAAATTAAAGCAAGAACTTTGCGGCGCGGTTGAGTGCGTCGAAGTCGACTGATTTGAACATCAACAAGATTGCCCGATCGACACCCCAACTTCGCCACATATCTAGTCGCGGGTCGTCGCCACGTAAAAGTGCTTCGTCATAGTGCTCCCAAACTGAAACCGTAAACGGTTTGTCGATGCCAGAGTTTGCGTGCGCATCCTGTGCCGCTGCCAAAATTTCGCGAGCACGTTCGTGGGTCGCACGAATGTTTATTCCGTTCGTGCGAGCGCCAGCAATTTTTGCCAGGGCGACACTATTCACGCCGAGAATGATTTGTGGCAGAGGCTTTGGCATCGGAAACGACACAAGATCGGCGCGCCGAGTGGGCGACCACATTTCATTCATCACATCAAGCGCGTCAATAACAGCCGCATGACGATCTGTAATTTTTTCTGGTGGCAACAAGCCGATCGCCCTGCGCTCAGCAGCAAACGGACTATTTGGTGAAGCACCTGCACCCAAACCCAAAACAAATCGGCCGCCTGAGATCTGTTGCACTGTCGCAACACTGTTTGCAAGTATCGCCGGGTGACGATTGCCGACATTCACGACTAACGGACCAAGTTCAATTTTTGATGTCACACCAGCCAACGCCCCGAGCAAAGTAAAACACTCAGGCATATCAGGTGCATGCATCACATCACCCGCAAGATGATCAACAGTCCAAAGAGTTTTAAAACCTGCCGCCTCTGCTGCCAATGCGGCGTCGCGCGCAATCGGCCAAATTGTGTTTCCTGGGTTAATTTGCAGGTCAAACCGCATGCCAGAAGGTTAATTGGTAGAATTGGCTCGTGAACGCGCGAATTGCAACTGCTAAACCAAGTCTCGCGGTTGTAGACGGCAAGACAGCACCACTCAGCGAGATCCTTGAAATTCTTGATCGCGATGGTGGCGTGATCGTGCATAACATGCTGACACCTGAAGTCGTCGCACGAATGCTCGAAGAACTTCAATCGACTACAACTACGACACAGATTGGTCCAAAAACGAGCCATGAGTTTGTCAATTATTTTTGGGGTGAGAAGACCAAGCGCTTTACCCGCCTCGCGCAACGCTCGCAAACTTTCGCCGACGAAGTGCTCGTGCACCCGATCTTGCTCGGCTTAGCCGATGCTCTTCTAAATCCACATTGCGCCAGTTATTGGATGAACACCGGTCAAATGATGATCGTCATGCCAAGCGGCAACCCGCAATACATGCACCGCGACTCAGACGACTGGCCGACGATGAATACGCCGACGTCCCCTGTTTGTCAAGTCAGTTGCATGTTCGCACTCTCTGAATTCACTGCCGAAAATGGCGCGACGCGGGTCGTGCCTGGTAGTCACAAGTGGTCAGACTTCTCACGCGAAGCCACCGAAGACGAAATCACACAAGCAGTCATGCCCCTCGGCAGCGGCATGATCTATACAGGCAAAGTTCTGCACAGTGCCGGCGCCAACAAAACCAAGAGCGAAGCCCGCTTCGGCCTACACATGTCATATATATACGGTTGGCTGACCCCCGAAGAAGCGAGTTGCCTCAGCGTCACCGAAGATCGCGCCAAAACTCTGACGCCGCTTCAACAACGATTACTCGGCTATCGCTGCTACGACGCATCAGACCTAAATGGTGGTCGCCTCTGGACAGTCGACTACGAAGATGTTCCGACTGGTTTGGGATGGAAGTCATGACCAAAAAAGAAATCAACGGACTCAGCGAAAGTTTTAACCGCGAAGAATACAACTCGCCCGAGATTTTTAATCTCGAGATGCAAAAGATCTACGGCACAAATTGGTGTTTCGCCGGACTTAGTGAAGAACTCGGCAAAGTCGGCGATCGCTTAGTCATCGACATCGGCAACGAAAGCATTTTGGTTTTGCGTAACCGCGAAAACCAACTGCGCGCTTTTTATAATGTCTGCCAGCATCGGGGCTCGCAACTCTGCGATGCAAGCGGTTCTGGTTTCGGTGCGGCAATCACGTGCCCATATCATTCGTGGAGTTACTCAGTTGAAGGCGCACTCGTCGCCACCCCTCTACACGAAAAAGATTCAATCGACCGCGCAACTCTTGGTTTGAAACCGGTCAAGGTCGACGAGTGGCAAGGTGCGATTTTTGTTTCGCTCGATCCGAATGCCCAGCCCTTAACAACATGGCTCGACGAGCATTACTCGCGGCCACGCGAACTCGAAAAATTCGATCTAGCATCACTCAAGAATGCTCGAACGACAATCGACGAAGTCGAAGCAAACTGGAAGGTACTAGCCGAAAACTACAGCGAGTGCTTGCACTGCGCCGTTGTGCACCCCGAACTCGTCGATCTGGTGCCTGTATATAAAACCGGCAAAACAATTCAAGAAGATCGACCCGACTGGGGCGTAAGTCTCTCGCCTGGTGCAACATCGTTGTCGTTTAAGAAAGACGAAAATCTGCCGCTATTGCCAGCGATGGATGATTTAGACGACTATTCGGTATTCGGAGCGTATGTATACCCGAATATGTTGATTGACCTCTCGCCAACCGTCGCAGTCCTCACTCGCTATGTGCCCCGCTCGGCAACACATACGACCATATATACGTATTATCTGTTTCCAAAAGAGGTCGTCAACAACCCAGAATACGATCTTGAGCCAACGATTAGTTTCAGCGACATG
>JAQCDG010000066.1 GCA_027731085.1 Actinomycetota bacterium | reverse complement strand
TATATGCCAACGCGTCTTTAATTTCGCGACGGTCGTAGAACCGAGTGCCGCCAATTACTTTGTAGGGCACGCCAACCTGCATCAGGCTCTCTTCTAAAATTCGGCTCTGCGCGTTCGTGCGATAAAAAACCGCCATCTCGCGCCAATCGTGCTCGTGGGTCTTCTTCAATTTTGATAGCTGTGAAATTACCCAGTTGGCTTCGTGATATTCGTCGTCGGCATAAAACCGCACCACACGCTCACCTTGCCCAAGTTCTGTCCATAATTCTTTGGGTTTACGTTCGGCGTTGTTGGTGATCACTGCATTCGCGGCATCTAAAATTGTTTGAGTGCTGCGATAATTCTGCGCCAACACGACGACCGTCACCTCAGGAAACGCCGTTTCAAACTGCAAAATATTTCTAAAGTCGGCACCACGAAAGCGATAGACCGATTGGTCGGTATCGCCAACAACGCAGACATTGTGATGCGCGTCAGCCAACATCATCACGATTGCATTTTGCGCGATGTTTGTATCTTGATATTCGTCGATCAAAATGTGCTCAAAGCGTTGCTGATATTGCGCCAAGACATCCTTGTGTTCGCGAAAAAGTTTCACCGTATTGATCAACAGGTCGTCGAAGTCCATCGCGCCGGCTCTTAACAGTCGCGATTGATATTCGCGATAAATCTCGGCATATTTGGTGTCAAATACATTGTCGGCGTTCAACAGCGCGTGCTCGGGGGAAATTAGTTCATTTTTCCACAAACTAATTCGGGCGTGCACGCCCCGAGCCGGAAACCGCTTGGCGTCTAAACCACGATCGCGAACAACATAACCGACTAGGCGCTGAGCGTCTTGCTGGTCATAAATCGAAAACGTCTTCGGATATCCGATCTGCTCGGCTTGCATCCGCAAAATTCGCACGCACGCCGCGTGAAAGGTGCTCACCCACATGCGCTCGGCAACTTTGCCGACAAGTGCCTCGACTCGCTCACGCATCTCACCGGCTGCTTTGTTGGTAAAAGTGATCGCCAAAATTCGCATCGGGTGGGTGCCTTGGTTAATTAAGTGCGCGACGCGATGCGTCAGAACCCGCGTCTTGCCCGAACCCGCACCCGCAACGACAAGCAGCGGCCCACTCGGATGCAACACTGCATCTTGCTGGTCAGGGTTTAACGCCGCGATATCTAATGACTTTTGCTCTGACACCACCCCTGCAGACTAGGCGCAGCGTATGCGACTATTACGGCGTCTAGTGAGGCAGAATCTTGGTTCGTGACCAGTAAAGAAAAACTTATTATTTTGCTTCCGCCATCTGAAGGCAAAGCGCTATCGGGCAAAACTGGCACAAAGTTCACCGAGTCAAGCGGCAGTTTTGGCAAGTCGCTTGGCAAACAGCGCGCAAGTGTTATTGCAGCGTTGAAACAAGCACACGGTGGGTCTGCAAAACTTCTTGGTGTTTCTGGCGCACATCTCGCTCGAGCCCAACAAGCAAACCTTGCTCTGCGCGGCGCCAAAACATTGCCCGCGTCACAACGCTACACAGGCGTCGTTTGGGATCATCTTGATCTTGGTTCGTTGCCTTTCGCGCTGCAAAAAATCGCCGCCAAAAATATTGTCATCGTTTCGGGTTTGCTGGGTCTTGTTGCGGCTGGTGATGCAACGCCCGATTATCGCTTAAAGATCGGCGCGAGTCTCGCACCGATGGGCAAACTTTCGTCGTGGTGGCGCGACGAACTTTCATGTGCGCTCAATAAATATTGTGCGGGCGCCGTCGTAGTCAATTTGCTACCTCAAGAACACGCATCTGCATTTGTCGCCGACGAAAAAGCGATCAGCCGATATCTGCATGTCGACTTGGCAACAAAATCTGGCACGGCGGGTGGTCATGATGCCAAAGCAGCAAAGGGTCGACTTGCCAGGCATCTACTACTCAACCGAACTGACCCGATTAAAGCACTGAGGTCGTTTAAAGACCCCAAATTCAAGGTGCGAATTTTAGAGCAGTTTTAATCTCAAAAACTCAAGCACTCGCTGCACCCCGAGTTCTTGTCGTTGCTCGGTCAACACCGCATGATCAGACTTTGCGGTCGACTCAAACTCGACGGCGATAAATGCATCACCGAGCAAATTGTGCAACTCGGCAAAACGCGTGCCGACAAGGCGGTCACCTGCGTAGCGCAGACCCAAAACCTGACAACCTGATTCTGCTCTTTGCACAATTCGTCGTCTGTCTTGCTCAGACAAATTAAGATCTGCCGAACGTTTTGCGCCTAACGCAAACGGCAAACTCGGCTGCGACAAAACTGGCGCCAACATAATGTCGTCGACCATCATGCCGAGAGCAAAACCACCACTAAAACACATGCCGACTGCACCAACACCTTTGCCACCAATCTCTGCGTGCAAATATTTTGCTAACGCCCGTAACCAAGAGATGACCGGCGATGTCTTGTTCAGTGCCATCGTCGTGAACTCGCGTGAGACACAAACTTTTGCTGCTGAACTGGCCATATATTTGCCGCTCGGTGATTCACCGAAGTTGCCAAACAGTAGCGGCATTACCACCGTGAAACCCGCGGCAACAACTTCGTTGGCAAATTTTTCGACTGCTGGTGTGATGCCGGGTATCTCATGAACGATGATTACGACTGGCCCAGATCCTTTGCGAAAGGTTTCGTGGGTTACACCATAATTCGAAAACTTTGAGCGAGACCAACCGTTCATCGCGACAAACTTACACCCAACCGACGTGCCGAAATTTATTTCGGTCGACCTACACCAGTTACTTTTGACCAACTTACGGCGTAGACCTTTACGACGTCGCCAGTGCGTGGCGACGCAATCATCTGACCGTTACCCAAATACATGCCGACGTGTCCGACGGGGTTTCGCGTGAATATCAAGTCTCCTGGTTTTGTCGCGCCGGTAGGAATTCTCGTCAGTGCCGCGTACTGCGAGCGCGAAGACCTCGGTATACCTACACCGGCTTTCGACCACGCATAAACCATCAATCCAGAACAGTCGAATGCCACACCTGGCGAAAGAGCGCCAAATTTATAGGTCACACCAAGTTGCGACAACGCCGCTTTCACCGCTGTGCCTGCAGCCGATGACGGCGCTGGAATATTCGAATATTTGGTCTTCGTAAACTCTTTTGCTTGCCGTGCTGCATCTTCAAGTGCTGCTTTGGCGCGACGACTTTGCTCATTGCGCAACAAATCGCCAAGATCACGCAACGCTTGGGCCTGTCGCGCTGTATATACATTTGCACTCGCCTCGGCAGCGGCGAGTCGCTTCTTCGCATAATCGGCAATGCCACCTTTGCGAGTGCGCTGAGACTCAAGTTGTTTGCGTTCACGAGCAATATCTTCAATCACACCTTGCAATGAGTCAAGACCGCTTACGCCTGTGTTCAAGGCAACCGATGTCAGATACGAACGGCGCACCGCGTCAGACAGCGAGCCAGTCGAACTCAAAATGCTTGCCAAACTATTTGAAACTGATTTACCGACAAATGTTTTCAACGCGACGTTTTGTAATTGTGCCTGCATCACGGCGAGTTCAATCTCTTTGGCTTTAATTCGACCTTCGGTCGCGGCGATTTCTTTATCGAGCTCGATGCCGTCATTCAGCGCTTCGGCATAGTCTTCGGCCAATTGATCCATCTGCTCTTCCAGACGGTCTAACTCGTCAAGAATCGCCTCGACTTCGCGCTGTTTCTGGTCAGATGTCTGCACCACACCACCTGCGCCAACCCCCGCCAAGCCTGCACCCATGGGGCTCGCCCCAGCCGTCGCAGGGGCGAGCCCCATAACGAGGGAAACGCAACAGATGGCACCAGTTAGAGGTGACACCGTCCTACGAAAACGCCCAACGGCGCTACGGGTCATGATTCCCACATTCTAACACCGCCCAAGCCCCCAATTTCAGGCCCAAACCCCGTGATTCACGCCCACAAACTCGCTCACACAAATGTCACAGCATCATCGAGTGAGTTCGCAAAGACCAATTATCTGAATCGCTTCTTTACTCCCACTCGATTGTGCCGGGCGGTTTCGAAGTCACGTCGTAGACGACGCGGTTGATGCCAGCAACTTCGTTGATCACGCGCGACGAAATCTTTTCAAGCAAGTCATAAGGCAAGCGCGCCCAATCTGCCGTCATCGCATCTTCGCTAGTCACCGCGCGCACGATTATCGGCCGACCATAAGTACGTTCATCGCCCATCACCCCAACAGATCTGATATCGGCCAACACTGCAAACGCTTGCCAAATTTCGCGCTCAAGCCCAGCCGCCCGGACTTCTTCGCGCACAATCGCATCGGCGTTTTGCAATATAGCCACCTTGTCAGGTGTGACTTCGCCGATAATTCGCACACCCAAACCGGGCCCCGGAAACGGCTGCCGCCAAATAATCTCATCGGGCAAACCCAATTGCGCACCGAGCGCTCGCACCTCATCTTTAAACAAAGCGCGCAACGGCTCAACAAGTTTGAGCGTCATGTCTTCTGGCAAACCACCAACATTGTGATGACTCTTGATCACGCTCGCCGTGCCGTCTTGCCCGCCACTTTCGATCACATCTGGATACAGCGTGCCCTGCACCAAAAATTTTGCATCCGTCAAACCGCCGGTGTTCTCTTCAAAAATACGCACGAACAACTCGCCGATTGTTTTGCGCTTCGCCTCGGGTTCAGTGACACCAGCAAGACGCTCAAAAAATCTCGCACCGGCATTGACATGAACTAGTTCGATGCCCATCACACGATGAAATGTTTCGACAATTTGCACACTTTCGTTTTTGCGCATTAAACCTGTGTCTACGTAAACACATGTCAGTTGTTTGCCAATTGCGCGATGCACGAGTGCCGCTGCAACAGCAGAGTCGACGCCGCCTGACAAACCACAAACAACACGCTCACTACCGACCTGTTCACGAATTGCTTTAACTTGCGTATCAATTATCGAATCCATTGTCCAGGTCGGCTCACAGTTGGCTAGCTGATAAATAAATTGCTGCAAAACTTCTGTGCCTTGTTGCGTGTGCATCACTTCAGGATGAAACTGCACGCCCCAAATCTTTCGCGCTACACACTCGATTACCGCCATTGGTGCATCTGGCGTCGCCGCCGTGGCCACAAAGCCCTCGGGCACACGGGTAACGGCATCAAAGTGGCTCATCCAAACCGATAAATCTTGCGACGGCCCAACAATCGGATCAGTCAGCAAAGTCGACTTCGCGCCAGCGATGCGTCGCATTATCGCTCGGCCATACTCGCCTTTGCCACCACGGGCAACTTCACCGCCAAGTTGCTGGGCGATCAACTGCACGCCATAGCAAATGCCGAAAATTGGCACGCCTAGTTCGTAAATCTCAGCATCAAGTTTCGGCGCGCCATCGACATGCACGCTTTTTGGTCCGCCCGACAAGATGATTGCCGCGGGTTTGCGCGCTCTCACTTCGGCTGCGCTTATTGAGTGTGCAACAATTTCTGAATAAACCTTGGCTTCACGCACGCGCCGCGCAATTAGTTGTGCGTATTGTGCACCAAAATCAACGACCAGCACTACTTGTGTCGCTTGTGTTGATTGTGAATTTTTGCTGTTCATGACGACGCCTAACAATAGTTGATATGTGTCGAAACCTCATCCCGAGGTGGCACGATATACGGGTGAAACGAATCGCTTTGCTAGCAATACTCGTCGCAACTCTCATAACTTTTCAGACGTCGGCAGTCGCAAACGCAACGAGCCCCGATACAAGCACACCCGCCGCTTACGACCTCGAAAACGAGCCCTCAGAATGCATCGGATTTCTACCCAAGCCAGGTTGTGGCAAAGAGCCACAAGATGCTGGCGAGCGCGGTGGCTCTTTGCAATATCTTGTGTTTGCGATCATGATCGCCGGTCTAACAATCGTCGGCATCGGCATTACGCGTAGCGTCAAAAAGGGCCGACCAAAAAGTTAAATGAGGATCAAACTCCGTAACGCTGTAAAAAACAAGCCGCGCATGTTCGGCGTGATCTTCATCATGCTCGCGGGCGGCGGCTACGGCACTGGTCCATGGTTCGCCCAAAATCTCGAGCGCAACGGCGCCAACCCGATGGGTTTTTTGACTGCGCGCTTCGTAATTTCTGCCGCGCTGCTAATAGCGATTCGTCTCGCACGCATGGGCATCAGAAATCTGCCGAATACGGCAGACACGCTGAAAATTTTCTTTCTCGGCGCATTCGGTTTTTTTGTTTCGCCGCTGCTCTACTTCATCGCCCTGCAAGATCTCGACTCAGGTCTCGTTGTCGTAATTTTTTATATTTACCCAGCTCTTGCCGTGATTCTTTCGTGGATGATCTACAAGCACAAACCAAACCTCGTGATCACAATTTGCCTTTTCACAACCCTGACGGGCGTATGGCTCACTGCGGGCCAAGTCGGTGATGGCAACACTGCCGGAATCATGATCACATTTTTCTCAGCAATCACCCACGCAATTTATGTCGTAGCCGCTGGCAGTATTTCAAAAAAATCTGATCCACTGACAATGTTGACGATTGCTCTTACCGGTGCGGCAACTGCATTCACAGTCGTGTCGTTGCTCGGCCCGAGTTCACTCGACCCAGAGTTTCCGATCAATCGACAAGGTTGGCTGTTGGTTTTGGCGATGACATTCTTAATCACGATCGTTGCAACCGCATTATTTTTTGCCGGCATCAAACGCATTGGCCCTGGTGTCACATCAATGGTCGAAACTTTTGAGGCGGTCGTCACGATATTTATCGGCATTCTGTTCATGAGCGAAACCGTCACTGCGATTCAAATTCTGGGCACCGTCACCGTGCTCGGATCAATCGTCGCCATCGGTCTCGCCGAATCGCGCGCCGAAGCCCGCAATAAATCGCAGTCAGGCAAACAGCCATACGCACATAGTGGAACTGTGCTCGATCTGCCAATATCCTAGAAACGCAATTAAAAACTAAATAGAACTTCTTGCAGGGTTGGGTGAAATTCCCTATCGGCGGTTAAAGCCCGCGACT
>JAQCDG010000065.1 GCA_027731085.1 Actinomycetota bacterium | reverse complement strand
TTCACCATTTTTGCATGTGCACGGAAACGACGAAATCAAACCAGCAGGCACGCCGTAACTGCCATCTGATGGCACACTCATGCTGACCCAGTCGCCTGCTGGTGTGCCCTGCACCCAGTTGCGCACATGATCCATCGCTGCAGTGCCGGCAGATGCCGCCGATGACAAGCCGCGCGCTTTAATAATCGCCGCACCGCGCTTGGCCACAGTCGGAATAAAAGTTTCACGCGCCCAGGTTTCATCGTTGACTACAGTCGCCGCGTTTTTGCCATCGACTTCGCAATTGTAAAGATCTGGATACTGCGACGCCGAATGGTTTCCCCAAATCGTCATCTTCTTGATCGCCGTCACAGGTTTGCCGACTCGCTGCGCCAACTGAGCCACTGCACGGTTGTGGTCGAGCCGTGTCATCGCCGTAAATTGTTTCGGATCAATCTCAGGTGCATTACTCATCGCGATGAAAGCATTCGTATTCGCCGGGTTGCCAACAACCAAAACTTTGACGTTCTTCTTGGCGTTCTTGGCAATCGCTCGGCCTTGAGGCTTGAAGATGCCACCATTTGCAGTCAACAAATCTGCGCGCTCCATGCCGTCTTTGCGTGGCATCGCGCCGATCAACAACGCAATATCTGCGTCGCCAAACGCAATATTGGCATCATCGGTAGTAATCACATCGACGAGCGGCGAATACGCGCAGTCGTCGAGTTCCATTTTTACACCGTTCAACGCACCTAGTGCCGGCGTGACTTCGAGCAACTGCAGGATCACCGGCGTGTTTGCGCCGAGCATCTGCCCAGATGCGATGCGAAACAAAATTCCGTAACCGATTTGTCCGGCCGCGCCGGTAACTGTGATGCGAACTGGTGAAGTCATAGCGCCGTAAGCCTACGACAAAACTTAAGGCCGACCAATTGCTTGCATCATTAAATCGGCGTAAATCTTTTGCCCTTCTGGACGAATATGAATTTTGTCGCTATATAGATATTCAGGGTGGGCTAAAGCAACCGAATACCAGTCGAGAACTTTGACATTTTCATATTTCGCTGGCAGCTCATTAATTCGCTGATTATTTGTGCTCTGTCGAACTTCACTCGGCACATGCACCGTCACGAACAGCACCAGCGGCACATCACGCAGCGGCACCATAATTTCATCGAGCGTCAACTCATCAACTGTGTTGTTCGTGCCTAAGTGAATGATCACAACCGAGCCAAGTCGATTCACCGACTTCATGAAGTTGGCAATTTCAAGCGCCTGACGATACGGACGGCTCTTCATTGCGTCGACGGTTACGCCGCGCCTAGTTAAAACATTGGCCGCCCCCAACATCACCGAGTCACCGATCGCCAACACATCGATCACTTGGCCGTCAAGCGAGGTTGTCGCCGTAACAACCTGACCCGCGATTGTCGTCACCGTAGTCGCGCTGGTTGCGTCGCCGCCAACACTTTGCCCACTACCCAGCACGTCAACCGTGTTGCCCTCGTTGTCTGACAAGTTTTGAGCAATCTCGTCAAGTGCGACTCGAGCAGTCGCCAAACTGACGAAGCCAAACACGGGCAGCACCGAAGCTAACGCGACCAAAACGATGCGCCGCTGACGACGCACGAGTTGCGCGCCATATGCTGGCTGACGAAACTCTGCCCACCATCGCGACAATGCACCCTGCCGCACTGGCGTTTCAACGTATCGAAAACTCAATTCGGTGAGCGCGAGAGCAAGCAAGACCAAAACTACAAACTCATATGGTGTCAATCCCTGACCCGCAAAGCGTCGATAAAACTGAAACACCGGCCAGTGAAACAGATAAAAGCCATAAGAGCGGCGCCCCAGCCAAACAAGCACAGGGTTACTCAAAGTTTTTGCAATAACTTTTGATCCGGGATGCACTGCGGCGGCGATCAACGCAACACTCGCGACATCAGTCAAGAAAAAGCCGCCTTGAAACAACAAGTCGTAACCCACAGTTCCTGCGTCTGTGCCTTCAATAACGGTTTGAAATCTCCACATCATCAAAGCCAACGCAACCAACCCACCAAAACCGACAACGTCAAAAAGTTTGCTCGCGCCTGCTCGCGAGTTTTGCAACAACCACGGTCGCCACCAAATCGCCAACGCGGCACCCAACAGCAAACCACTTGACCGAGTCAATGTGCCCAAGAATAAGAAATCGACACGCGACACCGACTGCCCGAACAAACTCATGAACTGTTCTGGTGTGTCACCGATCGTCGAAATTGTGCCTGGCTGATAGACCGCACCCGTATATATAGCCAGCGCCACTGCCGCACCGAAGAACACGACGCTAACGATTGGCAAGCGTCGCTTGCCAAACTTGGCAACGACAAGCATCACGATCGGCCAGATCAGATAAAACTGTTCTTCAACAGCCAACGACCACAAGTGTCGCAACGGCACAAATTCAAACGAAGTGAAATAGCTAGTGCCGACCCAAATCTGAAACCAGTTGAAGCCATAAAACAGTGCGGCAACAACATCGCCACGCAGAGTGCCGAGTATCTCGCGCTGAAACAACGCAGCGAAGACCACGACTCCCAAAACGACAACCCATAGCGCAGGTAATAATCGTCGCGCACGCCGCAACCAAAACTGTTTCAAACTGACAGTGCCACTTTTTTCTGACTCGGCGAGCAACAACAGCGTGATCAGATATCCGCTGATCACGAAAAACACTTCAACACCGAGAAATCCGCCTGGCAACCAAAGTTTGTTTGCGTGATAAACAATCACCGCCAAAACTGAGAGCGCTCGAATGCCGTCTAGCGACGGAATATAAGTTAGTAAATCAGATCGTTTATTCATCGAACACTAAGTCTTACATTGATGCGATTATTTGTGCCATCAATTCGCATGCCTCGGTTGGGTTCAAACCAACTTTGACGCCAGCACTGTTTAGCGCGTCCATCTTGCCTTGCGCCGTACCTTTGCCCCCAGAGACAATTGCCCCAGCGTGACCCATTTTTTTGCCCGCTGGCGCTGTGACACCTGCGATATATGCACTCATTGGTTTTGTCACATGAGTCATGATGAATTCGGCGGCCTCTTCTTCTGCCGTGCCACCAATTTCTCCAATCATGATGATCGCATGCGTTTCGGGATCAGATTGAAACTCGGCCAAACAATCGACGAAAGAAGTGCCGGGCACCGGATCGCCGCCAATACCGACACAAGTTGATACACCGATGTTGCGTTGTTTCAATTCGTATAGCGCTTGATATGTCAAAGTGCCTGAACGCGAAACGATGCCGACATTCGGGCCCTTTGCAGTTGGTAACGCGGCGATTTCACCAGCGGTGATACCGATGTTGCATTTGCCGGGGCTGATAATGCCGGGGCAATTCGGCCCGAGCAACCGAGTCTTCGGGAAGTCGCGTTGCAATGTTGCAAACACTCGCGCTTCGTCTTGAGCAGGCACACCTTCAGTGATGCACACGACGAAACCAATGCCGGCGCGCGCCGCTTCAAGAATCGCCGCGGGTGCGGCCTTTGGTGGCACGGCAATAAACGATGCATTTGCACCGGTTGCAGCGACTGCACTTTCGACAGTGTCAAATACAGGAATACCTTCGACATCTTGGCCCGATTTGCCTGGCGTCACGCCAGCAACAACTTGCGTACCGTAGTCGCGATTGCGCAAGCCGTGAAACCGACCTTGACCTCCGGTCAAACCCTGAACCACAACTTTTGTTTTTTCGTTGACAAAAATCGCCATGTTATTTCTTTCCTGCAATCTCGACTGCGCTTCGCGCGGCCTCAAGCATCGTTGGTCGCGAAATCAGCTGCGACTCGGCGATGCCGGCTGCGGCAATAATCGCTCGTCCTTCGGTCGCGTTTGTGCCGTCGAGGCGAATAACAATCGGTGCACGCAACTTGACGCGCTTCATCGCTTCGACGATGCCCCTGGCGACTTCGTCACCACGAGTGATGCCGCCAAAAATATTGATGAAAATACTCTTTACTTTTGTGTCTGAATTAATCACTTCAAGTGCCGCAGTCATCAACTCGGCGTTCGCACCGCCGCCAATATCTAAAAAATTTGCGGCTTTGCCGCCCACCTGATTGACAACATCAAGTGTGCTCATCGCCAAACCCGCACCATTGGCGATAATGCCGACCGAACCATCAAGACCGATGTATTGCAGATTCTTTTCGCGCGCAAGTTTCTCGCGCTCGTCAAGTTCTTCGGTGGCGCGATATTCATCCCACTCGGGGTGACGAAACGCCGCGTTGTCGTCGAGCGTGACTTTGGCGTCAAGCGCGTGAACTTCGCCGTTCGGTTTCAAAATCAACGGATTGATTTCTGCTAAGTCGCAATCACCTTTGGTGAAGCATTCATAAAGTTTGACAAGCATCGCCGCCACACCATCTTGTGCTTTTTCTGAGATGCGTGCATCAACCACGGCTCGTTTTGCCGAATCAAGGCTCAAACCTTCAACTGGGTTGACATGCAACTTAACTATCGCAGTTGGGTCGACCACAGCGACATGTTCAATTTCGACACCGCCCTGAGCCGAGAGCATCAGCAAGTGTCGCTTTGCCGAGCGATCGAGTGTAAACGACGCGTAATACTCTTCGGCGATATCTGACGCGTGTTCAACCCACACGCGCTTGACAATGTGCCCCTTGATGTCCATGCCCAAAATATTTTTGGCATGCAACCGCACTTCGTCGGCGTTGTTCGCCAACTTGATGCCACCCGCTTTGCCGCGACCGCCAACTTGCACCTGGGCTTTGATCACAACGGGATACTTCGCGAGCTCAGCCTGGGTAACCGCTTCGTCAACCGTTAGTGCGACACCACCCGGCGAAACGGCAATGTCGTAGCGTGCGAAATATTGTTTGCCTTGATACTCAAAGAGATCCACTTAACTTCCTCTGTTTAGTTTTCTACGCGCGAGTCGAGCGCCAACTCTAACCACTTGGCAATATCACCAAGCGACGAGCCAGGCCCAAAAATTTCACCGACGCCCTGCCGTTTGAGCGTGGCAATATCTTCTTCAGGTATTACACCGCCGCCGAAAATCAAAATCTCACCCAATTTGCGATCTCGCAATTCTTGCATCACTCTCGGAAACAAAGTCAGGTGCGCACCCGACAACAAAGACAAACCCACCGCATCGGCGTCTTCTTGCAGCACCGTTTCGGCGATCTGCTCGGGCGTCTGATGCAACCCCGTATAAATGACCTCAAAACCGTGATCGCGCAGGGCGCGGGTGATCGTCTTGGCCCCACGGTCATGGCCGTCTAGGCCCGGCTTGGCAACAACTACGCGATAATTTCGTTTCACGACTCAATAACCTTACGACATGCGCCGTATCGAATTCACATCGCCATTCATGCGCGCCGTTGCGCCCGTAGTCGGGGGCATTCTCGGGTTCGCAGTTTTATTCGGTGTGACATGGATTTTGGCCAGCATGGCCACCGACAATCGCGAGCGCAACCCTGAGACTGTCGCCAAAACTTTCGAGATCGGTCGCGTCGACGACATCGCAAAACTCGTAAGTGAAGGTGGTCCAATTCTTTATCCAGATTTGCGTGACTCAACTGGCAAGCGCTCGATCGTCATCGATCACTCGGGCGATGACCCAGCCAAAGGCTGGCAGGTTTACTACGCCTACCCTGCCGACCGTGGCGAGAGTTGCCTCGTCGAACACATCGCCAACTCGCGAGATTTCAAAGACTGTGAAGGTCGCATACTCGGCGTTGAGCAGTTGCAACTGCCGCTCGATGTTCGACCGATCGTCGAAAATTTGCGCACGCTGTTGATCGACCTTCGCGCCGGCTAAAAATTATTTGTATCGCTAATTTATTTCTTTGCTAATTAATTTTTTTTAGCGGCGCCCATGCCAGCGCCAAGTGTTTTTTGCCATGGTTCACGAATTCGATAGTCGCTTCTACCGACTCACCCGAGCCGCGAATGTTGATGATCACGCCTTCGCCAAACGACGGATGTTCAACATCGTCGCCAACTTTCAAACCCGAGTTTGCGCCAGTCAAGTCACCCACTGCGTCACCGTCGCGTCGATACTTCGGCACCGTCGCACGCGTCCACTCAATTTTTTTGCCTGTAGCTTGATCGGGTCTAGGTCGATAACTACCGCGACCTTCATCGGCCCCGGAGTCTGTGCTTCCTTCGCGCTGCAATAACTCGCCGGGTATTTCATCCAAAAAGCGTGATGGCGGGTTGTATTGCTTCGAACCGTAAAGATTGCGGCTCCAGGCGTGCGACAAAGTTAGTTTTTGTTTCGCTCGCGTAATGCCCACATATGCAAGACGACGCTCTTCTTCAAGTTCGTTTTGGTCGACCAACGCGCGACTGTGCGGAAAGATGCCTTCTTCCATACCGACGATGAACACAGCCTCGAACTCGAGACCTTTGGCTGAGTGCAATGTCATCAGCGTGACATGGTTATCTGAGTCGAGTTGATCGGTGTCAGCAACAAGTGCGACCTGTTCTAAAAATTCGTCGACTTGTGTGAATTCACTCGCACTACCAATTAGTTCTGCCAAGTTTTCGTAGCGACCGTCTGATTCGACTGTGCCCTCTGCCTGCAATTCACTCATATAACCGCTGGCTTCAAGTGCGTGACGCAACACGGGCCCTGGGCCCTGACCTAGACGCGATGCGAGGTCGTCGATTAAAGCAACGAAACTAGCGATACCTTTTGCCGCCGCGCCACCGATGCCCGCATCGGCCGTACGACGCAAAGCAAGTGCGAATGCAATCTGTTCTTTGGTGGCATACGCGTCGAGGCGGTCGACTGTCGTGTCGCCAATGCCGCGTTTGGGCACATTCAAAATTCGCTTCAGGCTGACTTCATCAAGACGGTTCGCCGCGCAGCGAATATATGCCAACGCGTCTTTGATTTCGCGACGGTCATAGAAGCGAGTGCCGCCGATTACTTTGTAGGGCACGCCAGCCTGCATCAGGCTCTCTTCTAAAATTCGGCTCTGCGCGTTCGTGCGATAAAAAACCGCCATCTCACGCCAATCGTGCTCGTGGGTCTTCTTCAATTTTGAAAGCTGTGAAATCACCCAGTTGGCTTCGTGATATTCGTCGTCGGCGTAAAACCGCACAACGCGCTCGCCTTGCCCAAGTTCTGTCCATAATTCTTTGGGCTTACGCTCGGCGTTGTTGGTGATCACTGCGTTAGCAGCATCTAAAATTGTCTGAGTGCTGCGATAATTCTGCGCCAACACGACGACCGTCACCTCTGGAAACGCCGTTTCAAACTGCAAAATATTTCTGAAGTCGGCACCACGAAAGCGATAGACCGATTGGTCGGTATCGCCAACAACGCAGACATTGTGATGCGCGTCGGCCAACATCATCACGATTGCATTTTGCGCGATGTTCGTATCTTGATATTCGTCAATCAAAATGTGCTCAAAGCG
>JAQCDG010000064.1 GCA_027731085.1 Actinomycetota bacterium | reverse complement strand
ATTGGCAGCGAAGATCAACTGTTGCGCACGGGTCTGGCTGTGAGCAAAGTGATGTGGGCCAACGTTGCGACAGTAGTTGGTCAAAAAGTTTTGGTGCAAAGTAGCGCGCACGGCACAGCTGTTGCGGCGACTGTCGAGCGAGTTGACGGCGCTGGTACGGCAAATAGTTTGGGCAGTTTGGTGCTGCGATTTGATGTGGCTCAGCGACGCATTGCACCTGGTCAGAGCATCGTTTGCTACGACGTCACGAATAGCTTTGTGCTCGGCGGCGGCATCGCCGAAGCGATCAACCCAATTAGCAATTAATTTTTAGTTGTTTCGGGTGCGGAGGATGGCGCCGGGGCGAGATGGGGCAATCAAGACCGACGAAGCGTGAATTGCGCTGAGCGCTTTCAGATATTTGGCGCTCAACGAGGTTAGAGAAATATCTTGGGGTTGTTTGAAGACCAGTTCGAGTGGCACACCCCAAGTGAGTGCGGTGAGATCGGCTGCTTCGGTATCGCTTTTGGCAAGTTGCATGCTGGTGACGTCGTGTTTGCGGATCATCAGATTGGTGCCGAGCAGAGTTTCGTCGTGAATGACGAAGCCCGCTGGAACAAAAACGAACCAGCGCCGTGAGAGTTGGTGAATGCGTCGAGCGAAAAACCAGATGCCGACCACGGAGGCTATGGCGCAGGCTAGGCCAATCCATAAATTTTTTGTGGCGAGCAGAAGCGGGGCAGAAAGCGTCGTTGCAATCAAGACCGTAGTCGCAAGCACAACTGGTGCGATGAGAGCAACTGGTGGCCGAAGCAAAAATCTTTTTTCATCACCATATGCGCTGGCCTGTACGAACAAATTGCCGATGTCAGCGTTAAAACTGAGCAATAAAACAGCAACACCGAGCGCGGCAGAAATGATTTGTTGCGTTTGTGGCGAGTCAAAAGCAAAGAAAATCAAACTTGCGGCGACGACGGGCGTTGCGATGCGCGAGATAGTGAGTGTGATCGGGTGCAAAAAGAACACACTAAAAATTGCGATTGACCAGATCGCCCAGGCGAGAACGGTGGCGACAACTTGCACGCTCGTCGAACGATTGGCGACGAGACTGCCGACGCCTTCGCCGATGAAGGGCAGAATGCCGACCATTGCGCGCAGTAACCAAATGAACGACTTGTTCGCCACATCGTAAGGATAAGGCTTGGGGCCGCAAACGACTTTGGCTCGCACACGACTTCGGTAAAGTTTCAGTGATGCCTGTGCCAGAGAGAGTTAGTCAGACAGCCAGTGAGTTGCGTGCGGAGATCGCATATCACAACGAGTTGTATCACGGCAAAGATAGTCCCGAAATTTCAGACGCGGCGTTTGACGAAATTCTGCGCAAACTTACCGAACTCGAAGCGAAATATCCAGAGTTGCTTGACGATGTTTCGCCGACACAAATAATTGGTTCAGGCACGACGACTTTTGACCCCGTGACGCATCGCGTGCCGATGACGAGTCTCGACAACGCCATGGATGCTGCTGAGTTGCAAGCCTGGGGCGAGCGAGCGGCCAAGGGTCTTAACAATGTGGCGATGCAATTTGCGTGCGAGTTGAAGATCGATGGTCTGGCACTAAGCATTCGCTACGAAAACGGCGAGCTCGTGCAGGCGGCAACGCGCGGCGACGGAAAAGTAGGCGAAGATGTCACCGCAAATGTGCGCACAATCGGCGTGATACCTAAAAAGTTGATCACGAAATCTGGCGTCGCGGTGCCGAGCGTGCTCGAAGTGCGTGGCGAGGTTTATATGTCGATTGAGGCATTCAAAAAATTTCGCGAAGCAAAGATGCGCGAGAATGAAAAGCGAGTGCAAGAAGGCAAGAAACCAGAGAGTGTGCCGGCGAATCCGCGCAATGCAGGCGCTGGCAGTTTGCGCCAAAAAAATGCGCATGTAACTGCGACGCGTGAACTCTCGTTTTGGGCGTATCAACTTGGCGAAGTTGTCGGAGCGCCGAATTTTTTGACGCACACGCAGACGCTTGACTATTTGCGATCGCTGGGCTTTCCGATTAATCCCGAAGTTAAGACGCTTGATTCATTGAGTAAGGTCGTTGACTTTTGTAAGCAATGGGAGGCGTCGCGTCACGATTTAAATTATGAAATTGACGGAGTTGTCGTCAAGCTTGACGACCTCGCGCAACGAGAGCAACTCGGTTTCACATCGCGCGCTCCGCGCTGGGCGATTGCCGTGAAGTTTGCACCAGAAGAGCGCAATACGATCCTTAAAAATATTTCGGTTTCGATTGGACGCACCGGTCGGGCGACGCCGTTTGCGGTGCTCGAACCTGTGGTGTTGTCAGGCAGCACGGTTTCGATGGCGACGCTGCACAATCGCGAACAGGTGCTATTAAAAGACGTGCGACCCGGCGACACGGTTGTGGTGCGCAAAGCGGGTGATGTGATTCCTGAAGTTGTTGGGCCGGTGTTGGCGTTGCGGCCGAAGAACTTAAAACCCTGGAAGTTTCCAACGACTTGTGTTTGTGATTTGAAGTCGAAACTCGTACAAGTTGAAGGTGAGTCGGACACGCGGTGCGTTGAACCTGAGTGCCCGTTTCAGCGCGACCAGCGGATTATTCACTTTGCGTCGCGAGGCGCGATGGACATTGAAGGTCTGGGCGAGAAAACGGTTTTCGCGTTGTCTGACAAAAATTTCGTCACAGACATCGGCGATCTATATTCTTTGACGCTCGAAAAATTGTTGCAACTCGATGGCTTCGCCGAGTTGAGCGCGAAAAATCTGTTGATGGCGATCAATGATTCGAAGTCACGACTGTTGCCCAAGTTGCTGGTTGGTCTCGGCATTAAAAATCTTGGCCCTGCAGCGGCAGAGTCGTTGGCGCGGCGGTTTGGTTCGCTTGACGCGATTATCGCGGCGACACCAGAACAATTAAGCGAGATTGATGGTGTTGGCGAGGTGATTGCCACAAAAATCAATGCTTGGTTCGCCGATAAGTCGCACATGGCGATTATTAAAAAGTTTCGTGCTGCCGGTGTCGAGTTCGGCAATGTTGTGGTCAGCACCGCGCCGCAAAACCTTGTCGGCAAAGCGATCGTCGTTACGGGCACGGTTGAAGGTTTTAGTCGTGAAGGTGCGCAAGAAGCGATCACGAGTCGCGGTGGCAAGAGCCCCGGCAGTGTCAGTGCTAAAACCTTCGCGCTTGTTGTTGGCGATGAACCTGGTGCGAGCAAACTTACGAAGGCTCAAGAACTAGGTGTTCCGATTGTTGACGCCGCAGGTTTTCTGAAACTTCTCGAGAGTGGTGAAGTGCCAAGTTAGAACTGGCAGGGCGCGCGTGTCGTTCGCGAATTGTGCGCGTGTCATTCGCGCCGCGAAGTATTTAATCCGTGTCGAATTGCCAGGTGTAGGTGCGCGCCTTTTCGCGACCTTCGCCGATGCGCCAGTAAAGAACTTTGCCTTCGTGTTCACCTTGTGTGAACTCTTCGATAATCGCGCCGACTTGCGGTTGAAAACTGACGATGAAGTTACCTGGGTCGAAAACGGCTGTCGGTGGCAACTCGACTTGTGCGCCGGGTGCGGCTTGTTGCCCTGACGCGGTGAGTTCGTCAAGGCGGGTGGTCGGCAGTTCGATCTCGTCAATGAACATCACTGCTTCGTAGCCTTCGACGAAGTCGACGATGATTTGTGACTGACGCAAAACTCGATCGCCGTCGGCGGGCGACATTCGTTCGATGACATCTGGCAGACCAGATTCGTCACGACCAGTTTGCGTGGCGCGAAAACCAAAAATAATTAATACGAGACCGAGCGCGATGCCGATGCTTGTCAACAATTGTTCTTTGTCGAGTTTGCGCTTTGGCTTCTTTTTGTCGCCAGAATTGTCCGAGTTAGTTGTCACACCTATATTCTCGCCTGAAATCGGGCAAAAAACATTGCTAGAACGTCGTGACTAGTAGTTTTGATTGGGCGATGGTCGATTCGGAAGCCTTAATTGGCAAAGTTATTGTTGGGCGTTATCGGATTGAGTCTCTGCGCAGCGACAGCAGTGCGGCGGTCAAGGTTTATGAAGCAGATGACCTAAGACACAATAAGAAAGTTTCCGTGCGGTTGATGACGACGCATTCGTTGATCGATTTGGATGCTGGCCTGATCGATGAACCGAGCGCACTTGCTTCGTACAAAGAGTTGATGCAGCAACTCTTTGCGATGAATCACCCGACTTTGGTGTGTATCGACGATTGGGGCGACACCGTTATTGAGGGTGTGCGGCATGCGTTTAACGTCACTGAATTCTATGGACAAGGCACGCTGCGTGAGTTTCTTGATCGTGGTCGCAGACTTTCGCCATCGCAAGTGCTAGTCGTCGGAATAGACGTTTGTCGTGCGCTTCATCACGCGCACCAAAACGGCTTCGTGCACGGCGATGTGCGCCCTGCAAATTTAATTTTTGGCGACGATGCCCGCGTGCGCCTGACCGGTCTTGGCACGAAACGCTCGGCCAGTGCCGAGCAGATGAGTTTAGAACAAGCGAAATATGCCGCACCAGAAATTGGTCTTGGTTTGGTGCCGAATGATCAGACCGATATTTACTCTCTGGCGATCACGTTGCTCGAGTCGATAACTGGTGACGTGCCGTTCGTTGGCGAATCTGTGACGATCACACTTGCAAATCGTGTCGACAAGTTGTTGCCGGTGAGCGCCGACATGGGGCCAATCGCTGCGCCGATCGAGCGTGCTGGTCGACCGTTGGCTGACGAGCGTGGCACTGCACTTGAACTTGGGCAAGCACTAGCGCAAATAGCCGACAAGATGCCGCGACCTTTGCCAATAGACACAATCGTGCCAAAGAAGTTCGAAGATGTGATCACTCGTCCTCATCCAATAACCAATGCGAGCGAATCCGTGTCGACTCAAGTTGTTGAACAAGTTGAAGTTGTGGCGCCTGTGCCACCGGTTGTTATTGAGTCGCCGCGCACGCGTCAAAGGCTTAGGCGTTTATTTGCAGTAGCGGCGGTCGGTGCGCTGGCGATTGTTGGTGTTGTTGGCTTTCAGGCGTTGACTAAGAAAAGTTTTGTAGTGCCAGATTTGTCGGGTGTCGCCGAAGCAGAAGCGCGCAATTCAATTGCCACGAATGAATGGGAAATAATAATCAGAGCCGAACGCACTAACGATGTCGAGTTTGGTTTTGTGATTCGCACCGAGCCCACAACTGGCGAAAGTTTGAAGCAAGGCGATGCGTTGGTGGTATATGTTTCTGAAGGTGCGCCACTTGGTGTGCTGGTTGAAGTTGTTGGTGACTCGCGCGAAGTTGCTGTTGAAAAATTGACGAATCAGGGTTTGACTGTTTCGTCAACCGAAGAGTCGAGTGACAGCGTGCCGATTGGCAATGTGATTTCGTGGACTGTGGCCAAGCAGCCGTCGCTTGTTGCGGGTGATCAAGTTTTACAAGACACATTGATCAACATTGTCGTTTCGAGTGGGCCAGCATTGCGAACGGTGCCACTGATTGTTGGCTTGAAACTTGAAGAGGCAACTGCACTCGTGACCGAGTTGGGGCTTGTTCTCGGCAGCAGCCCAGATGGTTTCAGCAGTGAAGTTGCTGTTGGCTTGATTGGCGCTCAAGCACCACCACCTGGTCAACTCGTGCCAAAAGACAGCACGATCGTCTATTCGATTTCGATGGGTCCTGATTTGGTTGTGTTGCCGAATATCGTCGGCATCAACTTTGTTGAATCTGAGAAGCGGTTATTAGAAGCTGGTTTTGTTGTCGGTGAAGTTTCGGGGCGTAAGTCATATCGCATGAAGAGCGCATCGGTTAAAGGTGTGGCCGTCAACAACGGTGACATGGTGTTGCGTGGTTCGGTGATCGACATGGTCTTTCCGTGAGTTTGGAGAGGCCAGATAGCGCTTCAGATTTAAATGTTCTTGATAGTGGTGGCGTTGATGAAGTTTCGGTAATTCCGTGGTCGTTATTGTTGCGCCGCAAACTTGTGCAGCGAGTCGGTGTTTCGCGGCGTAAAGCCACGCTGATCGTGTTACTGAGTTGCGTATTCACCGTAAGTTTTATGATCACGCTCTTGGTGGTTTCGCTAAAAACTGTTGCCGATGATTTGAACAGCACAACCGGAATTATCAGTTGGGCAATCACTGCGCCGATGCTTGCGTTCGGTGTCGTTGGTCCGGCGTTTGGCAAAGTTGGTGACCTCTGGGGACACAAACGAGTTTTCGTTTGGGGATTATTCGTCGCAGGTTTTTTTGCGCTTTGCACGGCGGTCGCTTGGGATGCGCCGTCGATGATAATTTTTCGCACGCTTTCTGCTGCGGGGGGTTCGGCGCTTGGCCCGGCCGCGATGGCGTATATCAACCGCATGTTTGATCCAAGCGAAAGAGTGAGGCCGTTGGGTTATTGGAGTTTCGTCACGGCTGGCGCGCCCGTGATCGGTGTTGTTGCTGGTGTGCCGCTTGTTGCGTTGTTTGGATGGCGGACGATTTTTTTGATGCAAGCGCCCTTATGTTTGATTGGTTGTGTTGTTGCGTGGTGGTTGCTCGGCGATACTGAGCGGCGCGCGAATGTGAAGTTTGATGTGCGCGGTGCGCTGCTGCTTGGTGTTGGTTCGGTGATGATTCTGTTGGCGATTAATCGCGGGCCGGCGTGGGGTTTTTTGGCGGCGCGTACAATTTTTGTTGCCGTGTTGGGCGTTGTCGCGTTGATGGCTTTTGTGCGCGTTGAGAAGCGGGCAAGTGACCCGATGCTGCCGCTGAAGTGGTTCGGCACGCGCAATGTTGCGTTTCCGGTTGTGAGTCAGGCGCTGACGAATTTTGCTTACATGGGTGGCTTCATGATCGTGCCGCAGTTACTTGAGGTTGGTTTGGGGTTCTCAACTTCACACATCGGTTGGTTGATTATCGCGCGGCCGCTCGTGTTTTCACTTGTTGCGCCGTTCTCGGGGAGAATCGCAATTCGAATCGGTGAGCGCAACGCCGGCGTGATCGGCGCGATCGCCGTGATGTGTTCGATGTTGATGTTGTCGCAGATTGATTTGGGTTCGTCTGATTTGTTCATTGCTGTTGGCTTGTCGCTTTCTGGCGCTGGTTTAGGTATTGCATCGCCCGCGTTGACAGCGTTACTCGCTAATTCAGTTGAAGTCGCTGATCTTGGTGTTGCGAGCGCCGTGCAACAGTTGCTAAATCAGATGGGCGCGGTGTTGGGTGCTGCGGTGATGGTTGGTGTGCACGAGGCGACGATTAGTTCGGGGATTGTGCGGAGTTTTTCGTATGCGTTGCTCGCGGGTGCTATCTCAAGTGCGATCGGCATTTTCGCCGCCAGCGCGGTGCGCCGCACCCCGCTGCAGAGCCCAATTCGCTAAACTTTTATCGGTCGCCATTCGGCGGCGATAATCAGCGCGAGGTAATTTTCTGAAGGTTTTGATTCCACCAGGCAAATCAGGCAACGTTCTCGCAACGATCGCAATCGGCGAGCAGTATCTGCAGCCGTTCATGAAGT
>JAQCDG010000063.1 GCA_027731085.1 Actinomycetota bacterium | reverse complement strand
AAGAAATTCCATAATCCGTTGGCTTTTGCCTTGGCTTTGATCGACTCGAGCAACTCAAGTTGACCTTTGCCATATTGCCATCGATCTGGTCTGCCTTCACCCAGTTTGAAATATTCTTCAGTTACTGGGTCAATCTCATTCTTGATAAATGCGATGACTGCTTCATAGAGAGGTACGGCACCTGGCGACATCGCTAAGTTCATCGAGTCGTCAGTTGTTATTCCTGAATGCATTCGGGGCGCGGCCATCACCCCACGCTACCCCTGCAGCCCTTCTAGAAATGAAGTCACGATGCAAGGCAAAAATGACTAAATGTCTATAGTTATTGCGATGAGAGATCTTTTTTCGCTAAAGGGTCGCGTTGCGGTCGTCACAGGTGGTTCGCGCGGTATCGGTGCAATGATCGTGCAAGGTTTTCTTGAATACGGTTGCTCGCGTGTTTATATAACTGCTCGAAAAGCAGCACAGTGCGACGCCGCCGCCAAAGAACTCTCACAATTCGGAGAATGCATTTCAATTCCGGGTGACCTTTCAACACAAGCTGGTGTAACGGCTTTCGCTACAGAAATGGCCAAGCGTGAATCGGCTATCGACATCTTGGTTAACAATGCGGGGGCGGCCTGGATGGCGGAATTTGATTCATTTCCCGAGTCGGGCTGGGACAAAACAGTCGACCTAAACATGAAGACACCATTCTTTTTGACCCAGGCCCTCGCACCACAACTGCGTGCGGCAGCCGTAAAGAACAACCATCTGGCAAAAGTGATCAACATTGCATCAATTGACGGTGTGTCAGTCAATGAAATGGAAACTTATCCGTACGCTGCGAGCAAAGCGGGTCTCATCCACATGACCAAACGCATGGCTTTGCGTCTAATTGAAGACAAAATCGCTGTCACCGCAATTGCGCCCGGTGCATTCGCTTCAGAGATGAACAAGATCGCTCGCGATCACGGCGAGATGGTTGCATCGCAAATACCGGCAAAGCGCGTCGGTACGCCAGAAGATATGGCGGGCGCAGCAATATATTTGGCTTCTCGTGCTGGAGATTATGTTGTCGGCTCGACGATCATCGTCGACGGTGGCGTTACGTACGCCCGCTAGCTATCGCCCGATAATTATTTTTTGGCTGGGTCGTAAGTCGACAAGAAGTTGCCAAGTCGGCCGATTGCTTCGGTCAAATTTTTGGCATAAGGCAAAGTCACGATGCGCAAGTGATCTGTCGTCGGCCAGTTAAACCCCGTGCCCTGAACGACTAGTACATGTTCGGAGCGCAAGAAGTCGAGCACGAACTTTCGGTCGTCAACAATCGGATAAACACTTGGGTCAAGTTTCGGAAACACATAAAGCGCGCCCTTTGGCTTGACGCATGAAACACCAGGAATTTTTTCAAGTGCAGTGACTGCCGCGTCGCGCTGCTCAAGCAATCGACCACCTGGCAGAACCAAGTCTTTAATGCTCTGTCGACCGCCAAGCGCAGTTTGAATCGCATGTTGTGCCGGTACGTTTGCGCACAACCTCATGTTGGTCAACATATTTATACCTTCGATATAACTTGTCGCATGTTTGCGCGGGCCGGTCATCAGCATCCAAGCGGCACGAAAACCAGCGAGGCGATATGCCTTTGATAAACCATTAAATGTCAGCGTGAACACATCGGGTGCAATCGCCGCAAATGTCGTGTGAACTGCGTCGTCGTAAAGAATCTTGTCGTAAATTTCGTCGGCCATCACGATGAGACCACGTTCGGCAGCAAGATCTGCAATCTCACGCAAAATCTCTGGACTATAAACAGCACCAGTTGGATTGTTTGGGTTGATCACAACGATCGCTTTAGTGCGATCAGTTATTTTGGCGCGAATGTCGTCGATCATCGGCATCCAACCATTTGTTTCGTCGCACAAATAATGCACTGGTGTACCGCCCGAGAGACTTGTGGCGGCTGTCCACAACGGATAATCAGGCGCCGGAATCAAAACTTCATCGCCCTCGTCAAGCAACGCATTCAGCGCAATTTGAATTAACTCACTGACGCCATTGCCCAGCCAAACATCATCAACATCGGTAATGTCGATGCCACGCTCTTGATAATTTTGCACTACTGCAGTTCGCGCCGACAATATGCCTTGCGAGTCTGAATATCCTTGCGAAGTCGGCAGATTGCGCACAACTTCAACCAGAACTTCTGGTGGCGTTTCAAAACCAAACGGCTGTGGGTTACCGATATTTAGTTTGATTATGCGGTGACCTTGCGCCTCAAGTCGCTTTGCTTCTTCAAGCACCGGGCCGCGAATGTCATACAAGACATTGGCCAACTTCCGCGACTGCATGATTTCCATGGATAAATAGGCTACGCCGATAGTTCTGAGTAATGTCCCACATAAAATTAGACCTATAGAACCTTCAAAAATTGTCCTGTTTTATAAGTTCGCGCCGATTGCCGACCCCGAGGCGATTCGACTCTGGCAGCGCGCACTCTGCGAGCGGTTCAATCTCAACGGCCGAATAATTATTTCGACCCACGGCATCAACGGCACCGTCGGCGGATTAATGACGAACGTAAAAAAATATGTCCGCGCGACGAAAGAGTTCGCGCCGTTCAAGAACATCGACTTCAAATGGTCTGAGGCTCAGGGCGACGAGTTTCCGCGACTTGAAATTCGAGTTCGCGATGAGATCGTGACTTTCGGTGTGCCCGAAGAGATTGTCGTCGACGAAAATGGCATCGTCGGTGGTGGCGTGCATCTCAAACCAGCCGAAGTCGACAAGCTCGTCTCCGACCGCGGCAACGACGTAGTTTTCTTCGATGGCCGCAGTGCCCATGAGGCGCGCATCGGCAAATTCAGAAACGCCGTAGTTTCAGATGCGATAACAACACCAAACTTTATTGGCGAACTTGAAAGTGGAAAATACGACCACCTCAAAGACAAGCCGATCGTTACATACTGCACTGGTGGCATTCGCTGCGAAGTTCTGTCGTTACTCATGAAGAACCGAGGCTTCAACGAGGTTTACCAAATCGATGGTGGCATCGTGCGCTATGGCGAAGAGTTCGGCGACGATTCACTGTGGGAGGGTTCGCTCTATGTTTTTGACAAGCGACTAAAAATCGACTTCAGTGATCATACGAAAGTTCTCGGCAAATGTGATTATTGCGAATCGAGCACAAATCAGTTTTTTGACTGCGCCAATTTAGAGTGTCGTTGTCTATTTTTGGTCTGCCAAGACTGCGCTGACAAATCACCAAAGATTCTTTGCCCGAAATGTCGGGCAAAAGATAACTAGTTAACTAACTGCCCCGCTAACTAGCTAGGAAAAGTTTCTTCCAGTCGGCTGAATCTTTGGTCCAGCATCCACGAATCGAGGCAATTGCTTCGCCTCGCAAACGTTGCTTGCTCGCCGCGTGGGCAGCGGCATTAAGCGCCAAAGTTGATTTCGCAAACTCAAGCGCGGTGGGCATCAGTTCTGCTTCGGTCGCCACGACCCGATCAATCAATCCGTTTTCGACACCATTAGTTGGTGTAAAAGTCTCGGCCAGCAGAACTGCTCGTGAAAGGGCAGCCGGCGTTAATCGCTGCCGCAAAATTTCAATCATTGACCACGGCATCGTCATGCCAATGGCGACTTCGTTGGCCGAATATTTGAAGTTACCGGCAACACCAATTCGATAATCACCAGATTGCAACAAGAAAACCCCCATCGCAATCGCATGGCCACCACATGCAATCACTACTGGTGTTTCAAAACTCAACAAGCGCAGCGCGATCTCGATGCCACCATTGAGCATTTCGTATGCGGGTTGACCACCAGCAGCAAGAGTCTTCAGGTCGAACCCCGCCGACAAAATACCTGAACGACCTGTTATCACCACTGGCAATTTGGCCTGTTGTGCTTGATCGAGCACCGAGTTGAATGCTTGTTGCATCGGCAACGACAAAGCGTTGGCCTTGCCATCATCGATCTTGATTACGGCGACGCCGTCGATGATTTCAAAACTTGCCAGCGCTTTTTGGGTTTCGCTCATTTAAGCAATTTATTACGTTTTCATCGTCAGCCACTAATTAAAGCGACTTATGTGTGCAATGTCGCCGTCGTGCTTTCGCCACGTGAAACCTTGATTCGCGCAACATTTGTTGCAAGTTCTGCGATCTCGGCTTCATCGTGCGACACCAAAATAACCACACCGCTATAGGTCTCAAAGAAAATTTTCATTGCCCTGCGCACCTCGTCGCGCGAAACAGCGTCAAGTGATGTCGTCGGCTCATCGAGTAGCAAAACTTCTGAAGGTGCAAGAAATGCCCGGGCAAGCGCCACGCGTTGTCGCTGACCGCCACTCAAGGTTGACGGCTTGCGCGATAGCAAACCAGCCAAGTTGAACTGTTCAACCGCCGAGTCAAATCTTGGCGTATTTCTAAATGCGGCGCCACGGCCGAATATGACATTTTTTTCAACCGTCAAGTGCGAGAACAAACCGCCACCTTGAAACACAATCGATACACCGCGCATCTCAGGTTGCACGAACTGATGTGTTGTCGAATCGTCGAACACTTTGCCGTTCAAAGAGATCTTGCCGTCAGTGCATGCAAGAAGACCAGCAACCATGTCGAGCGTCGATGTTTTGCCCGATCCGTTCTCGCCCGTGATCGCCAGCACCGAGCCTGGTGCAACTGTGAGGCGAACCTCAAGATTGAACTTCTCGCGCTGCAACTCGCAATTGATTTCGAGACTCATTGCCCGCCCCGACGCAAAGCGCTGACCCATTTTCCACGCAACGCGATAAGCACACCGAGTGAAACAATCATCATCAACATTGACAACGCCAGTGCGTCGTCGCCACCAGATTCGAGTTGGCTATATACGGCAAGTGGCACAGTTTGGGTTCGCCCCGCAGTGTTGCCAGCAAAAGCAATTGTTGCGCCAAATTCGCCGAGCGCTCGCGCCCAAGTCAAAACAAGTGCTGCCAACAATGACGGTCGAACAAGACCCAAAGTCACAGTTACGAATGCTCGCCACGGCCCTGCGCCAAAAGTTCGCGCCGTGCCAACAAGCCGACGATCAACTTGGTCGAATGCGGCCTCCATTACCAAAATAAAAAATGGTGCCGCCACGAAAAACTGCGCCATAACTGTCGCAGTTTGCGTAAACGCGAGTTGTATTCCAAACCAGTCGTACAGACTTGCTCCAACCAAGCCACGGCGACCAAATGCATACAACAACGCCACGCCACCCACAACGGGAGGCAAAACCATTGGCAATACACACAATGCCCGCACTACAGACTTGAATTTAAAATCACGATTCGCGAGCAACCATGCCAGTGGTGTACCAAAAATTAACGCCAAACTTGTAGCCAGAAGCGAAGTGCGCAACGACAGCACAAGTGCAGTGCGTGAAGTGTCGCTTGAAATCAAAATCAAAAAATTCGACCAATCTGTTCGCCAAAAAACTGCGATCACCGGCACTATCACGATCACCACTGCAGGCATGGCAATCAGCCACAACCCGCGAGGCGCCGACAGATTTCGCTTCACGGAAGAATAAATCCGTTCTCGGCAAAAATTGTGCGACCAACTGAAGACTTAGTCATCGCCATAAATGCCACGATGGCGGCTGTGTCTTTCGTTGTCGGTTTAGTGGCGACACCAATCGGATACTCAGCGATCAAATTCAAAATATCAGCGATTTTCACTGCATCTACTTTGTCGCCCGCAACAATGCCATCGGTGATGTAGGCAATACCGGCGTCAGCCTCGCCAAAACCGACACGCAATACGACACCACTTGCACTTGCCTCACGACTGGCCACCGTGAACGAAACATTTGCCTTGCTCAAAACAGTTGCTGCATATTTTCCGCATGGTTGTGCGAGATCGCACAACACAACTTTGAGACCACTTCTTGCTAAATCGTTGAGCGAATTTATTTTTTGTGGGTTTCCGCGCTGCACGAGTATCGCCAATTGATTTCTAACCAAAGTGATAACTGACTTTCGTTCAACGTCGCCTGAAACTAAAACTTTCTTCATGTTTGCAGTGTCAGCCATCGCAACAATGTCAACTGGCGCACCTTGCTGAATTTGCATCGCTAAAGTTGCGCTACCGGCAAAGTTGAATCTCACCGAGACATTCATGAACCTGCGGGTAAATATTTCACCAAGCGTTTCGAACGGATTAGCCAGAGATGCAGCGGCGAGCACATTAAGTTCTGTCTTCTTTTTGACTCGAACAATTGCCACACTTGTAGTCGCAGCAAACTTTGGCGTTGCGCTTAGTCGTAATTCAATTCTGCAGGTGCCAACCTTGGTCGTGGCCAGAAACTTGCCTTTGACCGCGCACGAGCCTTGTGTCGTGAATTTCATTTGCGCCGTCGAATCAGTTTCAACAATCTTTGAAACTTGAATTCGTGCCGAATCTGGCACCGAACTTGCAAGCCAACTGACAGATGGTGTGATCAGTTGACTTTTCGCCAAGACAGCCGTGCCGCATGCGAGCCAAACTAGAAACGCGCCGAATATAAATCGTCGTGCCGCCACAGACTTGCTTCTGAACATAAGCCTTAAGGCTATTAGTTACAAACGAACTATCTAATAGTTTTTTATGTACTATTGAGTACCTATGGCTAAAAAAACACCTCTAGATCTGATCGAAAGCGCCTGTCTGGTTCTAATCAGTAACGGCATCAGCCATGGCTATCAACTGGCAAAGCAATTCGAGTCGAGTGCCACTTTGGGCGAAGTGCTGACACTGACTCGACCAGTTGTCTATCGCGCAGTCAAAACTTTGGAGGCGCAAAAACTTATTCGCAGTGTTGACTCGTTGGGTTCGCGTCGTCAACTGAAGTTTAAATTAAAGTGCACGAGCGATGGCGAGAAGCAAGCCAAGCAATGGCTCGGTGAACCCGTCTCACATATTCGAGATCTGCGCCACGAGTTTTTGATCAAAATTATTTTGTCGCAAACATTCAATCTCAGCACAAAACGACTGATTCAAAATCAGAGACAGACGCTTACGGCCGTTACGACGACTTTGCTTGAAGATCTAGCATCAACCCCGGTCGCCATTTGGCGTCGCGAGCAGGCTCGTGCTGCGATGAGATTTCTCGATGAACTCGACGGCGCCAGCCGCACGCCCAACAACGAAAGCAAAAAACAATTTCAAGTCAGCGCACGAAATCAACTGCAAGCCCAAGTCGCCAAAGTTAGGCATGGCGACACGCTTTCAACGGTTTACCTATCGCTTGAGCCAAACCAGACGATGACATCGACGATCACGCGCGAAGCCGCACAAGATTTATCTCTGGCACCAGGTTCTCAAGTAGTTGCCTTGTTCAAAGCCACCGAAGTAATGATCGCCCAATCAACTGCCGAGGTTGGCTAAGAGTGTATTAATTAGTTCGATCTCTTTTTGCTGTTCTCTGACAATCGTCTGAGCCAAGTTTTTAACTCGATCATCTCTGCCGTCAGCAATAACGGTCTCGGCCATTTTCACTGCGCCTTTGTGGTGAGCGAGCATCATTGACAG
>JAQCDG010000062.1 GCA_027731085.1 Actinomycetota bacterium | reverse complement strand
GCAATCCTCAGGGCTGTCGTAGAGGAGTACATCGCCACCGCGCAACCGGTGGGTTCTGCGCATATTGCCAACAATTGCGAGATGGCGGTTTCGTCAGCGACCGTGCGCAACGACATGGCCGCACTCGAACGCGAGGGCTATTTGATGCACCCTCACACTTCGGCTGGTCGAATACCGACCGACAAGGGATACCGATTTTTTGTCGACAATTTGGTGCCAAACGGTTCGCTGGGTTCGATTGAGCAGGCGAAAGTTGGAAGTTTTTTTGAGACTGCGCACTTTCGCCTCGAAGAAACGTTGCAGCGCACTTCGATGTTGCTCGCGCAATTGACGAACTATGCATCAGTTGTAATCGGGCCGACCGCTGAAGTTGCCGTCGTACGTTCGGTGCAACTCGTGCGACTTTCGAGTCATCACGTAACGGTTGTTGTTGTTCTTTCAAATGGCGCAGTTGAGAATGTACAAATTGAAATCAACAGCGATGTTTCAGATGACGAGATTCAGCAGGCCAACGCCAAATTGCAAAAGATGATGACAGCCAAACCCTTGCGCGATGTTGCCGATCACCATGAAGTAAATCGACAATCGAGCAGTGTCCACTCGGGTGCAGTTGGTGTAGAAGCATTGTGTGAAAAAGTTCTTTTGGCATTTGATCGCGTTCGTAATGACGAAAACTTTTATGTGGGTGGCGTGGCCCAAATGGCCCAAGCTTTTGACGCTGTCGAGATTGTTCGCAATGTGTTGCACACTCTCGAACAGCAATATGTCGTCGTCACACTTGTGCGTGACATGTTGAACCGCGGTGTTTCGGTTGCAATTGGTGCCGAGCATGGCGTCGAACCACTATCAGCGTGCTCAGTTGTGCTCGCGCCTGTTCGTGTGGATGGCGAAACTATGGGCACCGTCGGCGTGCTTGGACCGACGCGCATGAATTATCCGCAAGCGTTGGCGACTGTTGAATTGGTTAGCGACCGACTCGGTCGTCGTTTGACCGAAAACTAACTCGGATGGCGCAAGATTTTTATCAGTTGCTCGGCGTGTCGCGAGGGGTGAGTCAAGAAGAATTGAAGCGCGCTTATCGTAAATTGGCGCGCGAATTGCACCCTGATGCAAATCCGAACAACGCCGAGGCCGAAGAAAAATTCAAACTTGTGAGTCGAGCATACGAAGTTTTATCTGACCAAGATTCGCGAGCACGCTATGACCAATTTGGTGAGGCAGGTATTTCGGGTGGCGGTCGCGGTGGTGGAGATCCGTTCGGTGGTGCCGGAGGTTTTGGCAGCATCTTTGATGCATTTTTTGGTGGCGACTCACCGTTCGGTGGTGGCGGGCGACAGCAATCTGGGCCCCAAGGCGGACCAGATCTTGAAACACAAATTGAAATCGATTTTGTTGACGCAGTTTTTGGATGTCGCACTTCGGTTTCGATCAGGTCGGCAGTGAGTTGCGAAGATTGCGGAGGTTCTGGCGCGGCTGCGGGCACGAAAGCCACAACTTGTGCAGACTGCGGTGGGTCGGGCCAAGTGCGGCGAATGCGCCAAAGCATTCTTGGACAGATGGTGACCACAACGCCGTGCGGTCGCTGTCGTGGGATGGGTGAAATCATCGCATCGCCATGCAACAAGTGTCGCGGCGAAGGTCGAGTGACCAAAGATCAGTCGCACGAAATTGATATTCCGGCGGGTATTGCTGCGGGGCAGACGATGCGCGTGACTGGTCGTGGCGGTGTCGGACCGCGAGGCGGTGCGGCCGGAGATTTGTATGTACATATCGAAGTTGCACCTCACGAGATGTATCAACGCGAAGAAAATGATCTAGTGACGAACGTACAAGTTTCAATTGCTCAGGCGGCACTTGGCGTTGATCTTGTTTTGGCGACGCTTGATGGCGATGAGACACTGACAGTTGCGCCCGGCGTGCAACATGGGCATGAATATGTGCTCAAAGGTCGGGGTGTGCCGTTTTTGAATCAGGGTGGTCGCAGTCGTGGTCGAACGCGTGGCGATCTTCGGGCGCGAATTGAAGTTGTTGTACCAAAGAAACTTTCGTCAAAAGAGCGTGACTTATTGTTGCAACTCGCCAAAGAACGAGGCGAAGCGGTGGCGACGAGCGATAGTTCGTTGAAGTCGAAAATCAAGTCGGCGTTTTCGTGATCTCTGCGCTGCGTGATTCGGCGGCACATGTTTTCGTAGATTCAGTTGATGCGCCAGTGTTGGGCGACGTTGATGCTCACCATTTATTGCGTGTGTTGCGGGTGAAGTCACGCGATGCCGTGACGATTTCGGACGGCTTTGGCAAGTGGCGGTCATGCTCGGTTGACGGCGATGCAAATGTTGAGGTGACGAGCGATGTGGTTGTTGAGCAGTCGCCGAAGTGGCAGTTAACTGTGGCGTTTTCGGTTGTGAAGGGCGATCGACCCGAGTGGACGGTGCAGAAACTCACCGAGATCGGCATTGACGAAATTATTGTTCTGGCGCCGACAGTTCGCAGCGTCGTGCGATGGGACGCCGGACGGGCGAATAAAAACATCGAACGCTTGCGAGTTGTAGCGCGCGAAGCAGCGATGCAGTCGCGACGAGTATGGCTGCCAAAAGTTAGCGACGTCACGACTTTGGCGGATGTGAGCCACACATATATTGCCGACCCGAATGGCGTGCCACTTGATGCATCGCATCGAACCATCGCTATTGGCCCCGAGGGTGGTTTCACGGCAGAAGAAGTTTCGGCTGGTAGAGGTATTGTCTCACTCGGTAAAACGATTTTGCGTACAGAGACTGCGGCGATTAGCGCGGCTGTTCTAATGTCAAGTTACCGAAACAAAGAAAGTTGATCTGACCATGAACCCATCTGACGACGAGATGCTTGAGCAGTCTCCGTTTTCGCGGATGGTGGGTGAGCGCTTACGATCGATTCGCTCGCAAAAAAACTTGTCGTTGAGCGAAGTCGAACTGCAGTCGCGCGAAGAATTTAAAGCCTCGGTGCTCGGTGCATATGAGCGTGGCGAGCGGGCGATTTCGGTGCCGCGTCTCGAGCGATTGGCGAAGTTTTACGGTGTGACGATTGATCAGTTGTTGCCCCGCGACCCGTTGCGCGTGGAAGATAATCAGCCTGGTGCGTCGGCGCCGACGAAGTTGCGCATCGATGTGGCCAAACTTTCGACACGAGAAGGCATCGAGTTCAAGATGCTCGAGCGTTTTTTGAGAATGATTCAAGTGCAACGACAAGACTTCAACGGCAAAGTTATAACCGTGCGCGCACACGACACGCGGGCGATAGCCGTAATGCTCGATATCGCAGTCGATGAGGTGGGTACCAAACTTGCAGAACTTGACTTGTTGTTCGTGCCGCCGACGACACAAAGTTAAGTTTTATGCACCCGGGCTTCGGTGTTTATATTCACATTCCGTTCTGTGCAAAAAAATGTGACTATTGCGCGTTTGCAACTTTTACCGACCGCCATCAACTGACTGACAACTATTTGGCTGCGATGCGTGCGCATATTCGGCGCAGCGTGGCAAATGCGATGCCACATGCGACGAGCGTGTTTATTGGCGGCGGCACGCCGACGCTTGTGCCGGCCACCGAGCTGATGAGCGTGTTGTCAGAGATACCGCTTGCATCTGGTGCTGAAGTGACGGTCGAGTGCAACCCAGATGACATCACGCTTGAGATGATGCAGACGTTTCACGGTGGTGGCGTGAATCGAATCAGCATTGGCGTGCAGTCGACGGTTGATCATGTGTTGAAGTCACTAGGACGCACGCACAACCCCGAGAATGTGAAGCGCTCAGTGTCGCTTGTGCGCCAAGCGGGTTTTGAGAGTTTTAATCTCGACATTATTTATGGCGCAGCAGGCGAGACGCTTGATGACTGGTCGCGAACGATAGATGATGTCGTGGCGCTTGATCCGCCGCATGTTTCTGCATATGGTTTGACAGTCGAGGCGAACACAGTGTTGGCGACACAGCCTGATCGTCACCCCGATGACGATGATCAGGCAGATAAATATTTGTTGTGCGATGATATTTTTTCGGCGTACGGTTTGCAAAATTATGAGATTTCTAACTGGGCCAAGTCGGGTCATGAGTGCGAACACAATTCGCTTTATTGGCAGCAAGGCAACTATGAAGGTTTTGGTAGTGCGGCACATGCGCACCTGAACGGTCGCCGTTGGTGGAATGTGCGCACGCCCGAACGGTATATCGAACTAGTCATGGCTGGCGAGTCGCCAGAATCTTCAAGCGAGACGCTTGACGCACAGACAAGTAAGCGCGAAATGTTGCAGTTGTTGGTGCGTACCCGTGACGGTGTGCCACTTGGTTCGTTTAGCGACGTTGATCTCGACGAAATGAGCGAGTTGCTCGAGCAGTGCGACGATCGAATCGTGTTGACTCGCGCGGGTCGTTTGCTCGCCAATGAAGTTGCGTTGCGACTTATTGACGCTATTTAATTGCTTTAAGAAATGTGTCGAACTCTTTTTTGTCGATTGAAACATTGTTGCCGGGCGCAGGGTAGGCACCAGTGAGCACATCGCTGCGAAACTCTTTGAATGCAGCAACTGATTCGCGGTGCAGGCGGTGGTATTCGGTCTTGAAGTCGCGATAAACCTTCGAGTGCCGCGGCACATGGCCTTCGTTGTCGCCAAGAATGTCTGTGGCGAAAAGATATTGCACATCGCAGTCGACGCCCGCACCCATGCCGATGATCAGCATTTTCGTGCGCTTTGAAATTTCGGTGGCGACCTCGGCGGGTACGACTTCCATTTCGACGCCAATTGCGCCGGCGTCTTCGTATTGCTTGGTTAGTTCGTAGACACGAAGCGCTTCGGCACTGGTTTTGCCGACTGCTTTCATGCCGCCGAACGGCGAATTGCGATATGGCACGAGGCCGACGTGGCCGACCACGGGGATGTATTCGTCGGCGAGCGCCTTGACTGTGGGCATGCCGTATCCGCAATAAAGAGTGTCGGCGCCAACGCCCATCAGGCGATACGCATTGCGCAGAATTTCGGCTTGGCCTGCATATGTGTTGATCGCCAAACCAATCGTGAGAAATGTATTTGGAGCAGCTTTGCGAATACCGACATAGTCACTTGATTGACCGTCATGTAGTTCGGCGGCGACGAGCATGTCGATGCCGGCTTCTTCGCAAGCGGCAGCCTCATGTGGTGTGCGCACAAAAACTTGTGTTAAGTGTCGTTTGCCTTTCGCGGCGAAAAGATCTTTAACAGTTAACTTTGACATGCGACCCCCGTTTAGATGTTTTAGCCAGCCAGAATATTCTCGCATTTATTCTCGCACCTGGTTGTTTCGAGCGACGAACCCGATTCGTGCCGATATGATTACCACGCAATAAGGGCGTGTAGCTCAGTTGGTAGAGCGCCACCTCGACATGGTGGAGGTCCCGGGTTCAAGCCCCGTCGCGCCCACAAATTTGCGTTTCGCGAAATGGCGATTTGTATCGCGGAATTTACTTTTTGTCGGCGATTGCTTGCGATTCGCGGGCGGCGCCTTTGAAGATGCCTTTGCTCATCAACGAAAGTTCGCTCTTGCGTCGGCGCTCGTAAATTGTTGCACGGTTGGCGTGAATGATTGGGTCGTCGGGCGCGGCCCAACCTGCGAAGTCTGCAAGGTGACAAGCCATGCGGATGTCGCCGCTTTCCATCAATTCGAGCGCGCGGTTCATCAAGTTTTCTGCACCACCGGAGAGATTCGCCAGTTCGCTGGCTACTTGACTGTCAGGTGCGGGCTTTAGTCGTGACGCGGCGCCGTCCCACCAACCGCCGTAAAGCCGCCAGATATTTCGAACGACAAATTCTGGTTCGTCATATAGCGGACGCATGTATGGCTTTTCTAAAATATTTTGTGGAACCCTAACCGTGTGAATAATCGTGTCGAGAGTCTCGCCCGCGTTCATCATTTCGATCACCTGAGTAACGAGGCTCTCAAGAGATGTCGCGATGTCGTCGAGAACCATTGCGATTCGTTTTTTGCCCTCGATTGGCAGACCGTGTGCCGGCACGAGCAACTCGGGGCCTTGATCGATCATTCGTCGCAATGCCTGGGCCCATTCGAACGCATAGCGCTGAACTTTTTGTGGATTGCCAGCGTTGGGGTAGTTCCAGATTACGAAGTCGCCGGCGAATAGCCATTTCTTTTCAGGCAACCATGCCCATAAGTGGTCGTCTGTTTCGCCGCGAGCATGATGCAATTCGACTTTTGTCGACCCGGCCGTGAACTCGTGCGACTCGCGAAAAGTTTGATCGGGTCGCATCGTGGATCGTGGCAAAAAGCGTTGCAGGTTTTCGCCGATGTTTAAGCCCATGTCACTGCGGATGCCACCGAACTGGCGTTGGTTAATCCGGATATTCCAGTCGCTTGTTTGTGTGTAGCGGTCGATGCGGGCATCAACATTTTCGTGGCCGATGACGTGTGGCTTTTCAAACTTTCGTTCAGTTGCGTCGGCTGCAAATGCAAAACTGCCACCGATGTGATCGACATGACCGTGCGTGTAAATGAGATTTGAAATTCTGTCTTTACGCCACGAGCGAATCGACTTGACGACGTCTTTGCCGCTGCCTGCACCCGACGCATCGAAGCACATCAGGCCATCGCCTGTGTCGAAAACTGCGCTGTGGCTGAAACTTTCGACGATTGCCAAATTCTCGGCGAGTTCGGTGATCTCGTTTGTGACGCGATTAATTGGCTCGTCAACGATGCCTGATTCGATCACTCGCGCCGAGAGCTCAAGCGGATGCGTAGACATGTCGCAAGATTAAACGATGAACGACGAGTGCTAGTAAACCGAACTATTTGGGTTCGCGGGGGAGGCCGAGAGTGCGCTCGGCGAGGATGTTGCGCATCACATTTGAGGTGCCGCCCATAATTGTGTAGGCAGAGGCATAGGCGAGACCCTGGGTGAGGTCGTCCCACAACAAGGCGCGGGCGCCGAAAACTTTGTTAACAAATTGGGCGACGCGCCATTCGTGTTCGGTGCAAAAACATTTGGTGGCAGCCGAGAAACCAGCAGGAGCCTGGCGCAGAACTTCACGAATAACCAAGATGCGTCCGATGCGATAGCCGGTTTCGAGTGCGGCGATTTCTTGGCGCACGAGGGGATCTTTGTAGTCGGCCAGTTCGAGGGCCATTTTATAGAGCGCGTGATTAGAAACGAGCCGATCAATGCCGCCTCGCTCGTGTTCGAGTTGACGCATTGTTTGCTTGAAAGCCCCGCCGAGCGCGCCGACGAGGTTTGATACTGGCACGCGAACATCGGTGTAGAAAACTTCGCAGAAGTGACTATTCGTAGTCATGTCTTTGATCGTGCGCACTTCGATGCCTGGCGTATTCATCGGCACGATGATTTCGCTGATGCCCTCATGGGCCGAACCTTCGTTGCTGGTGCGACAAATCAGATAGCAATAGTCGGCTTGCTCGCCGAAACTTGTCCAGATTTTTTGGCCATTGATCACGAACTCGTCGCCGTCGCGGGCTGCAAAGGTTTTCAATGAAGCCAAATCGCTGCCAGCGTTGGGTTCGCTCATCCCGATGCACCACGTTGTTTCGCCCGAAAGCATTTGTGGCAAGAAAGCATCTTGCT
>JAQCDG010000004.1 GCA_027731085.1 Actinomycetota bacterium | reverse complement strand
TAAATAGTTAATTACTTACTCGGTCGACAAGAAGCCTCTCACAACATTCGAAAATTTCTCAGGCTGTTCAAGATGCGGTGTGTGTCCCGAATCATTGATTATCGCCAGAGTTGCATTACTGCCGATTTCTGCGACCAACCTCTCGGCAAGTAATCGATATTTCTCGTCATTCGCACCTGCGACAACAAGAATCGGCATTGACAGATCTTTTAGTCTCGACCATGTAGGTTGCTGTCGACCTGCCCCGCAAAGTCGCAAACTCGAACTCAAACCAATTGCCGTATTTTTGAGTCGCATTGATCTTTGGTCTGTGTCGATAGTGAGGCCTCCGAAAAGTGGTTGAGCCAGCCATTCGTCGATAAATTTAGGGACACCAATTTGTTCGATTCGTTTGGCAATTTCTTCGTCACTTTGTATGCGCGCCAGTCGCAAATCTTTGTCTTCGATGCCGGCGGTCGTGCTTATCAACACGAGTCGTGAAACTTTTTGTGGCTCAGCAAGAGCGAGGGTTAGACAGAATCTGCCACCCAGTGAGTAGCCGACATAAGCCGCGGCGCCCCCGACTTCGCCGATCGCTCTTGCACCTGACTCTAAATTGAGTGAGATATCGCAAGACTCACCATGGTTAGGAGCATCAATAGCGACGACCTCGAATTGGTCTACAAGATCAGAAGTCAGGTCTTGCCATGTCTCTCGGGTCTGGGTGAAGCCATGCACGAAAACAACTCGTGGTCCGTTGCCAAATTGTTGGCTGGCAAGCATCAGTTTCTGCTCATCCAGATTGATTTTGTGCGGTTTGCCACACACCCCAAACATTTTGAACTCATTGCTGCCACGATAGAGGCATGGCTTCTTCGGCGGCGACCACAGCAACTTTCTGTGCCACTTTGGTGGATGAGTGGCTTATTTGTGGTGTACAACACGCCGTTGTTTCGCCGGGTTCACGATCGACGCCCATCGCCCTGGCGATCGCCAATAGAAGCGAAATTTCGATGCACATTTTTCATGACGAACGAAGTGCCGCGTTCGCTGCGCTTGGCATCGCCAAAGCAACTGGAGTACCTGCAATTTTGGTTTGCTCTTCTGGCACGGCGGCAGTTGAATTTCACTCGGCAATCGTCGAAGCGCACCATAGCGAGGTGCCAATACTGATTTGCACAGCAGATCGACCAGCCGAGTTGCAGGGTGTTGGCGCACCGCAGACGATCGACCAGCAAAATCTTTATGGTGTCGCAGTTCGCAAGTTTGTGAATGCCGAAGTTGCTGATGATTCAGAGAGTCACACGTGGCGCCGTCTTGCACACGATCTTTTTGCGACGAGTCTCAAGCAAATCAGAGGGCCAGTTCACCTGAACTTGAGATTTCGTGAGCCGCTAATGGGTTCGGCAATGACACTGCCACCGCGCCACGAGCGATCATCTGTTATCGCCACCGAGGTTGGCCAATTGTCTAAGCGGAAGATACGCAAACTGATTAGTGCGTTGAATCGCGATAAAGGTCTGATTGTCGCAGGCCCCGAGTTATATCAAGCAGATTCTGTGCTGCGTCTCGCAGCAACTTTGGGTTGGCCCGTGCTGGCCGACCCTCGCAGTAACACACGCGTACCAAACATCTGTGTTATCGCCGCGGCCGATGCAATATTGCGTGACGAGAAAACCGCAAAGAATTTGCAACCAGATGTCGTGTTGCGCTTTGGCACACTGCCTGCGTCGAAAGTTGTGAATACTTGGTTAACCAATTCAGGTGCCAAACAGATTGTCGTTACGACAACACCTAGTCTCACCGACCCAGATTCGAAGTGCTCAATGCATCTTGTTACTGAGATAGATGAGTTGTGCGCCGAGTTAGTTGCGAATTTGACTAGCGATCATTCAGGGCGCGATCATTCTTGGCTCGATCTTTGGACAGTGGCCGAAGATTCATCACAAAGAGCAATCAATATGGCACTTGCCGACGAACCTGGGTTGACCGAACCAGGGGTCGCTCGTGCGGTGTATTCATTGTTGCCAGAGTCATCACATTTAGTTGTTTCGAGTTCGATGCCGATTCGCGACATCGAGTGGTTTGGTGCACCACGAATCGGTTTGCGTGTTCATGCCAATCGCGGGGCTAATGGCATAGACGGCGTCGTCTCAACTGCGGTCGGAGTGGCATTGGCGACGGGACAGCCGACTACTTTGCTGATCGGCGACATCGCGCTGCTGCATGATTCAAACGGAATGCTTAATCTTGCGAACCGAAGCATCGATTTGCGAATCGTCGTTATCGACAACAATGGTGGCGGTATTTTCTCATTTTTACCTCAAGCCCAGGCACTTGATCGTGCGATATTCGAAAAGATTTTCGGCACACCCCACCAAGTAGACATCAATTTGTTGGCGCGTGCGCACCAAATCATTGGTCACGAGATCGAAAATCTCTCAGAACTCGGCGAAGTTCTGTCACAGCGCGGCCCGTGGCTGGCAAGGGTAGTCACCGATCGTAATGAAAATGTCAAAGTGCACGACCGAATCAATCAAATGGTGGCTTCGAGTCTGCGTTAAATTGTGCCGACGGCGTGGCGTCGCCATTTACGGCGGTTGGCGTTTATGGTCGAATGAGTGCTGCCAGCATCGCTTGAAATTTGGCTTGCGTCTCGGCTAGTTCGCTCATCGGCTCACTATCACCAACGATGCCTCCACCCGCAAATAGTCGGGCAGTTTTACGCTGCGTATCGAATTCAGCACAGCGAATTGAAACTGCAAAAATACCATCGCCATTTTGATTGAGATATCCGACCGCGCCACCATAGCGACCCCGATCTATTCCTTCGACCATGGCGATTTGTTCAAGCGCGGCTTGCTTTGGTGCGCCGCCAAGGGCTGGAGTAGGTGAAAGTGCGTAAGCGAGATCGAGAACACTCGGGCGTGGCTCGCTCAACTGCCCAGATATTTCAGTGCCGAGATGTTGCACGTTGGCAACCGAAACAATCGACGGCTCGGGTTGCCAATCAAGAAACGAACACCACGGCAACAACGTCTCGTGAACCATGTTGATGACGATGCGATGTTCTAATTGATTCTTTGTACTGGCGATCAGATCTTGGGCAATTTTTTGGTCAATGTCTGGGTTGCCTGTGCGAGATGCAGTGCCGGCAAGCGGATGACTTGAAACGTTGTTGCCGCTGACTGCAACAAGCAATTCGGGCGAAGCACCTAGAAAGCCGTCTACTGAATATCGATAACTTGACCCAAACGAAAGTTTTAAACGTTGCAAGATTGCGCAAATGTCAAACTGTTGATCGCTGGTCACGAAGATATCGCGGGCGATAACGGCCTTGTCAATTTTTCGTTCGCGAACAGCCTGGGCTGTTGAACGAACCGCGTCTAGATAGTGCGATATGGCAATGCCTTGGTTTACTGCGAACGAAGCCACGACTGTTGTCTGTTTTGGTTTTTTGAATTCAAATGATGCGTCATCGATAGTCGTCACCCATTGTTGACCCGTGGCTGTCTTGCCAATCACAACTTTGGGAATTACAAAGCTGTGCGGATCGCTACTTATAAAAGGAATACAACCAATTGCGATCGGCCCCGCACCTTTGATGCCGCTTTGGTTGTCGTTGTCGATTGCAGCAAGCTCGGTTGCGACTTCGTCGCGACCAATTCGCTTGGCGACACCCCGCCCGGCGAGGCCGACACCATCGCGCACGAATAAAAAGCCGTCGTCTCCAGCGAAATCGTTGAGGTCAATCTGCTGGTCACTGACCGCTGAAAGTAATCGGGTTGTCGAACGCATTTAGTTTCGTGTGGCGACGATCAATTGGGTTAGGCCACCTGAGAGTTGTTTGTGTTGTGCATCAGCAAAACCTGATTGCCTCAACATTGCTATCAGTTCTTCGGCTGACGGTAGATAAGCGACACTGCGCGGCAAATATTTATAGGCGGCACGATCTGAAAACAGACCACCAATAATTGGCACGATTCGACCAAAATAGATTTGGTTTCCGAATCGCACGAATCTATTTGTCGGCACACTGACATCAAGCAATGCGATGCGACCGCCATGACGCGTCACTCTTGCCAGTTCGACAAAAAACAACTGTAAGTTCTCGAGATTGCGCAACGCAAAGCCGCAAGTTATGCCGTCGACGCACATATTGGGTATAGGTAGTTTCAAAATGTCGACCTGTGTTCGCGGTGCGCCGCTGCGGTCGGCACTCAACATGCCAAACGACAAGTCCATAGAAATTGGCTCATAGCTATTTTTTCGAAGCTCGATGCACAGGTCGCCCGTGCCACTTGCGAGGTCAAGCACACGCGAGCCCTTGGGTAAATTGAGCGCGGCAATTGTCTTCTTGCGCCAGCGAGTATCCAATCTAAAAGTCATCAGGCGATTGACAAAGTCGTATCTGGGGGCGATCGCGTCGAACATCTCACGCACCGCCTCAACTTTTTCGGCACCCTTGGGCAGATCTTGACGATCCCACTTGTTGCGCGTTCGTGCTCTTCTTGCCACGCGTTTCAGGCTACGGGGTCGCAGTATTGGTCACGCTAGTAATGTTTTTGTGACACAAGTCTGACAAACTAACAAGGGAGACATTTGCCGTGATCGATTTTTCATTTTCACCAGAAGTTGAATCTGTTCGCATGAAAGTTCGCGAATTCATGGATAGCGAAGTGCGCCCGCAGTGGGACGCGATAGATCAAAAAGATCGCAGTCAAGTGGTGCGCACGATTGTGAAGTTGCGTGGCCGAGCACGAGACCATTGGAATCTGTGGCTACCTCATATGCCCGCCGAGTGGGGAGGTATGGGTCTTGGTCCAACTGCGATGGCGGCGGTTTCGGCTGAAGCTGCGAAAGTCAGTATTGGTCCGTTCGTGCTTAACGCTCAGGCACCAGACGAAGGCAATCAACACACGCTTTTGCATTGGGCAACAGACGAACAGAAAGAAAAATACCTGCGTCCGTTATGTGAGGGCACTGCACGCAGTTGTTTCGCGATGACAGAGCCCGAGGTTGCTGGCAGTGACCCGACGCTGATCAAAACTCAGGCTTATCAAGACGGTGACGAATGGGTGATCAACGGCCACAAGTGGTTCATCTCTGGCGCACGCGGGGCGCAGTTCGCGCTCTTGGTTGCGCGCACAGAAGATAACCCCGATCTGCCACAAGCGGCGAACTCTTGTTTCATTGTTGACATACCAAGTGAAGGTTTCAACATCGTTCGCGATGTCGAAACAATGTCGGGTGGTCACAATCACTGTGAAATTTTGTTGCAAGATCTGCGCGTGCCAGCAAAAAATATGTTGGGTGGGCGAGGGCAAGGTCACTTACTCGGGCAATACCGACTCGGCCCTGCTCGACTTGCACACTGCATGCGGTGGATTGGTCAAGCTGAAATCGCACTCGACATGATGGTTGATCGCGCATTGAAGCGATATTCACACGGCTCGATACTTGCGGAAAAACAAGGCATTCAATGGCTGATCGCCGACTCGGCGATGGAGCTCTACCAGTGCAAACTTATGGTGTTGCACGCAGCATACAAAATCGAAAACGGTCAGAGTTTTACTTCTGAGGTTTCGATGGCGAAACATTTCGTCGCCAATAGTTTGTGGAGAATCATCGACCGCGCAATTCAAGTGCACGGTGCACTCGGCTATTCGACCGATACGCCACTAGCGCACATGTTGCAACAAGCCCGATGGAGTCGCTTTGCAGACGGCGCCGATGAAATTCACCAGATGCGCATCGCGCAGCGCACAATCGCCGCATATAAAGACCACGGCTCGACGAAGTCTGCGACCGGAGATCTGCCACTATGACAACCAAGCAGCACACGGTATTTGGCGTTTTTATTCCGCAGGGTTGGAAGATGGAATTAGTAACGATCGCTGACCCGGTCGCCAAATGGAACAAGGCCGTCGAGATTGCGCAGTTGGCAGAAAAACTCGGCTACGACTCGATTTGGGTTTACGACCACTTTCACAATGTGCCCCGACCCGCACACGAAACAGTTTTTGAATGTTGGACGATGATGGCAGCGATAAGCCAACGCACTACAAAAATAAGGCTAGGCCAAATGGTTGGTTGCAATCTTTATCGCGAGCCAAGTTTGTTGGCGAAGATAACTTCGACGCTTGATGTAATTTCTGGCGGCCGCCTCGATTGGGGCATTGGTGCGGGCTGGTATGAAAACGAGTGTCGCGGATACGGCTACGACTTTCCCGAACCGAAAGTTCGAATTGCGATGTTGCGAGAGTGCGTCGAGATCGTGCGATCAATGTGGACACAAGAAGAAACAAATTATGCCGGCAAGTACTACAACTTGGTGCGCGGCAACTGTGACCCGAAGCCATTGCAAAAGCCGCACCCACCAATTTGGATTGGCGGTGGCGGCGAGCAGTTAACTCTGCGAGTCGTGGCGCGTTATGCCGATTATTCAAACTTTGGCGGCAGTCCCGAAGAATTTGCCCGCAAACGAGAGATTCTTAAAGGTCACTGTGCAGCCGTGGGTCGCGACGAATCAGAGATTCGAAAGACTTGGTCGCCAGATATCTTCATTCGACGCACCGAGAAAGAGATCAAGGCCGCTGGCTCGTTGAGCCTGCGTGCCGACCCGTTTGACGATTGGCAGAAAAACAATCTCGTTGGCACTGTCGAACAGGTAACCGAGAAAGTTCAGAAATATATTGATCTCGGCTGTAGCGGGTTTATTCCGTGGTGTGCTGATTATCCGAGTACTGAAACTGTTGAATTATTCGCAGAAGTAATGAAAAACTTCAGGTAAATTTTCGAAGCTACAAGTAGTAACGGAAGAGAACCTCGGCCACACATGATGGTTTCTTCGCGCTTTCAACTTCAAATGTGGTTTCGAGCGTCACCTGCACACCGCCTGTTACGTCGTCGACGCTCACAAGTTTGACGCCTGCGCGAAGTTTTGAACCCACTGGTACCGGCGACATGAAGCGAACCTTGTTCGCGCCATAGTTGACGCCCATTGCCACACCTTCGACGCCAAAGATTTGTGGCAAGAAAACTGGTCCGAGTGAAAGTGTGAGATATCCGTGAGCAATTGGACCACCGAACGGGCCGGCCTTTGCACGCTCAACATCAATGTGAATCCACTGGTGATCTCCAGTCGCATCGGCGAACAAATTCACTTGCTCTTGGGTGATCGTCAAATAGTCGGAGTAGCCCAGATGTTTGCCGACATGACTCTTCAATTCGTCGATACTTTTGATGATTAGTTTTGCCATGCTTCCAGTTTGACAGGCTGTCGGTCGGCGCGACGAACTGACCTAGTGATACCAGATCTTTTGATGGCTGCGACTTTGCGGATGCAAGACGAGCGCGCACAATGCAATTTCGAAGATCAAACTCAGGGTGCTGCCACCGCTAAGTTTGCGATATACCGAGGTGCTCACGCCGCTCGTGTTTTCTAGGTCGGTATACGCCCAGAAGCGCAAAACGAACGGTGAAAACGCGGCGACGATTGCGAACTTGTAGCCAAGTTTGCGGTCATTGGCCATCAACAAACCCGAAAGTGCGTGCAACGCGACGACTATCAAGCCAACGACCACGCCGAAAGCGAAGCGATTGCGAAGATATCCCAGATAGTCGGTCGTATCAATGACGCTAATTAAAGCAAAAAAGCCATTCAAGTAGAGCAACATCGCGGCAATCTGCAGAGTTTGGGGTTGCATTCGGTCGAACCATTTACGCCAGTCAATATTTAGCATTAGTCAATTGTGGCAGATCAATGCATCTCATCTCGGTAGCCTTCTTTCGTGCGTAGTGCCTTTATTTCTTTGGTTGGTCGACCAAATGTCGGTAAGTCGACTCTGCTCAATGCGCTGATCGGCAAAAAGGTCAGCATCGTTTCTAACAAGCCACAGACGACGCGAACGCGTGTGCGAGGCATCCTCAATATTGACGACGCTCAACTTGTCTTTGTGGATACACCCGGTTTGCACAAGGCGACGACGGCATTAGGCGAGCGTGTCAATGCCACGGCTCTCGAGTCGATGCGTGACGTTGACATTGTGTGTCTGTTGATTGATGCGACACAATCATTTGGCGCCGGCGATAAATGGGTGAGTGAACAACTAGATGTTCGAAACGCAATAGTTGTGATCAACAAAATTGATGCCGTCTCTAATTCAAAGTTGCTTGCGCAGTTGGATGCAATTTCTTCTTTGGGTGCGTCAGAGTATTTTCCGGTCTCAGCCAAGACCGGCGAGGGTGTCGAGCAATTGATCGCCGAACTTGTCAAGCGCGCGCCAACCGGTGTGGCTATGTATCCACCTGAGATGACGACTGAAACACCGCAGGCGCAATGGGTCGCAGAACTTGTGCGCGAACAATTGTTGGCCGTCACCCGTGATGAGTTGCCATATTCGATTGCCACGCGCGTCACCGAATGGGAGTGGCCTCGAGTGCGTTGTGAAATCGTTGTCGAGCGCGAAAGCCAAAAAGGCATGGTGATCGGCAAATCAGGCAGTGTGCTCAAGTCGGTTGGCATTGAAGTTCGCAAGCAGATGCCAGAGGGTGCGTTTCTTGAACTTTTCGTAGTTGTCGACAAAGACTGGCAACATCGCGCCGACCGTGTCGAGCGTCTCGGATACTAGATATAGCGATTAGCCGGCGACTGTCACAATTAGGGACGAGTAGTCGTCGAAACTAACTGCGGTGCCAGGTTTAGCAAGATCACCTCGGCCGCGCGGTACGGCGACGCTCTGTCCGTCGACAGTGAAAATTACTTGACCGACGCCCGGGCGACGGGTGAAAGTCAAAACAATCTGAGCGATCGCCAAGCGCTGATCGATTGGCGAAAGGTCGCTCAAGAATTGAGAACTCGTGTCTATTTGCGCGATGCCCTTGGATATTTGAATCTCCGCGTTTAGTTCAACTGGCAACGCACTGCGCAGACCAACACCATTGTCTCCAGATGGAGGTCCAGAAATCAGTGCGGCTAAAACTTGCGAAGTTGTTGCAGGGCTCGCAATCGTCAATGTTGTAACGACGAGTCGATTTGCGCTTATGTAATAGAGCTCAACCGGCTCAGACAGAACCTCTGTTAGTGAAGCTGTCCTGTCTTGAGGAGCTTCGTCAGCGACGACTGTCGTGGTGGTTGAAGTTGTTGTTGTTGTTGTTTGTTCGCTAAGTTCTGGCGGCAATTCAGATTCTGCAAGCCCGATCACGTTGCCCGTGCTTGGCACGCCGCAACTGCTGACAACTAGCAACAAGACAGTGAATACGGATCGTTTCATAGCGTCGACTTGGCCGAATCAGTTGGATTATTTCGTGAGATTGAGACGATGAACCTCGCGCCACCGTTGCTATTTGTCTCGACCCACGCATGTCCGCCTAGAGCTCGCGCGTGCTCTTGCACGATTGCGAGCCCGAGCCCACTACCAGTGCTGTTGCGAGAAGCCGTGCCTCGAGCAAAGCGTTCGAAAATTCTTTCGCGTTCGCTTTGAGCGACACCTGCACCAGCGTCATCAACTGCGATCTGTAATTGAGTCTCATCACCGATCACCGAAACTAGAGTCGCGCCACCAGCATGGTCGCGGGCGTTTTCGAGCAGGTTCAAAACAATCCGTTCGATTCGTCGCTTGTCGAGGATGGTCTCGTCATCGTTATTGAGCGTTGTCGTAAATGCGACTTCACTAAAACCGTGGCGTTGCGCAACACGCTTTACAAGATCGGCAAGATTCACGATTTCTTCTTGAGTTTTACCCGCGCCTGCGTCGAGACGTGATAGTTCGAGCAAATCAAGAACGGTGCGATCAAAGCGATGAACCTGACTGGCGATGATGTCGAATGCTTGTTTGTTGCGATCATTAAGGTCATCGCGGCGACTTTGCATCACCCCGACTGCTGCAGCAAGCGCGGTGATTGGCGAGCGAAGTTCATGACTCACATCGCTGGCAAATCGTGTTTCACGTTGAATTCGGGTTTGAACAGCATCGACCATGTTGTTGAATGAACTTGCAAGTCTCGAGAGTTCTGGATCACGCTCATCTTCCAAGCGCACATCAAGCCCGCCTGACGCGATATCTGTCGCAACTGATGCAACTCGACGAAGAGGTCGCAGCACACTGCTGCTGCTTGAAAAACCGAAAATGCCCCCGGCGATCGTAATTAAAATGATGCCGAATATGAGTGTCGTGCGGATTGTGTTCAATGTGCGTTCAACATCAGTGAGTGGAAACGCTTCAAAGTAATTAGCAGATATCGCCGCAATCGAAATTCCGAGTGCTTCATACGGTTCACCGTTGAAGTCAAACCTCTGACGTGCGCTTTGGCCGCCAAGAGTTTTGGTCAAGAGTTCGTTGGGCAAGTTCGACTGAGTAAAGCGCAACGGTTCTTGGGCAAAAAACGATTCTTCGTTCGCCAGGTGAAGCACCGCGTAGCCCCCACTCTCGGTGCGAATATTGGTGACGATGTCGCCGGCATCTTGCGGATTCACAGCAACGAGTGTGCGCAGCAACTGTGCGTTGTTAATAGCTTGACTAGTTGCAAATTCAGATCTTTGGTCGAGCAAGTATGCACGTGTCGATGCATAGGTGACGATGCTCAAAGAAACTGCTGCAGCGAAAGCGCTGAGACTGAAATATAAAACGATGCGTCCGCGCAGACCACGGAAATTTGTTGTTAATTTGACCAGCCGAGTTAATAGAGAATTTTGACCCGACTCAGATGGCGTAGATTGGGCTTGCACGCTTCAAGCATTGCGGGATTTTTGCCAACCCCCACCGGCGGGAGTCAAGGGGGAGCAAGACTTCCGCCGGTGTGACACCCAAATACTGCTTGGCCCATTTGACGGAACCCCGATAAAACTGTGACTTTCTGGTAACAAAATTGAAGTTCGGGGCAGAATAGAGCACTATGCAGACTTTGCTATTTATCGAAGATGACCGCGACATTCGGGCGGCATTGCGACTCGCTCTCGAGGACGAAGGTTACAAAGTTCTCGAGGCTGCGGACGGAACTTCTGGTTTGAAAACCTTTTCGGTCGAGACAGTAGATCTGGTGTTGCTCGACTTGCGATTGCCAGACATGTCAGGTTTTGATGTCTGTCGCGAACTACGAAGTAAGAGTCTCGTGCCGATAATCATGGTGACGGCCCAGACCGACACTCACGACCTGGTGGCTGGGCTTGAAGCAGGGGCCGACGATTATGTGACAAAACCAGTTGTGGCCAAAGAACTTGCCGCGCGAATCCGAGCGGCCTTGCGAAGAACAACTTTATTGTCGGCGAATTTCGCAACTCTTGATCGCTTCTCGGTACATGATGTCGAGATGCGCAGTGATCAAGGAATCGTTCTGAAAAATAATGTTGAACTTCCGTTGACCAAAACCGAGTATCGCCTGCTACATGTTTTCATGGAGAACGCGAACAAGGTGCTATCGCGTGATCAATTGCTTGAACTTGTCTGGGGTTATGAATATCTTGGAGATAGTCGATTGGTCGATGCCCACATTAGACGTCTGCGATTGAAGATCGAAGACGTACCAGACGACCCAAAAATAGTTGTGACAGTGCGCGGTATGGGTTATCGACTTTTGACGGCGTAAGCCAAAAATTCTTTGGCTCTTGCGAGTTTGTTGGTGAACTCCATTGGGGGCAACATTTCGATTATTGACTTGCCATAACCCTTCGTCACGAGTCGAGGGTCGAGCACGGCGACCACACCGAGATCGGTTTGTGTTCGAATTAGTCGACCTGCTGCTTGTGCCAACTTTGTCGCGGCAATCGGAATATCGATTGCGGTGAATGCCGACTTACCAAATGCATCGCGACGTGCGCTCATCAGCGGATCTGTCGGCACCGGAAACGGTAGGCGGTCGATGATCACGAGACTTAGCGTTTGACCCGGCACGTCGACGCCCTGGAAGAAACTTTGTGTGGCGAACAAGCATGTAGCTTCGCTTTCGGCGAACTTGCGCAATAGCTCCATTTTTGGCAGATCGTCTTGTTTGAGAATTTTGAATTCAAGCTTGTCTTCAAGGTCGTTGTAAGCGCTATTCAATCGTGCGTAACTCGTAAATAGAGCGAGAGTTCGACCACCTGCCGCATTGATCAACTCTTCGATTTCGCGATGCACCGCCTTGTCGCGCGCACCCTGCGCCGGATCAGGCAAGTGCGAAGCACAATACAGCAGCGAGTTATTTTCGTAGTCAAACGGACTTGCCACATGGCATGCGTCAAAACTCTCGGGCACAAGACCAAGTCGCTCAGGCAGATTTGTGGGTATTGTCGCGCTGGTCAAAATTGCAGTGCGCTGAGACCAAACAGATTCATGCAGCGCTGCACCCACATTTAATGGGCGCATTTCAAGTGAGCATCGGTCAGGCGTGCCAGCGACATAGGCGACGTATCCACTGCGATCTGTCAGAGCCAAATCGAGGTCTTCGATGAAACGAGTGCAAAGAGATTGTGCGCGCAGTTTGCGTTGTTTGGCCGACTCATCCTTTGTGGCGATGGTACGCAACGAGTCGAGAGCCTCATTTGCGCGACCCCGAACTTCGACGAGAGTCTCGCGAGACTCGTTGTCAAGAGGCAATGACACTCGCTTGTTGATGAACGGCACGATCGCATCGCGCAGTCGTGCTGCACTTTTGGCAAAACCACCCGACATTGCGTCGTCGCGGATAATTGACCTCATCGCCGAACCAATAGTCGTGATACGACTTGGCGAAAGGGCTAGCCCCGCAGAATCGGTAACGACATCTTCAAGCTCATGTGCCTCATCAAAAATAACTACATCGTGCTCGCCGATAATCGTGCCCTCGGTGACGATGTCTAATGCATATAACCAGCCGTTGACGATCACGATGTCAGCCGTTTGGCTTTCGTTTCGTGCGCGTTCTGAAAAACAACTTTCACCATGCGGACATCGAGATGCCCCAGGACACTCTTCGCTGGTGACGCTGACCATCGACCAAGCATTGCGTTGCGGTTGCCAATCAAGTTCGCCCTCGTCTCCCGTCTGTGTCGACTCTGCCCATTCGCAGAGCTTCTTGACGTCTGATTTCGTACGCACCGAGAGGTCGTCGAGTTCGAGTCGCGATTGAGTGCGATCGGCGAGTTCGGCGATTCGCTGCCGACATAAATAGTTGCTGCGACCCTTGAGAACCGTCCACGTCAATTCGTGATCAAGGGTCGGATTCAAGGCTTTAGCCAACAATGGAAGATCGCTTTGTGAAAGTTGATCTTGCAAAGCCTTCGTCACCGTTGAAACGACGATGCGTCGACCCGACACAATTGCAGGCACCAGATACCCGAGCGTTTTGCCCGTGCCCGTACCTGCTTGCACGATCAGATGTCGGTTTTTGCGCAGAGCACGACCGACCAAAATAGCCATCTCGTCTTGACCTTGTCGTTCTTCAGCATTAGCCAATTCATTGGTGACACGCCGCAAAGCATCGAGAATTTCTTGGTCGGCGATGTTCGGTGGCACTATGAAGTCTCGCGGATCGTCGTGTTTGATCGACTAATTCTTTGCCAACGCGATAGCGGCATCAAGATCAACAGAGTCAAAATCTGGCCATGGCCGCTCGGTGAAATAAATTTTTGCGGCTTTTATTTGCCAGAGCAAGAAATTTGAAATTCGAGATTCGCCCGAGGTTCGAACGAGAACATCAACGGGTGGCAACGACGCGTCGTAAAGATGTCGCTGCAAGTTCGCTGGTGTGAGATCGTCACTTGATGCAACAAGGTGTTTGGCGGCACGAGTCAGTTCACTTCGCGAGCCATAGTCAAATGCAACGGTTAGAACCATGCCAGTGTTGTTTCGAGTATCTTCGATGGCTTTTCGAATTGCTCGTTGCACATAAAGCGGTGTGCGCGAACCCGGCTCGTCGAAAGGTCGGCCGATCCAATTGACGCGAACATTGTTTTCGTTCAATTCAGAAATTCGTCCGAAAAGTTTCTTGTGTAGGCCGAGAATATGACGAACTTCTGCCCGCGGGCGCACCCAGTTTTCAGTAGAAAAGCCAAACACCGTCAAGTATGCAACTTCGCGTTTTGAAGCAACGCGAACTACATCGGCGAGTGACTCTTCGCCCGCGGTGTGGCCCGCTGTGCGGGGCAACCCTCGCTTGCGAGCCCATCTTCCATTGCCGTCCATGATGCAGGCAACGTGAAGTGGTTTCGAATTCATTTGTTCAACGCTAACAACTCTGATTGGCGAGTTAAGTCGTTTAGAAGTGAGAGAATGTCACGATGGCTAAAGCGACGCACGATCTGAATGGTGAATTGGCCCATGTCTTGGTGTGTGCCGGAACCATCTTCGAATGGCTGAAAACAACACCTGAGCAATGGAAAGTTCAGATCGATGCGTTGGTGCGTTCGGTCGGCGGAGTTGGTGTTAGGTGGCTTTCTATTTATCCATATTCAGGAAATGCAAGCGCAATCGAACGCACAGCGATCTGTAACTCGATTGTCTCGGTTTTCGGGGGTCAGCGTTCTGGTGACAGAGTTTCTGTGATCGCCGAACATGGACTGATTGTGGTGGTCGACACTTGCGCAGACGGTCAAGAGAGATTTGTCAATGCTGTCGCTCAGCTGAGTAGCAGCCAAGCAATTGATGAAGAAAAACTTGCGGCAACTCTTCTCACACCCGCATCTGGCGAGCCTGATTTAGTTTTGGTGTTGGGCGTGCCAACTCAGGTGCCTGAATCGTTGATGTGGGAACTTGCCTATAGTGAACTCGTATTCTTGAATGTTCCGTGGCTGCAGTGCGATGTTGAACACATTCAAATGGCAATCGGAGACTTTCAGCGTCGCGATCGTCGTTTTGGTGGTGTTGACTCGTGAGTTTGTATCGCGACAAGGCGATTGTCTTGCGAACATATGATTTGCGCGAGGCTGATCGAATAATCGTGATGATGAGCGAACAACACGGAAAGGTTCGCGCGGTCGCAAATGGTGTGCGAAAAATGTCGTCGCGGTTTGGTGCTCGGCTAGAGCCTCTCAGCCATATTGATGTATTGCTAAACAAGGGAAAAGACTTAGACACGGTGAATCAGGTTGAATTGGTTACCAGCGCAAGAGGTCTTTACAGCGATTTAGATCGTCTGACACGCGGTCTGGCGATGCTTGAGGCGGTTGACCAACTCGGTATGGAGGGCGAGCCGACACCGCACCTTTACAAAATGTTGGTTGGGGCGTTGCAATGGCTTTCAGAAAACGACTCGGCATTAGTTCTGGCCGCGTTTTATTTTAAACTGCTCGTCGTCGAAGGTGTTGGTGCACACATTGAAAGTTGTGTCGGTTGTGGTGCACCAGGTGAACAAATTGTTGCTTTTGACCTGTTTCGTGGTGGCGGGCAGTGTCAAAATTGTCGTAGTGGCGCGACTATCTCAAACGACGCGATCAAGATAATTCAAAATATTGTCGGTGGACAATTGAATCTGGCTCTATCTTTGCCAGAGAGTGCGGCAACTCGCGAGGTGTCTGACCTTGCGACGAAATGTATGGAGCATCATCTCGAGCGTCGCCTTAAATCGGTCGCGGTTTTCGAACGACCTGAGTCCTAATTGCAATAGCTGGCCCTGAATTCGGGCTGATTTGTAATAGTCTGAATGGGTGCCAGCGAAAGATTTAGATCAGGTCGTCAACCTTTGTAAGCGCCGCGGTTTCGTATATCCGAGTGGTGAGATTTATGGCGGATTCAGGTCATCTTACGATTACGGTCCGTTGGGTTCGTTGATGTTGCGCAATGTAAAAGAAGCGTGGGTTCGCACGATAGTGCAGCAGCGCGACGATGTCGTTTTGATTGATGCCGCAATTCTTGGCGCTCCACAAGTGTTTGAAGCAAGTGGCCATTTAAGCAATTTCAGCGATCCACTAGTTGATTGCACTGTTTGCAAGCGTCGCTTTCGACAAGATCAGATTGAAGACCGCGATTGTCCGCAATCAAAAAAAGGTTGCGAGTTCACCGATGCGCGCGCCTTCAATTTGATGTTTAAGACTCACGCTGGACCAGTCGAAGGTGAAGGAGCAACGGTTTATCTCCGGCCAGAAACTGCGCAGGGCATGTTCGTCAATTTTGCCAATGTGCTGCAGACGAGTCGCAAGAAACCGCCTTTCGGCATCGCCCAAGTAGGAAAAAGTTTTAGAAACGAAATTACCCCCGGAAATTTTATTTTTCGTACCCGAGAATTCGAGCAAATGGAACTCGAGTTTTTCGTGCCGCCGAGCGAGAGTGCACAATGGTACGACTATTGGTGCAAGTCAAGATTGCAGTGGTACGTCGACTATGGCATTCCGGCAGAAATGTTGCGTATTCGTGAGCACGCCAAAGATGAATTATCACATTATTCGGCTGGCACGAGCGATATTGAGTTTCTGTTTCCGTGGGGTTGGGGCGAACTCGAAGGCATTGCGCAACGCACTGACTATGACTTAAAACAGCACGCCGAACACTCACGACAAAAACTCGAATATTTTGATCAAGCGACAAACGAGAGATATGTGCCGTATGTTGTCGAACCAGCAGCCGGGGCAAATCGAACGATGGCGGCTTTTTTACTTGCGGCTTACGACGAAGATGTCATTAATGACGAGCCACGCACGGTGTTGCGCCTTCATCCGCGTTTGGCGCCGTTTCAAATTGCCGTATTGCCGCTTTCTAAAAAAGACACTCTGATGCCTTTGGCCAAAAAGATTCACAAGATGCTTGGCGCAAAATATATGTGTGACTTCGATGAAACACAGGCGATTGGACGCCGATATCGCCGCCAAGACGAAATTGGCACGCCATATTGTGTAACGGTTGATTTTGATTCGCTTGACGATGACTCGGTGACTATTCGTGAGCGCGATACAACAGCACAGAGCCGAGTAAAGATCGATGTTCTGTTGGCAGAACTGTCTCAAAGGCTCGGCTATTAAAAGTCGACCCGTGACGAATTAGTCTCGTAATTAACATCAAAGGAGAAATAATGTCGCAAGTAGCAGTAGTAGTAAAACTGAAAATTAAAGAGGGCCAACGCGAGGCGATGACCGAGGCTGTCAAGCCCGGCATCGAAACAGCCAAGAGTGAGGCTGGCACGCGGTTCTATGTGTTTCATCACGATGCCGTTGAGTCGAACACGGTCTGGTTCTATGAACTTTATGCCGATCAAGATGCGGCGAATCTGCACATGGGTTCTGAAGCATTTGCGTCTTGGTCGAAGACTCTTGCTCCATTTGTCGATGGCGCGCCTGAATTTTCGTTTTTGACGCCGATTGGCGGCAAGGGACTTTAATTCTTGTATCTCGACAAGATTCTCGCTCAACATCGCGAAGTTGCGTCGCGCGACACAAGATCACTCACAGATTTAATAGTTGTCGCTCAAAAGACTAAAAAGAATGGTGAGTCACGAGGTTTCGCCAAGCAGTTAAGCGAAGATTCTCAACAGCACTTGGCGGTGATTGCCGAAATTAAGCGTCGGTCACCATCGCGTGGCGCACTAAGCCATGATTTGCAGCCCGAGCTCATCGCACGGCAATACCAACAAGCAGGCGCGAGTTGCATATCGGTGTTGACCGACTCAGAGTTTTTTGGCGGCTCAATCCAAGATTTACATTCGGCCCGCAACGCGACGAATTTGCCGGTGCTACGCAAAGACTTCACCGTTTCTTTGCACGACATTTGTGACGCAAAAATCATGAATGCCGACTGTGTGTTGTTGATTGTTGCTGCTCTCGACAAAGCCGAGCTCGAGCATTTTCATAGTTTTGCCCAAGAACTTAACCTAGATGTCTTGGTCGAGGTGCACGACGAAGCAGAACTTGAGCTTGCGTTAGAAATTGGCGCATCAATTGTAGGTGTAAATCAACGCGACCTGAAGACTTTTGAAGTCGATCAACAACGCGCAGTGCGAATGGCGAAGAAAATGCCAGCAAGCGTGTTGCGAATTGCCGAGTCTGGTGTGAAGACCCGAAAAGATGCACAGCAATTGCGCGACGCCGGATATCACGCCATTTTGGTGGGCGAGTCACTCGTGACTGCTGACAACATCGCCACGACCCTCAGCGATTTGCGGGTCTGATGTTTATCAAAATTTGCGGCATCACCAACGAGCAAGATGCATTGCTGGCGGTTGCCCTCGGTGCTGAAGCGCTCGGCTTCATCTTTGCTCCGTCACCACGACAAGTTGCGCCTCAACGTGTTAAAGAAATCGTGCGACGCCTGCCACAGAGTGTTTTGACCGTCGGTGTTTTTCGCGACGAACATCCGCAACGTGTCATTGACACGGTGCGTGAGGCTGGTTTGTTCGGCGCGCAACTTCATGGTCATGAATCGGCGGCCAATGTTGCCGAAGTGATGATCGATATCAAATGGGTTGTTAAGGCAGTCGTCGCGGGTTCGGTCGAAGCAAAAAATGCAGACGATTATTTGACGAACCTTATTTTGGTTGACTCACCACTACCAGGTTCTGGTTCGACTTATGATCATGATTTGCTTAGTGAAATACCCAAGACTGTTCGAGTTCTTTTGGCGGGTGGCCTGACAGCCGAGAATGTTGCGACTGCGATTAATCAGGTGGCACCGTGGGGCGTGGATGTTTCTTCGGGGGTTGAGAAAAGCCACGGATATAAAGATCCGATTAAGTTGAAACGTTTTATCGAAAATGCCCGTGCGGCATTTGAAGACTTAGAACTGGTCGACAAAAGCGAGAATAAAAAAGGCGCTAACCAGCCCTTTAATTGGGATGCTCAGTAGCAGTCTCTTGGGATACATTTAGTCTGCATGAACGCCAAACCTGTACCGAGCGAGTTGTTGACGCCAGGCGCCGACGGTCGGTTTGGTGAATTTGGCGGTCGATTTGTGCCTGAGACTTTGGTGCCGGCCTGTGAAGAACTCGAGCGGGCGTTCAACGAAGCCTGGAACGATTCGATTTTCAGAACCGAACTTGATGATCTGTTGCGCGAATATGCGGGTCGTCCGTCAATTTTGACCGAGTGCCACAATCTTGGTGCGCAGCTCGGCATTCGATTGATTCTGAAACGCGAAGATCTCAATCACACTGGCTCGCATAAAATTAATAGCGTGCTGGGTCAAGCACTGCTTGCTAAACGAATGGGCAAGAAGCGAATTATCGCCGAGACTGGCGCGGGTCAGCATGGTGTTGCATCTGCGACAGCGGCGGCGCTACTTGGTCTTGAATGCAAGGTTTACATGGGCGCTGTTGATGTTGAGCGTCAGTCTTTGAATGTGTTTCGAATGAAACTTCTGGGGGCGACGGTTGAGGCTGCAAATTCTGGCAGTCGCACTCTTAAAGATGCCGTCAATGAAGCGATGCGCGATTGGGTGGCGAGTGTCGAAACTAGTTACTACTGCATCGGTTCTGTCATGGGGCCACATCCGTATCCATTTATGGTTCGTCAATTTCAAAGTGTGATTGGCAAAGAAGCGCGCAAACAATTTCGAGAAATGTGCGACGGTTCTGACCCAGATGTCGTGGTTGCATGTGTAGGTGGCGGCTCGAACGCGATGGGTATTTTTTCTGGCTTCGTCGATGCTAAAACACGATTAGTCGGTGTCGAGCCTGCGGGTGGCGCAGCAGTTGGTAGAGGTACGCCCGGTGTCGTGCACGGCATGAAGAGTTATCTGATGCAAGATGAATATGGTCAAGTGCAAGAAGCGCACTCGATCAGTGCGGGTCTCGATTATCCAGGAGTAGGACCAGAGCATTCGTATCTTGCATCTGTCGGGCGCGCCGAATACCCGAGCGTGAATGACCAAGAAGTTATCGAAGGTTTCAAATTGCTGGCACGTTCCGAAGGCATTATTCCTGCACTTGAATGTGCGCATGCTGTTGCATGGATCGCCAAAGAGGCGCCAAAGATTCAAGGTCAGACAGTTTTGATGAATCTGTCAGGTCGCGGCGACAAAGATGTTGCCCAGATGATGACAATTCTCAGCGACGAATTAAATTAAGCGCACAGCGTGATGAAGATTGCAATGCATAACCCGGGCGCACTTGAGGTGCGGTTGCGCGAGTCTCGAAGACTTGGTCGCAAGATTCTTGTTCCTTATATAACGGGTGGACTAGCTGGTTGGTTAGACGCGATTCGCGGAGCGGCAGCCAATGGCGCAGATGCGATTGAGGTAGGTATTCCATTTTCTGATCCGGTGATGGATGGACCGATAATTCAGATGGCTTCAGAGAAGGCGCTTCGTGATGGTGCGACTCCGACTTCGATTTTGCACGAACTGCGCAGTGTCGACGTTGATGTGCCGTTAATAGTCATGTGTTATTACAACACCGTATTTCGAGCGGGTCATGATCGATTTGCGAACTCGCTTCGAGAATCTGGGGTAGTTGCGGCAATCGTGCCTGATCTTCCGCTCGAAGAATCGGCGCAGTGGGCTGTTGCGGCAGATAAAGCGCTGATAGAAACGGTGATGTTGGCGGCGCCGACCGCGCCCGATGAGCGACTGCCACGAGTTATCGATCGCGCGCGTGGTTTTGTGTATGCAGTCGGTTTGCTGGGCGTTACGGGCGAGAGGACAGAACTCGCAACCACCGCGGTAGCAATGGCCACGCGATTGAAGAAAATTACCGACATGCCAGTCTTGGTTGGTGTCGGCGTTTCGAATGCTGAACAAGCCAAACAGGCGTGTTCTGTTGCCGATGGAGTGATTCAAGGCGCGTCGGTCGTTCGTCGCCTGCTCGAAGATGGTGCCGACTCTGTTGCCAACTATGTTGCCGAGGTTCGTGCAGCGATTGATAGCCCGGTTGCGTCAAAACGCTAAATTGTTGCCATGTTAAAAATAGGTGCCAAAGCGCCCGCAATCTCACTTCTTGATCAAAAGGGCGAAAAGACCTCGCTGAAAGACTTTGCAAAAAGCAAGGTGCTTGTTTATTTCTATCCAAAAGCAGACACTCCAGGGTGCACGGTGCAGTCGTGCTTATTGCGCGATATCCGTAAAAAAATTGGCAAGACGTTGATCATTGGCATCAGCCCAGATGAGCCAGTCAAGCAATTGAAGTTCGACAAAAAATATGGGCTGGGTTTCACATTGCTTGCGGATACCGAGCATAAAGTTGCCAAGTCTTACAAAGTTTGGAAGAAAAAATCGATGTATGGTCGCGAATATATGGGCATCGAGCGCTCGGCTTTCTTGATTGACGAGAAAGGCAAGATATTGCAGGCTTGGTATAAAGTTTCGCCGAAAGATACGCCAACAAATTTGCTTGAGGCACTTAAGAAGTGAGTTCGTTGCCCAAGCCCAGCGAATTGATTCCGCATCGTGACCCGTTTTTATTCGTTGACGAACTCGTCGCATTAGTGCCGGGGCAAAGCGCTACGGGTCTTTGGCACTTAACGGGCGATGAGAATTTCTTTGTCGGTCACTTTCCGGGTCGGCCAACATTGCCAGGTGTTTTGATGTGTGAGGCGATCGCCCAGGTTGGGGTATGCGCGATCTTGAGCGATGAAAAATTCAAGGGCAAGTTGCCACTTTTTGGCGGTCTAGATGGTGCCCGTTTTCGTCGTCAGGTTTCGCCAGGCGATGTGCTTGAGATGTCGGTGCAACTCGGTCGCATGTCGGCACGAGCAGGCAAAGGCACCGGCATCGCCAAAGTCAACGGTGAAATTGCCTGCGAATGCGAATTGCTGTTTGTCATCGTCGATGCGTAAGCAAAGAAGCTTCGCTTCGGAGCGTGAGCATCGACGTGTGTTGCTGCGATGCGTAGGCATCGACGTGTGTTGCAGCGCTTAAGCGTATGGCGCGATAATTATCGAGCCGTTGTGACCACCGAAGCCAAAGTTATTTGAAATCGTTGGCCCCGGTTGCCAAGCACGCGCTTTGCCAGTGACGATATCAACGCCCGACATTTCAGGATCAACAGCCGTCGTGTTTGCAGTCGGGGGAATCAACTTGTGTTCGAATGAAAGTAAAACTGCAGCCGCCTCAAGAGCACCTGCGGCGCCAAGTGGGTGACCAGTCACACCCTTGATTGAAGTCATCGGTGGTTTTGTTGCACCAAATACTGCCGCGACTGCACTTGCCTCGGCAGCGTCATTAAGAGGTGTCGATGTGCCGTGAGCATTTACTTGTTTGATGTCGCTCGGCGAAAGACCAGCGTCATCGAGTGCAAGTTTCATGCAAGCGATTGCACCCACACCGCCTGGCGATGGCGCAGTTATATGGTGTGCATCGGCGTTACTGCCAGCGCCCAAGATTTCTCCGTAGATTTTTGCGTTACGGGCAAGTGCTAGATCTAGTCGTTCGAGAACGAAAACCGCGGCACCTTCGCCGAAAATGAAACCGTCGCGCGTTGCATCGAATGGTTTGCTTACTTTTGTCGTTGACAATGCCGTCATATTGACAAAACCAGCAACTGCTGTGATAGTTGCGGCAGATTCGGCGCCACCAGAGATAACCGCATCACATTGACCCCAAGCCACGAGTCGGGCGGCATAACCAAGAGCGTGTGTCGCTGCGGCGCATGCAGTGCAGATAGTTTCAGCAGGACCTTGGAAACCATAACGCATCGAAATTGCTGCACCCGATGCATTCGACATCATCATTGGCACCAAGAACGGCGAGACGCGGCGTTCGCCTTTTTCGAATCGCACGATTACTTGTTCTTCGAGAGTGCGCAAGCCACCGATGCCGGTGCCAAAGATCGTGCCAATGCGAGTCGCCTCGTAGGGCAGTGATCCTGATTGTGCTATGGCTTCTGATGCGGCGGCCAATGCGTATTGTTCGCAACGGTCAGAACGGCGCACCTCTTTCGGTCCGGCAAAATATGGCGAGGGATCCCAGTTTTCGATTTCTACTGTATGGCTGCCTGAAATGCCGCCGCCAAGAAGCCCTTGCCAGAAGTTTTGCTTACCAATACCGCATGGCGCAACGACACCGTATCCAGTGATTGCAACTCGATGACCTGCACCCTGCATGAAAGTTAGAGCAGGTTAGAAATCAAGAAACTTTTGCGGTTACGAGGTTGAAGGCCTTGCCGACAGTGTCGACACCTTCAAGATCGCTTTCAGGCACAGTGATGCCGAACTCTTCTTCAAGTGCCATTACGAATTCGACCAAGTCGAGACTGTCTGAGCCGAGATCATCCTTGAAGCTGGCTTCCATTGTGATCTTGGCGGCATCAACAGCCAAAACATCTACCGCGCATTTTTTAAAACGATCAAAAAGTTGTTGGTCCATGTGATAAGTCTAGTGTCCCATGCCGAGACCGCCATCGACTGGAATAACTGCACCAGTTATATAGCCAGCATCTTGCGAGGCGAGAAATGCGACAACCGAGGCGATCTCTTGCGACGTCGCCATTCGACCGAGTGGCACGGCGTTGAGCATGTTGTCACGTTGTTCTTGAGTAAGTGCCGCCGTCATGTCAGTTTCTACAGGCCCAGGCGCAACGACATTAACGGTGATTGTTCGCGAGCCAAGTTCGCGAGCCAATGATCGTGCGAAACCTACAAGCCCGGCTTTCGATGCCGCGTAGTTGGCTTGACCAGCCGAACCGAGTAGACCGACTACTGAGGACATCAAAATGATGCGACCCGAACGCGCGCGGAGCATGCTCTGTGTTGCGCGTTTGCAAACTCGATATGCGCCAGTGAGGTTGGCGTCGATGACCGTCGAAAAATCGGTTTCGCTCATGCGCAAAAGCAACTGATCTTTGGTGATACCTGCGTTTGAGACGAGCACTTGCACGGGTCCGAGTTTTTCTTCGACTGCAGCAAATGCCGCATCGACTTCGGTTTGAGATGTGACGTCGCACTTAACGGCGAAAAAATCGTCGGTCGGTTTTGTGCTGTTGTATGTAATCGCGACCTTGTCGCCGAGTTTCGCAAAATGTTGAGCGCAGGCAAGACCGATGCCTTTGGCACCCCCGGTTATCAAGACGACTCGACTCATGATTGATTCCATTTTATGACGGCGCTCGCGGCTGTCATTCCGGCGCCAAAACCAACGAGCAAAACATTGTCACCAGACTTAACGCGACCCCGGTCAACTGCATCGAATAGGGCTAACGGAATTGATGCCGATGATGTATTGCCTGTCTCGTTCAACACGACCGAAGTTCTGCTCATCGGAATGTCGAGTCGTTTGCAAGCAGCCTCGATGATGCGAAGGTTCGCCTGATGAGGGACAACCAAATCAATTTCATTTGTTGTGAGACCTGCTGCTTTGATTGATTTTTCGGCAGATTCGACCATGATGCGCACGGCACGACGAAACACTTCTTTACCTTCCATGTGCAGAGTGCCGCCGATTTCCGCATAAAGAAGATCTTCAAGTGAACCATCAGCGTCAAAGTCCCAGCCGAGTAATTGACCAGGACCGCTACTGGCTTCGATGACCGCGGCGCCAGAACCGTCAGCAAACAAGATCGCAGTGTTGCGATCTGTCCAATCGGTAATGCGTGAAAGTGTGTCGGTACCGATAACTAAAATGCGCTTCATACCCATCGCTACGAGGCCGTGACCGGTGATGAGTGCATACACAAAGCCCGAACATGCTGCGTTGACGTCAAATGCGCCGCATCGCAGACTAAGACCGTGTTGCACGGTGGCACTTGTTGCTGGCACCGTTCTGTCGGGTGTCGTCGTCGATAGAACTAGCGCGTCAATAGACAACGGATCTATGCCCGACATTTCGATTGCTTTTCGTCCTGACTCGATCGACAAACTTGCAGTCGTGCCGCCAATATGTCGACGCTCGATGCCAGTGCGTTCACGAATCCATTCATCTGAGGTGTCCATTGTTTTTGACAATTCGTCGTTGGTGACGACTTTTTGCGGCAACGAAGTGCCCCAGCCAATAATTTTTGCGCCGATTGCGCCACTCGGAATTATCGGCATGAAAAAGTCACGGTCATATTGTTCGCAGCCAGGCGATTGGTTGATGTGCTGTCAATCGCTCGCCTTCAACGCTGATGTAGTTTTGTAAAACGCCGTCAAAAAAAGAGCGCACTTCTTGTTGGCCAACCATACCGAGCACATCACCCACGCTAATGCGCGTACCATTCGCGATTGATTTGTTTGGCACGAATACACCCGCCCCAGGGCTGACAACCATGCGTTCAACCGCAAAAAGATGCTCACCTTCATGAAGTTGTTGTGCGGGTAACGACGACCCACCAATCCATTCGATCAGTTTGTTGAGTTCATCTGGTGTGCTGATGCTTAGAGTTCGCGCCGATTCGATTGTGCGCTTGGCCATGCCTGTGAGCACACCACCTGGTCCGAGTTCGACGAAGTTGTTTATCCCACTTTCTGACATCGTCTGTAGACATTGCTTCCAACGCACGGGGCTAGACAGTTGCGCCGACAAAAGCGTTGTCCACTCATTTCCTTGGTCGTGCGCCTTGGCATCGACATTGGAAACGATCGGCACATCTGAATCGCGCGGTTTTGACGAAGCGATTGCTTCACGAAGTCTCTCGCGTGCGGGCGCCATTAGTGGAGTATGAAACGCGCCCGAAACAGGTAGTGCCATCACACGCTTAGCACCGAGTTCTTTGGCGTGTTCAGATGCCAATTGAACGCCTGCCGAAGTGCCGGCAATCACAACTTGACCAGGTGCATTGAAATTTGCAACCCAAACATCGCTATCGGCGCGACGACACGCAGTTTCAACTTGATCATCATCAAGGCCGAGCACTGCCGACATCACACCGGGTGTTTTCTCGCCAGCCTCGTGCATCGCAGCGGCTCGCTCGACAACAAGACGAATGCCATCTTCGAAACCGAGCGCACCGTTGGCGGTGAGTGCGGTGTATTCACCTAGCGAATGACCAGCACAGAGGCTTGGTTCGAAGCCGAGTCGTTCAACTGCGTCGAGCACCATCAGGCTTAAAACAAATGTTGACAACTGGGCATTGCGAGTGTCTTTAAGAGTCTCAGCATCAGAGTTGAGTAGCAGATCGGCGACATCACGATTTGCGATTTCAGACGCCTCAGTGACCAGTTCCCAACTTTCGTGGTCGACCCAAGGTTTGCCCATGCCTGGTCGCTGAGAGCCTTGACCAGGAAAGGTGAATGCAAGCATCGTTTGAGAGGTGCCTTTCGTGTTGACTACATCGTAGAAGAAACGAGAGTCATCGTGCAGTTGCTGCACCGTGTGGGTGCAAGAGATTGGTAGATACGCTTAGCGGGCAAGCCCGAGTGGCGGAATGGCAGACGCGACGGACTCAAAATCCGTTGTCTGAAAGGGCGTGCGGGTTCGACTCCCGCCTCGGGCACTCAATGACAACACAAAATTTGAACAATCGTTTTGTAGAGCGGCGCTTGCGTCGTGGCACGCAGACGATGCGCGAGTTGCGCGATGAACTGCGCATCACCTCAGAGCAACTTGCATTCGTTGAAAGTGAAGCACAAGATAAGGAAATGCGAGCGATGGTCGCCGAAACTGCTGACGCGGCACTTGAACACCATGAAGCACAACGAAATCTTGAAACTATTCAGAAGTATCACCAACATCTGCTCTCATCAATTGCCGAAAACGAGCTACAACAAGACCAGTTGTTAGACAAATTGCGAAGCTGAGCGTTGTAAATTTTATGGCGACTCGAATTGTCTTGGCTGAAGATGAAGCGATCATTCGCTTAGACCTGCGCGAGAGTCTTCAAGAAGAGGGTTACGAAGTTGTGGGTGATGTTGGTCGTGGAGATAAGGCCGTTGAACTTGTTCGTGAGACTAAACCAGATGTTGCGATCTTCGACATCAAGATGCCCGGCATGTCTGGGCTCGAGGCGGCCAAGATCGTTTCTGACGAAAAAATCTGCCCAGTCGTGATGTTGACTGCTTTCAGTCAGCGCGAGATCATTGAGCAGGCTCGAGATGCAGGAGCGCTTGCATATTTGGTCAAGCCGTTTCAAAAAACCGACTTGGTGCCGGCGATCGAACTTGCGATTGCAAGGTTTGCTGAATTGCGCTCACTAAGTGGCGAAGTGGCGGCGCTTGGTGCACAACTCGAGATTCGCAAGTTGGTTGACCGAGCCAAAGGTTTGTTGATTGATAAGTACAAAATGTCCGAGGCTGATTCGTACACATACATCCAGAGCATGGCGATGTCAGAGCGCAAGAAGATGGGCGAGATCGCCGAGCAAATCATCGCCGGCAAGTTACATCCGTAATTGACAAGCGCAAAGTGCGTCGTTCGCCATGACGGCGTGACGACTAGTTTCTAGATATGAAGTTGATGGCGCTGGATGGCAACTCACTGGCGTATCGGGCGTTTTTTGCATTGCCGACCGACATGGTTACCGCGAATGGTCAGGTGACGAACGCGATTTACGGATTCACGTCAATGTTGTTGACGTTGATGCGCGATCACAAGCCCGATGGTGTTGTGGTCGTATTCGATCGTAAAGAACCGACTTTTCGCCACGAAGCGGCACCCGAATATAAAGCGCAACGCGAGGCGCAGCCCGATATTTTGTATCAACAGCTGGATCTAATTCGCGAGATGCTGTCGAAAATGGGCGTTACTGCAATTGACGCGGCTGGTTTCGAAGGCGACGACTTGATCGCGACGATCGCCGAAAAAGCATTGGATATGGGCGACGATCTGATAATTGTCACCGGTGACCGCGACAACTATCAATTAGTCAGTGATCCGCACATTCGCGTTCTGTACAACAAGCGCGGCGTCAGTGATTATGCGCTTTACGACGAGGCGGGCATTTTAGAGCGCACTGGTGTTACGCCGAAACAATATGCCGATTATGCGGCATTGCGCGGCGACCCGAGCGACAATTTGGATGGCGTGCCAGGTGTTGGTGAAAAAACCGCTGCAAAATTGATAAACAAGTATCAAAACATCGAAGCGGTATTTGATCATGCAGATGAGCAGACACCAAAGCTTAAACAGGCGCTGATTGAGAGTCGTGGGAGAGTTTTGCGCAACGCAAAACTGATGGTGTTGCGACGCGATGCGCCCATGACGATCGATCTGCACGCGCTATCACCCAAGCCAAACGCAAATGCTGTCAAAGAAGTTTTCGCACTTTTTGAATTCAAGACAATGTTCAGTCGGTTCACCGAGGCGACGAAACATTTCGCTGGCATTGATTTAGCGCCAGCGGAACTGACCGAGAGTGGCGCCAAGCAAGATGGTGGCGCAACTTCGTCGATTTCTGCAGTAATCGAGAATTGTGAAACCATCAAAGATGCGGTTGCTGCGCTGCAAAAGCATGACGTAGTCGATGTGGCTGCGGCATGGTTGGGTGACCCAGGCCGAACTGAACTTCTTGGTCTTGCAGTCGTTGATGATTTGAAGAAGTCAAAAGTCTTTTGGATTTCTGCAAAGATCCTCGTGTCCACTGAAGTGAAGACTTTTCTCAACGGTGGCTTCAAATTTCGTGGACACAATGTCAAACCACTGATGCGCAGTTGCTTGGGTCTCGGCATCGACCTCAAAGAGATGGTTCTTGATACGGCGATCGCTGCATATCTGCTTGACCCGTCTGAGTCTCGATATGAAATCAGACAAGTTGTGTCGCGTTACCTGGATGTCGAATTTGCGACAACAGATTCGAAGATGCAAGACGGTCAACTTAACTTTGATACACCCGACGCTGCGAGTGTGGCCAGCAGTGTTGCGGCGGTCGAGGCCCTCGGTGTTTCATTGGTATCGCAAGCCTTAACAGCAGCACTCGCGAGTCAAAAATTGATGAAACTATATTCAGATATTGAACAACCGCTGGTGAGAGTCTTGGCCCGAATGGAGTTTCTCGGTGTTGCCGTCGACAAAAAGGAACTCAGCGAAATCAACAAGCGTCTGACCGCCGAATGTCTCGCGCTGACTAAACAATTGCATAGCGTCGCCAAACAAGAGTTCAATCTGAACTCGCCGTTGCAACTGCGAAAGATTCTCTACGAAGATAAGAAATTAACACCAGGCAAGAAGAACAAAACAGGACCAAGCACCGACGCCGCAACTTTAGAGAAACTCAAAGACGAGTGGCCAGAATTTATTGAACCGCTGCTTGAGTATCGCGAAGTTGAGAAATTGCGTTCGACGTACGGCGAGGGTTTGCTTAGCGTCGTTGAAAGTGATAGTCGCATTCATGCAACCTTTAATCAGACTGTTGCGCGTACAGGTCGTTTGAGCAGTGATCAACCAAACCTGCACAATATTCCGGTGCGCAGTGAACAAGGAAAGGTTTTTCGCACAGCATTTGTGCCGCGTAAGAATTGCCAATTCTTGGTGGCCGATTACAACCAGATCGAATTGCGATGCATTGCGCATCTGGCCAATGATCCTGGGTTGATTGAGGCGTTTAACAAAAATGTCGACATTCACAATATGACTGCGGCGAATGTTTTCGGTGTCGCTACCGACAAGGTGACGAGCGAGCAAAGATCAAAAGCAAAAATGATTTCATACGGGCTCGCCTATGGCATGGAGGCATACGGTTTGGCGCAACGCCTTGCGATCGGCGTGAGTGAGGCGAGCGAAATACTTGAGGCATACTTTGCGGCTTTCCCGAGAGTGAAGAAATATATGGACGAGACAATCGAAGAAGCTAGAAAACGCGGCTACACAGAAACATTGTTTGGTCGCCGACGATTGATCCCCGAACTGCAAAATCCAAATTTCAGAATTCGTCAGATTGGCGAGCGCCAAGCCATGAACTCGGGCATTCAAGGTTTGGCTGCCGACATTTTCAAGGTCGCAATTGTGAGTCTTGATCAGACACTTGAGAGCGGAGGCTTTGAATCTCGGTTGGTTTTACAAGTGCATGACGAGGTGATAGTTGAGGCTGTCAGCGCCGAACACGACAATGTCGAGGCACTAGTGCGTGACTCGATGCGAGATGCCGCCAAACTCGCCGTGCCTCTTGAGGTCAATCTGGCGTGGGGCGATAGTTGGGCATCGGCAAAAGCCTGATTCCACGCCCCGTAAAGTGCCGTCGCAGGTAGGCTTAACTGTCCTATCCACATCTCCTATCCACCGAAAGCAATAACAGTGTCAACAACTCAATTGATGTCGAGCCCTGAAATGGGAACATTCGACGCAGAAGGCAATTACACCCCGCGCAAAGTTACTGAACGAGATGTCTCGTTCGTAGATTCAATCAACGAAACGATGGTTGAACTCAAAGAAGGCAAGCTTGTCAGCGGCACAGTTGTGCGGATCACTCGCGACGAAGTGCTTGTCGAGATTGGCTACAAAACTGAAGGCGTAATTTTAAACCGCGAACTTTCGATGCGCCATGACGCAGATCCAAACACAATCGTGAAGTTGGGTGAAAAGATCGAAACTTTGATTCTTACTCTCGAAGACAAAGAAGGCCGCTTGTTGCTTTCAAAGAAGCGCGCACAATATGAGCGTGCGTGGGGCGACATCGAGGCGATCAAAAACGCAGATGGCACTGTCGAAGGCCTCGTTATTGAAGCCGTCAAGGGTGGGCTCATCGTTGACATTGGCTTGCGCGGTTTCCTGCCTGCGTCACTGGTTGAGTTGCGCCGCGTGCGCGATCTCGCACCGTATCTCGGGCAGCGCATCACCGCCAAGATTCTCGAACTTGATCGGCAGCGCAACAACGTTGTGTTGTCACGACGTGCATTGCTTGAAGTCAGTCAAAAAGGCACTCAGACCGATTTTCTTGAGAATATCGCAGTTGGCGAAGTACGCACCGGTCGTATCTCGAGTGTTGTCGCATTCGGTGCGTTCGTAGATCTTGGTGGCATGGACGGTTTGATTCACGTTTCTGAACTCTCGTGGAAGCATGTCGATAACCCAGGTGCTGTTGTAAAAATTGGCGATGAAGTTTCGGTGAAAGTCCTTGAGATCGATCGTGAACGCGATCGCATTTCGCTTTCACTCAAGGCGACGCAGCAAGACCCATGGCAAGAGTTCGCATCAAGCCATCAGGTTGGCCAGTTGGTTTATGGTCGAGTTACAAAACTTGTACCGTTCGGCGGTTTCGTGCAAGTTGGCGATGGCATCGAAGGTTTGGTTCACATTTCTGAGATGTCAACTCATCATGTTGAGGCCCCAGAGCAAGTTGTTACCCCAGGCGAAGAGCTTTGGGTCAAGATCATCGATCTCGACCTTGCACGTCGACGCATCAGCCTGTCGATCAAGCAAGCTGCTGAGGGTGGCGAGTTGGCCGAAGAATATCGTGGTCAGTTTCAAACAGATGAGCAGGGCAACTGGGTGAGTGGTGACGATTCAACTCGAGAGACAGCATGGGCCGAATTCTTTGATCCAAACGCTGCACCTGCAGAAGAACCAAAGGCCACAGAAGAACCAAGCGCAGGCTGATAAAAAACCCAGTTTTAGATACGGTGAGTATCTGATGATTCTCATTGGACTCACTGGTGGCATTGGCTCTGGCAAATCTGAGGTTGCTCGACTCTTGATAGCCCGTGGCGCCGAATTAATCGATGCTGACCAAATCGTGCGCGAATTACAACGACCTGGCGCCGAGGTCTACACCAAAATGGTTGAGATTTTTGGCAACGAGGTCGTTGCGCCAGACAAGACATTAGATCGAGCGGCGGTAGCAACCAAAGTATTCAGTGATGCGACGTTGCTCAAGACTCTTAACGAACTCGTTCACCCGATTGTGCAGCGGGTTATGAGTGAGCGAGTTGAAGGCTTCCGTGGCACGACCAAAGTAGTCGTGCTTGATATTCCACTTCTTGTCGAAAATCCGCGCGAAGGTCTGGATGGTGTGCTCGTAGTTGACCTCGATGTAGAAATTGCGATCAAACGACTTATCGAACAACGAAATATGAAGGCAGAAGATGCTCGTGCACGCGTGGCGAAACAGGCGACTCGCGAACAACGACTCGCAATCGCCGGTCATGTCATCGATAATTCGGGCGATCGCGATCAATTGATAAAAAATGTTGATCTCGCGTGGTCGTGGATAATTTCTCTGAAATGACCGAACGCAAATTTGTCGTTGAGTCTCCGTTTAAACCAGCGGGTGATCAGCCTGAGGCGATCGCCAAGCTTGCTGCAGGTGTGAAGCGAGGCGATCGGTTTCAAACTTTATTGGGCATCACCGGTTCTGGAAAATCGGCGACGATCGCCTGGACAATCGAACAAGTTCAGCGTCCGACGCTAATTTTGGCCCCAAACAAATCGCTCGCAGCGCAGTTGGCCCAAGAAATGCGCGAGTTCTTTCCGAATAACCGTGTCGAATATTTCGTCAGTTACTACGACTATTACCAGCCAGAGGCCTATATTGCCTCGAGCGACACATTCATTGAGAAAGATTCTTCGATCAACGATGAAATTGATCGACTTCGACACTCTGCGACTGCGGCGCTTCTAACGAGGCGCGACACGATTGTTGTTGCCTCGGTCAGTTGTATCTACGGCATGGGTGACCCTGGTGAATATCGGGGCAATCTGCTCGAGTTGCATACGGGGGTTGACTACGACCAGCGGAGCATTTTGGCGAGGCTGGTTGATCTGCAATATGACCGCAACGACATGACGCTCGGTCGCGGCAATTTTCGGGTGCGCGGTGACACGATTGAAGTTCATCCAGCGTATGAAGAAACTGTCACACGTCTAGAAATGTTCGGCGACACAGTCGAACGCATTTCTGTCGTCGACCCACTCACCGGCGAGACACTGCGTGACTTGACCGAGATCGTTATCTTTCCGGCGACTCATTATGTAGCCGGTGAAGAACGCATGCGAGTGGCGATGCTGGGCATCGAAAAAGAATTGGCATCGCAATTGAGCGTTTTTGAAACTCAGAACAAATTGCTCGAAGCACAACGAATTCGGATGCGCACGATGTTCGACCTTGAGATGATGAAAGAAGTTGGCTATTGCAACGGCATTGAAAACTATTCGATGCATATTGACGGGCGTCAACCGGGCGAACCTCCGTTTACGCTACTTGACTATTTTCCAAAAGATTATTTGTTGGTAATTGACGAGAGCCATGTGGCCGTGCCCCAACTACACGGGCAATTCGCCGGCGACAGAAGTCGAAAACAAACTTTGGTCGAGCACGGCTTTCGCTTACCCTCGGCGATAGACAATCGTCCACTGCGATTCGAAGAAACAATGGAGCGTCTAAATCAGTGTATTTTTCTCTCGGCAACGCCAGCAAAGTTTGAAATTGAATTAAGTGATCAGGTTGTCGAGCAGATTGTTCGACCAACTGGATTAATCGACCCCGAGGTAATCGTTCGTTCGACCAAGGGCCAGATAGACGACCTGATCGAAATGATCAAGATCAAAACAGCGCAAGGCGACAGAACGCTGGTCACGACTTTGACCAAAAAAATGTCGGAAGATCTTTCTGAATATCTAATTGAGCAAGGTCTGCGGGTTCGATATCTGCATTCGAATATCGACACGATTGAGCGCATTGAGATTTTACGCGCATTGCGATTGGGTGAATTCGATGTATTGGTTGGCATCAACCTGTTGCGTGAAGGTCTTGACTTGCCAGAGGTTTCGCTCGTGGCGATCTTGGACGCCGACAAGCAGGGTTTTCTGCGCAGCCAGACTTCTCTCGTGCAGATGATCGGTCGTGCGGCGCGAAATGTCGACGGTCAAGTGATTATGTACGCCGATAATCGGACTGCCGCAATGGAGTTTGCAATTTCAGAAACTGCCCGTCGCCGAGAGTTGCAGGTTGCGTACAACACGAAGCATGGCATCAACCCGCAGACTGTGCGCAAAGCGATTGGCGACATTCTTTCAGTGCTGCGTCCGAGCAATACCGCGCCGATGCCGGGCAAAGGCAAGCGCAAAGACCGCGAACGAGACAAGGTTGTTCGCGAGCTGCGGGCATTGCCTGAGAGCGAGTTAGCCCGATTGATTATGACCCTCGAAGAAGAGATGAATATGGCGGCCGAAGAATTGCGGTTTGAATATGCCGCACGTCTCAGGGACGAAGTAAAAGAACTCAAGCGCGAATTACGGGATGCCCACTAACACTTTGTAGCCTGCCTGTGATGGCAAATCAGATAGTTGTCCGTGGTGCTCGTGAGCACAATCTCAAGAACATCAATGTCGAACTGCCACGCGACAAGTTGATCGTGCTGACAGGTTTGTCGGGTTCGGGTAAATCGAGTCTTGCATTTGACACCATTTATGCCGAAGGTCAAAGACGTTATGTCGAATCTCTCAGTTCATATGCCCGTCAGTTTTTGGGACAAATGGACAAACCAGATGTCGATTTAATTGACGGTTTGTCACCGGCGATCTCGATTGACCAAAAGTCATCATCGCGCAACCCGAGATCGACGGTCGGCACGATCACCGAGGTCTACGACTATTTGCGTCTGTTGTATGCCCGTATCGGTGTTCAACATTGTTCGCGCGACATGACTCGGTTATCACGCCAGACGCCACAACAAATCGTGGATCGAATCATGAAGTTCGAAGAAGGCACTCGGTTTCAGATCCTGGCGCCCGTGGTGCGAGGTAGAAAAGGCGAGTATGACACGTTGCTGCAAGAACTTGCCTCTCAAGGCTTCTCGCGTGCTCGAGTTGACGGCGAAGTTGTAGAGATCAGCGAATTCTTAAAAAAGAAAACACGATTGGCGAAATATGAGCAGCATCAGATTGATATCGTCGTTGATCGTCTCGTGCGTCGTGATGGAATCACCCGTCGATTAACCGATTCACTCGAAACTGCATTGCGCTTGGCCAATGGTGTTGCTGAGATCGAAATTGTCGATGGTGGCGAGCCAATTACTTTTAGTCAACACTTGGCCTGCCCAAAATGTGGCACGAGTTACGAAGAACTAGCCCCTAGGAATTTTTCTTTCAACTCACCCTTTGGTGCGTGTGATAATTGTCTTGGTCTCGGTACGAAATATGAAGTTGATGTTGAGCTTGTGGTGCCAGACCCGAACCTGAGCATCAACGAGGGTGCAATTGCGCCGTGGCGTTCGGCTCACACTCAGTACTTCACTCGAATGCTCGAAGCAGTAGCCGACCGATTTGAAATTGATCTTGACAAAAAATGGTCGAAACTATCGCCTAAGGCGCAAAAGATCGTGATGAACGGCGTGGACGACAACATGATGGTCAAGTATCGCAATCGTTACGGTCGCACTCGCGAATACAGCACATCGTATGAGGGCGTTATTCCGTGGATCAAGCGTCGTCACGAAAGTGCCGAGAGCGATAACGCACGCGAGCAGTTCGAGAGTTATATGCGCGAAGTTCCATGCCCATCTTGTAAAGGTGCACGACTCAAGCCCGAGTCACTGGCCGTCTTGGTTGAGGGCAGACACATTTCTGAAGTCTGCAATCTTTCGATTGGCGAGTCGGCAAAGTTTCTCGCTGGTTTACAGCTATCGGACCGTGACTCGATGATCGCTGAGCGAATCACCAAAGAAATCAATGCGCGACTCGGCTTTTTGTTAGATGTGGGTCTTGACTATTTGACTCTTTCACGTGCCGCGGCAACTTTGGCAGGTGGTGAAGCACAACGCATTCGTCTGGCCAGTCAGATCGGTTCGGGATTGGTTGGCACGCTATATGTGCTCGATGAGCCGAGCATTGGTTTACATCAGCGCGACAACCATCGATTGATCGAAACCCTGCAACGGTTGCGCGATCTCGGCAACACCGTGATCGTCGTTGAACACGACGAGGACACGATTCGGTCGAGTGACTGGCTGGTTGATATTGGTCCGGGCGCTGGCGAGCATGGCGGGCAAGTTATCTACAGCGGGCCGGTCAAAGGTGTGCTCAAGGTCAAGAACTCAATGACGGGACAATACCTTTCAGGTCAGCGCAGTGTTGCGACGCCGGCGATGCGACGGCAACCCGGCAAAGATTTCCTGACAATTCGTGGCGCTCGCGAACATAATTTGAAAAATCTGAATGTGAAAATTCCGCTCGGATGTTTTGTAGCCGTGACCGGCGTTTCGGGCAGTGGTAAAAGCACTCTGATACGCGATATTTTATTGCCGTCGCTGATGCAAAAAATCTATAAATCTAAAGATGCACCTGGTCGACACACAGGCGTTGACGGTGTGATGAATCTCGACAAAGTCATCGACATGGACCAATCGCCGATTGGCAGAACGCCACGCTCAAACCCAGCAACTTATACGGGTGTGTTCGATGACATTCGCAAACTTTTTGCATCGACACCTGAGGCCAAGGTTCGGGGCTATCAACCAGGACGATTCAGTTTTAATGTGACCGGCGGCAGGTGCGAAGCGTGCTCAGGTGACGGAACAATCAAGATCGAGATGCACTTCTTGCCTGATGTCTATGTGCCGTGTGAGGTTTGCAAAGGCGCCCGCTACAACCGCGACACGCTCGACATCACATTCAAAGGTAAAAACATCGCCGATATCTTGGACATGCCAATCGGCGATGCAGTTGAGTATTTCGCAAATCAGCCGCGCATAGCCCGCCATATGCAGACATTCGTCGATGTAGGTCTGGCATATGTTCGACTTGGGCAGTCGGCACCCACTCTGTCAGGCGGCGAAGCACAGCGAGTAAAGCTCGCAAGCGAACTTTCTAAACGAAGCACCGGTCGCACAATTTATTTGCTCGACGAGCCGACAACAGGACTGCATTTCGAAGATGTGCGGCGCTTGTTGATCGTCTTAGCGAGACTCGTCGACTCCGGAAACACCGTATTGGTGATTGAGCACAATTTAGATGTGATCAAGTCTGCCGACTGGGTGATCGATCTGGGGCCAGAAGGTGGAAGCGGTGGAGGATTAATCGTTGCCGAAGGTTCGCCAGAAGCCGTAGCCAAAGTTGCAGGCTCGCACACTGGTAAATATCTTGCACAGATACTAAAAGACACTAAATCTGCGAGCCCCGTGAAAACCGTGAAGACCGTGCAAACTAAAAAGAAATAGATTGCGATTGTGCAAAAACCTTCTGGGGTAATACCTGAAACACCAGGGTCGTACCAATTCAAAGATGCTAGTGGGCGAGTTATCTATGTCGGCAAAGCCAACAACCTGCGCGCACGAGTCAACAGCTATTTCGCCAAGGCTGAAAGTTTGCATCCACGAACAAGCAACATGGTTTCTGCTGCTCACAGTGTCGAATGGATCGAGGTTCGCAACGAAATAGAAGCGCTGATTCTTGAGCACAGTTTAATTAATCGTTACTCGCCGAGGTTCAACATTCGACTACGCGACGACAAGAGTTATCCATTTTTGGCGGTGACGATTGACGAGCAGTGGCCGCGGGCGATGGTGATGCGAGGCCGAAAGCGAAAAGGAACTCGATATTTCGGGCCGTACCCACATAGTTGGGCGATTCACGAGACACTTGACCTACTGCTGAAGACATTTCCAATTAGAACTTGTTCGGCAGCGACATTTAAACAACACGAGCGACTTGGTCGACCTTGTCTACTTTTTCACATCGAAAAATGTTCTGGGCCATGTGTTGGTTCAGTTGATGCCTCAAAGTACTCAGAATTGGTGCATGACTTTTTGCAAGTTATGGATGGCGAAAGTGAAGTTGTTGTAACTCGGCTTGAAAAACAAATGGCAGAGAGTTCGCAGGCCCAAGAATTCGAGCGCGCTGCGAAACACCGTGACCATCTTGAGGCGATCAAACTGGCCTTGGAGCGACAGCAAATGGTCGGTGAGAGGGACGAAGATCTTGACGTAATTGGCATAGCCGAGGACGAGTTCGAAGCGTCGGTGCAAGTTTTTTATGTCCGAAAGGGACGAGTCGTTGGACGAAAAGGTTTTATCGTCGACAAAGTCGAAGATGTTACGAGTGCCGGACTCGCAGCGCTTGTCGTCGAGCGACTTTATGATGAGTCACCGATATTGGGTATACCAAAAATTGTTGTCTTGCCGTGTGAGCCAGAACGCAACGAGGTGCTTGAGCAGTGGCTGAGTCAATCTAAAAATTCTAAAGTCGAAGTTCGAGTGCCATATCGAGGCGATAAGCGCGAATTGCACGAACTGGTGACGCAAAATGCAACCCAAGAACTCAATCGCCACAGACTTCGTCGAGCGGCAGATCACACGGCTCGTTCGCGCGCGTTGAGTGAGTTGCAAGATCTTTTGGGTTTACCCGAGGCGCCGTTGCGCATTGAGTGTTACGACATGGCCCACCTGCAAGGCACCGACTACGTCGGTTCAATGGTTGTGCTTGAAGATGGCTTGCCATTGAAGCGCGAATATCGAAGATTCAAAATCAAGAGCGGTCAGGGCAACGACGACTATGCGGCGATGCGTGAGGTGTTAACACGCAGACTTACTGCGTATATAAAGGAGCGAGACCAGCCTGTTAATGAGCGTGGTGATCGACCTGGCAAGTTTTCTTATGCGCCGCAACTGTTATTGGTAGACGGTGGCAAGGGCCAACTTGGCGTCGCCGAACAAGTCGTACGCGAGTTGGGTCTAGAGCATGAAATACCAGTCGCCGCTCTGGCCAAGAGGCTCGAAGAAGTTTTTATACCGGGCAACGACCAGCCAGTTGAAGTGCCGCGGGGTAGTGACGCATTATTTATGTTGCAAGTTATCCGCGATGAGGCTCATCGATTCGCCAATCGATTCCATCGCGAACTACGCGGCAAGCGAATGACAAAGAGCGAACTAGACGGCATTTCAGGGTTGGGCCCAACTCGTGCGAAGAAATTGCTTGATGCTTTGGGTGGCGTCAAACAAGTTAAGACTGCGACTCGCGAAGCACTTGCCGAACTTAAGTGGTTGCCCAAACGCACGGCGGATGCCATCTTTGAGCACTTTCATTCATCGCCAGACAACACGCCGTAGATAGCCTTATTAGAGATGGCTGACATCTTGTTGATCGCAGGTCTTTCTGGCGCCGGGCGTTCTCAGGCCGCCGATGATCTCGAAGACTTGGGTTGGTTCGTCGTTGACAACATGCCAACTGAGTTGATCGACAAAGTCGTCGAGATTGCCGCCGTCGGAGAGTCACTGGCGAAACTTGCCCTCGTTGTCGGCACACCAACTGCTCAAATTGGTGTGATTGAGGTTTTGAAACGGTTACGAACATCGGGTCACCGAGTACGAATGTTGTTTTTGGACGCGACGAACTCTGAATTGGTCAAGCGCTATGGTGCGACCCGACGCAAACATCCACTCGCTGAAGGAAAGTCTGGAGTTGAAGAAGCAATCACCAAAGAGCGTTCACTTCTCGAGCCAGTAAAAGCCGAAGCAGATCTCGTGATTGACACAACAATTTTGACGATTCATCAATTGAAGTCGCAACTCGGTGAACTGTTCAACGAAGATGGTGTGCTTGATGCGATGCAGGTCTCGGTCGTGTCATTTGGCTATAAGCACGGGCTACCACTGGATGTTGATTTGGTGTTTGATGTCAGGTTTTTGCCTAATCCGCACTGGGACGAGAATTTGCGACCCTTGTCTGGGCTCGACGAACCCGTACACGAATTCGTGATGTCTCAAGATCTATCGCAAAAGTTTCTTGAGCAACTGACGCAGATGTTGACGCTTTTGTTGCCGGCATACAAAGCCGAGGGCAAGAGTTACCTGACAGTGGCCATTGGTTGTACTGGTGGCCGACACCGTTCGGTCGTAATTGCTGAGCAGTTCAAAAGATGGTTGATTGAGAATGCTCACAACCCTCGTGTTACGCATCGTGACATTTCTCGCTGAATAAGTCATCTGACTAAGATTTCAGACATGACTATTCGAGTAGGCATCAACGGCTTTGGCCGAATCGGCAGAAACTTTTATCGTGCTGTCAAGCAGTCGGGTGCTGATATCGAGATCGTCGCTGTCAACGATTTGGGTGCTGTGAAGACGATGGCGCATTTGCTGAAATACGACTCTGTGCTTGGTGTCTTGCCGAACAGAATCGAAGCTACGGATGAGGGCATCAGCATCGATTCGAAACTATTAAAAGTGTTGTCGAAGCGTGACCCGAAAGAATTGGGCTGGGGTGCTCTCGGTGTCGACGTCGTAGTTGAGTCAACGGGTTTTTTCACTGACCGTGACAAGGCGGCCGCACACCTCGATGCCGGCGCTAAGTGTGTTGTGGTCTCTGCACCCGCGACAAATGCAGACGCAACATTCGTTTACGGCGTAAATCACAATGATTTCGACCCGAAAAAACACAAGGTTGTTTCGAATGCGAGCTGCACGACAAATTGTTTCGTGCCACTCGTGAAAGTTTTGGACGATGCGTTTGGCGTCGAGAATGGTTTAATGACGACGATTCACGCTTATACGGGTGATCAGTCAATTGTTGATGGGCCGCACAGCGACTTGCGAAGAGCGCGAGCGGCAGCGATCAATATTATTCCGACGAGCACTGGCGCCGCTCGAGCCACGAGTTTGGTGATGCAGTCGATGAAGGGCAAACTTGACGGCACTTCATTGCGG
>JAQCDG010000061.1 GCA_027731085.1 Actinomycetota bacterium | reverse complement strand
ACGAATTACATACAAATTCTTGGCAGCAAACATTTCGCAATACTCAGTGTCCCATTTGACCATTTGGGCGCCGTGCCCTTCCATGAGAACAAGGGCAGGATTTTTTGAATCGCCAAACGTTTGGTATTCAAGTTCAATCGTCGACGAAATTTTTGCTTTTGGCACGTCGTTATTCTCTCCCGTTTCTGCTCTTCAGGTCAATTACTAGAGTGATTAAAGGCTATGTCTAACAAGCAACTTTCATTTAGATCCCCTGGGCGCGTCAACTTGATTGGCGACCACACCGACTACACGGGCGGGCTTGTTTTGCCGATGGCGATCGATCGCTACACAACAATTAGCGGCACCCGCGCGACATCGACGGTTCGGTTGCGCAGTCAAAACGAGCCAGAGCCAGTCGAGTTTGAATTGCCGAACTCTTCGCCCGAAAAAGTCACGCCAAGTTGGGGACGATACGTCGCAGGTGTCGCCGCCGAAATGCAAAATCGCGCCCAAGGCTTCGACGGCGAAATTTCGTGCACCATTCCGATTGGCGCCGGCTTGTCGTCAAGCGCCGCAATCGAAGTTGCAACCGCGCTCGCCCTCGGCGACACGAGCACACCAGTCGAGCGCGCGAAACTTTGCCAACGCGCCGAACACCGCGCAGTTGGCGTGCCGTGCGGAATAATGGATCAACTCACTGTCGCATCTGGCATCCGCGACCATGCGCTACTTATTGATTGTCACGAACTGACAATTTCACCAGTGCAACTACCCAACGATGTAAAAATCGTCGTGCAATTCGTTGCCGAACGCAAACTCACATCCAGCAGTTACGGCGAGCGCGTCGTGCAGTGTGCTGCTGCCGAAAAAATAATCGGTCCGCTGCGCATCGCCAAACTTCAGTCATTAGCGACCATCACCGACAAAACTGTGTTTCGTCGCGCGCGTCATGTAGTCAGCGAAAATCAACGCGTCCGCGACTTCGCCACGATGTTGCGCAAGGGTGATCTCAAATCTGCTGGTCAATTAATGATCGAAAGTCACAACTCGCTCAACCGCGACTTTGAAACTTCGACACCACAGATGAACAGCGCTGTCGTCACTGCAATCTCGCAACCCGGAGTCTTCGGCGCACGCATGACCGGCGGCGGCTTTGGCGGTTGCATCGTCATCTTGGCCGACGCCTCCGCAAAAGTCGACGGCTGGCAGGTCCACGCCGTTAACGCCGCATCGCAACTCGACTAAAACTCGACTCGCTACCCGAGCAGGTGGCGCTTTTGTTCGTCAAACTCTGATTGCGTAATCGACCCGCGCAACAACATCGCCTCAAGTCGCTCGAGTTGTGCCACGACCGGGCTGGCATCTGTGTCTCGCCCCGTGCGCGCATGAATCGCCTCGTGAATCATGTTCTGCACTTGTTCGGGGTTGCGAATATCGCTAAACAATTGCTGCCCGTCTTGGCTCGCCGACTCAATCAGCAGATCGCCCGCCCCGAGCATGCGCTCGACTATCGACTGCGCGAAGTTCACATTGTTCACCCGCTCAAGGGGTATCTCGACGCCGCGCCGCGCCAAAACACCCTCACGAAAAATCACACGCTGCGAAGTCACGACAAAAAATGTTCTTGACCAACGCAAGACGACCGCCACCAAATTAATCAACCCCAACAAAATCGCGACGAGCAACACCCGACTCACGCCCGTCTTCAACCAACCGTCACCAAGTTGTTGCGCCCATATCGCCACTGCGACAAACACAATCACAATCGACCCGGGCTTGACGAACACGACCCAATGCGGGCGCAGATCAAGATTTATATGCTCACCACGATTCAATAATTTTTGCGGATAAACCATCCCCCAAACTTAGTTTCCCGCAGCCACACCCACCGCCTAGCGTTATGGCGTGGACGCCGACCAACTACTGCATGGCATGGATGCCGACCAACGCGTCGCAGTCACTTGCCCCGAAACTGCAACCGTGTTGCACGCCGGCGCAGGTTCTGGCAAAACTCGCGTGCTCACACATCGCATTGCTTATCGCATCGCCAAAGGCACAGCAGACCCACAACGCATACTGGCAATCACATTCACGCGCGAGGCCGCGAGCGAAATGCGTCGCCGACTAAAAACTCTCGCCGTTTCGCGCGACTCGCAATCGGTAACTGTCGGCACATTTCACGCTGTCGCACTCGCCCTGTTGCGTCAGCGTCTCGCCGACACTCACAAACAAATGCCGTCGATCATTCACAATCGCCAGCAACTAATCGCCCAAGCCGCCCGCGACCATCCAATGTCATCACGCGCCCGCGAACTGCTGATCGAAGTCGACTGGGCACATGCGCGTTTGATCTCGCCAGCCAACTATGCCCAAACCGCAAAGCGACTTGGTCGCTATACGGCAGCGCCGCACAACGAGATCGCGACGATTTACAAAGAATACGAGCAACTTAAAATTCAACGCAACACTCTCGACCTCGACGACCTCATCGCCCGCGTCGTCGAAGCAATGCGTCTCGACAATGCATATGCCCAAGCGGTGCGCTGGCGATACCGACATATTTTCGTCGACGAAGCACAAGACATGAACCCACTGCAATACGAACTCTTTGAAGCAATTCGCGGGCAACGCGCCGATGTGTTCATCGTCGGCGACCCGATGCAGGCAATTTACGGATGGAACGGCTCAGACAAACGACTCTTCGACGAACTGCCCGACAAGATTCGCGGCACAACGGTGTTGCGACTGCCAAACAATTATCGCTGCACACCCGAAATTTTGAACGCGGCGACGACCGTGGCAAAACTTGTCGATCCACAAATCGATGTACGAGCCATTAAACCGAGTGCCGAGCCAGTTGTCTTGCGTGGCTACGCCGACACCGAAGCCGAAGCCCAAGGCATCGTAGATTGCCTTTGGCAATTTGCAAACACAGGCGGCACGAACCCATGGCAGTCAGCCGCAGTGCTCGTGCGCACGAACATTCAAGTCGAGTTGATCGTCGATGCACTCGTCAAAAACAACATTCCAGTTCGCTCCACTCGCCCTTCCAAAGAACTGAACTCGGCAGTCGCCGACGCATCGCAGTGCACGAACCGCAACGAACTCGCCACATGGGCAACCGACATGAAGACCGAGTCAGGTTCTGAAATTCAACGCTGGGTCGCCGAACAAGTGCAAGTGTTTCTCAAACTCGACCACCCAGGCTCTATCGACGGCCGAACTTTTACGTCATGGATGCGCGCGACTTCGGCAGAACACCGCAGCACCGAAGGTGTCGAAGTTCTCACTTTTCACTCAGCCAAAGGTCGCGAATGGCAATGCGTGGTCGTTGCAGGCGCCGAAGTTGGCCTGATGCCACACAGTTCGGCAATAACCCAAGACCAACAAGACGAAGAAGTCCGCCTCGCATATGTCGCTCTCACCCGAGCCTCGCAACAATTATTCGTAACTTGGTGTGAAACCCGCAAGGGTCGCACTGCCGGTCAGAGCAAACTGCTTGCCAACATCGTCAGCGAAACAAATCTAAAACCAGCGACAAGTTTCGTCGCCAAAACTAAACCTAAAAAAGTCACTGTTAAGACCCTTGAAGACGAACTGCGCACCTGGCGCAGCAATCGCGCGAACGTCATCAAGCAGCCGGTTACATCAATCATTTACGACGAAGATCTCCGCGAAATCGCCAAACAATTGCCGCAAACTACAGCAGAACTCGCCGAAATCGTTGGCACGATCACCGCCCAAAAAATCGGCTCTGATATTTTGTCAATCGTTGCTCAAGCTGAGTCACGACTCGCAACACAAAATCTCAAATAGTTTTAGATCTGTTGCGCTTGGCGAATCTCGAGCAATCGCTGAAATACTTCGGGCCGCATCGACACGAACAGACCTTTGGCTTCGGCACACAGTGTTTCACCGTGGTGCAGACTGCCCATCACGCTGATTTTGCGACCATCAACCGACGCCACCCAACCTCGAAACACGACCGGTTTATTCAGAGGTGTCGGCGATCGATAGTCAACCGTCAAGTTCACCGTCATGCCAGGGTTGCCACTCAGCGACTGAGCCATTCCGAGAACTTCGTCAAAGTAAGCGGCGATGAAACCACCGTGCACACAACCAGGTGGCCCTTCGTATGCGGCTTCAAAAGTTGCGTGACCAATCACGACCGAGTCTCTTCCTCCATCACCCTCAATGCCCATCTTCATCGGCACGCTCAGTGGATTAATCGAGCCAATGATCGGACTGCGATCGAGAAAACTATTCATCGGTGCCAATGAACCCTCGGCCGGCCCGGTGTATTCATGCGAGTGTGGTCGCGACTGCAATCGCAAAACAGCCTGATTAATCATCTTGCGAGTCTCTTCCAACTCTTCGAGTGGCGCCGAAGTTGCCAGCAATTCATCTATCGCCACGCGCAACTCTTGGGCAATTTCTGCGCGCTTCGCATCTGTCGGCGAATGCTGCTGGGTGCGGATATGAAAACCTTTGAAAGCGCTCTCGTATTGCGGCGCTGATTCACCGCTGTGCTCGGTTTCCGACATTGCGTTACTTTTTTGACTTCGTCGAAGCATTTTTCAAAGTAATAGTCACCGGCACATGGTCGCTCGGCTTCTCACCTTTGCGCGCGTTGCGATCAATACTCGATGCTTCAACTTCGCCCATCAGCGACTTCGTGGCCAGCAAAAAGTCGATCCGCATTCCTTCACCTTTGTGAAAACTGCCGTTGCGATAGTCCCACCACGAAAAAACTTTTGGCTCAGGGTGCAACGCACGAAACGCATCGGTCAAGCCCCACGCACACAAATCGGCGAAAACTTCGCGCTCTGGTGCGCTGACATGGGTCGCACCTTCAAACTTGGTCACATCCCAAACGTCGTCGTCGGTTGGCGCGATGTTGAAATCTCCGCCAATCACGAGCCGCTCTCCCGGTTTGGCGAATACGTCAGCGTGCTTCTTCAATTTTTTCATCCACTCAAGTTTGTATTTGTAGTGATCATCTTCAAGCGACCGCCCATTTGGCACGTAGACGCTCACAACTTTTACCCCACCACATGTAGCCGAAATTATTCGTGCCTCGTGGTCGGGTTCAATCGGCTTGGCAAAATTCGTGACAACATCTGTCAAGCCAACTTTCGAAATAATCGCCACGCCATTCCATTGACCTTGGCCGAAATGTGCAGACTCGTAGCCCATCTCGGCAAAAGTCAGCGCCGGAAAGACTTCGTCTTTCATCTTCGTTTCTTGCATACACAACACATCTGGTTGATTCTCACTCACCCACTTCGTGACGCGCTCAAGTCGTGCCTTGAGTGAGTTGACGTTCCATGTCGCAATTAGCACGACATCACCGTACTCAAAAAGCGTTTAACGCTTCTTATTCGGCAGACTTTTCTTAGCAACCGGCTTCGGGTGCTGTGCTCGGCGCTTGGCTTTTTTGCTGTGCACCGCACGCGTCGACGCAGCTTTTGATCCACGCGCGTGCGCAGATTTTGCAACCGATTTTTGGGCCAAAGTCTCCATGCCAGAAACTGCCAACTCGACACTTCGTCGCGATGGCGTATAGCCGACAACTACCAAATTCAAAGCGGCGCCAAGTTTCACGTGCTCGCGCGCACTTCGCGGAATCGGATTCGCCATCAACCGCATCGGCAGGTACCCCGAAACTTCGCCGATTTTTACGTACACGCCGTGCGATGCATAACTATCCACAGCGCCTTTAACTTTGGTTCCAATCGAATTCTTCTCGACGAAGTTTAAAAACGTCGTGAGGTCATTGAGTTTCGGTGTTGGCGCAGATTTCGCCGTCGCACCAGCCTTGGCACTCGTTGACTGAGTCTTGACCGCAGTCGCCGCAACGCGTGAACTTGGTGGTGGCGACTTTGGCACTGGCATCGGACGCGATGGCGCACGAGCCGATTTTGCTCGACGCAAAGTTGCCGCCGACTCTCGACCAGCTTGCTTGCGTACCGGCAATCGCTGAATAAAAACCCACCCGACATTCGGCACTGGCTTGCCACCGATCAATCGACCTTCGTCGAACAGCCATTTATATTGGTCATGAAATTCTTGATAACTATCATTCGATAAGACGCTCGCCTTAACTTTGTCGGCAATCGTCAAAACAAAACCGTCGCCGCGACCCACGGCACCCGCCGGTGGAGCAACAAGTTCGTTGTTGTTGATCGCTTCGTCGAACTCGGCTCGCTCGCGTCGATCAACGCGATGACCAAATGTCGCATCGACAACGACCGTGACTTTCGTGCCCGGAAACTCTTTCATGAACGCCAACACGGCTTCGTTTAATTGCTTGAGACTCGGTTCGGTTCGACCTTCAGTCGCAAGATTTGAGCCGTCAACAACGACATGCGAGAAGGGTTTAATCACCCTTTCATTCAACCACCGCTAACTAGTTACCAGTTAGCAAATGTTTGCACCATTAAGTCATCTAGTTCTTGATCGTGAATTGTCTTCGATCCGGTTGCCGGGCTTCCCGACTCGACTCGAGCCACATGACGCAATGTGTAGCCATCTTGCTTCAGCGACCAGATGCGGTCGTCAACAAAATATCTCGGCCCCATGTTCTCTGGTTCTTCTTGCAACCAAACAAGTTCTTTGGCGTTCTTATATTTAGCCAAAATCTGCTTGATCCGCTCAATCGGAAACGGATAAAGCTGTTCGAGCCGAACGATCGCAAATTTTGCGCCACGCTTTTCGCGCTCTGCGAATGCATCCCATGCAACTTTGCCACTACAGAAAATCACTCGCGAAACTTCATTCGCATTTGCAATCGTCGAGTCGTCAAGCACTTCTTCAAAACTTCCAGTCGTGAGCTCATCTATTCGTGAGCGGCTTTGTTTCATTCGCAGAGGTTGCTTCGGCGAAAAGATCACCAACGGCTTGATGTGACTTTGCTTGACTTGACGACGCAACAAGTGAAAGTACTGCGCACCCGTCGTCGGGTTACAAACCTGAATATTGTCTTCAGCACACAATTGCAAGAAGCGCTCGATTCGCGCCGACGAATGCTCAGGGCCCTGGCCTTCGTAGCCGTGTGGCAACAACAACACCAATCCGTTGCGCTGTTGCCACTTGTCTTCGGCGGCAACCAAATATTGGTCGATGATTATCTGCGCTCCGTTGACGAAGTCTCCGAACTGCGCTTCCCACATCACGAGCGCCTCTTGGTTGGCGTGCGCGTATCCATATTCGAAACCGAGCGCCGCATATTCGCTCAACAACGAGTCATATACCCAGAAGCGTCCGGTCGCCCCAGGTATTTGCGCCAACGGCACGAAGCGACTCTCGTTTAGATAGTCGATCAAAGTCGAGTGACGATGACTGAAAGTTCCGCGACGCGAATCTTGCCCTGCAAGTCGCACCGATGTGCCCTCGAGCACCAAACTGCCAATCGCCAGTGCTTCGGCGGTCGCCCAGTCAACTTCGCCGTCTTTATGGATCATTTCATCTCGAGCCTCAAACTGACGCAAGAGTTTCGGGTGCACCATGAAGTCGCTCGGATAATTGCGTAGTTGTGTAAATACTGCATCCAAATTCTTGCGGGGCGCTCCCGTTTGAAAATGTGGAATCACGCCAATTGGAGTAGGTGGCTTGGCGGCAATCACTTTTTCGGTCGTCTTGGCCCGCGTCTGTTCGAGCGCACCTTGCAGTTTGGCTTGATAATCAGTCAACGACTTTTCGGCCTGCTTGACGGTGATGTCGCCACGCCGAACCAGAGTTTCAACATAAAGTTTGCGCACGCTACGACGCTCGGCAATCGCCTTGTACATCAACGGTTGGGTGTAACTC
>JAQCDG010000060.1 GCA_027731085.1 Actinomycetota bacterium | reverse complement strand
TGCGTTGTTTGCCGCAACCGTCGAGGCAGTAACGATTCCGGTTATTGCCGGCACGGTCACCAACGACACCAAGCATTCAGTTCATTTGACTAAACAGGCGTCGAAACTAGGCATCGCCGGCATTTTGGCTGTTGGTCCGTATTACAACCGACCATCTCAGGCAGGCATTCTTGCGCATATGAAAGCAGTTTGTGCGGCGACGACGCTGCCTGTTGTCATCTACGACATTCCGGTTCGCACCGGGCGAAAAATCTCGACAGCAACACTCGCGAAACTGGCAAACGAAGTAAAAAACGTCGCAGCACTTAAAGATGCAAGTGGCAACCCAGCCGAGACCGCGATGTTGATGACCCAAGTGCCAAAGAGTTTTGAGCTTCTCAGCGGCGACGACGGTTTGACTTTGCCGCTGATGGCGATCGGCGCGACCGGCGTGATCGGTGTGGCGACGCATTGGACTGCGACTGATCATCAAGAGATGTTTAAAAAATGGAACTCTGGCGATATCGCCGGTGCACGAGCGATCAACTTGCGAATGCTCGAGAGTTTCGCGTTTGAAACAGGCGATGATAACCCGAACCCGTTGCCGAGCAAAGTGATGATGAACCATCTTGGGCTGGATGTTGGTGAGGCGAGATTGCCGATGGGTGCGCCGCCGAGCGGTTTGGCTGAACGCGCCGCAAAAGTGTTCAGCAATTTGCAAGCCGCGCGCACCGCCGCACAAAAGTAATGACGCAAAAATCGGTGGCGAAAAAATAATGTCAAAACCGGTTCGCATCGCCTTTTTCGGTGGGCTCGGCGAAATCGGTCGAAACTGCATGGCGGTTGAACAAGACAAGAAGATTTTGTTGATCGATTGCGGGTTGATGTTTCCGAAAGCCGAACACGGCGATGACATCGATGTGATCATCCCAGATTTCACATGGTTGCTCGAGCGCAAAGACCGCATCGTCGGTTGTGTTGCAACTCACGGACACGAAGATCATGTCGGAGCGTTGCAGTATCTGTTGCAAGACGCATCGTTTCCGTTGTATGGCTCGGCGCTTACTTTAGGTCTCGCGCGCAACAGAATTGCCGAAGCACGACTGACCGACAAGACGAAGTTCATTGAAGTTAACGACAACGATCGCGTCAAGATTGGGCCGTTCGATGTCGAGTTCATACCGGTTACACACTCGGTGCCGTTCGCACATGCGATAGCGCTGCACACGGCGCAAGGCGTGATCGTGCACTCAGGTGATTTCAAGATTGATCTCACGCCAGTTGATCATCGGCGCACAGATTTGGCGCGTCTTGGTTCGTTGTCTTCAAACGAGGGCATTCGTCTGTTGATGCTCGACTCGACCAATGCGGGCGAGCGTGGTCACGCGCCGAGTGAATCTGAAGTCGGGGCCGTGTTGCGGGCGATCTTCAACGAACATCGTGACAAGCGAATAATTACGGCGAGTTTTGCCAGCCACATTCATCGTGTGCAGCAAATTGCAGATGCGGCAATCGACTCGGGTCGCGTTGTCGTGCCGCTTGGCAGGTCGATGATCAACAACATTCGTCTGGCGCGCGATTTGAAAGTGCTGACGATCGCCGAAAAGAGCTTGGTCAGCGCGGACTCTCTTGGCAAATACGACGACCCCGAAATCTGCATCATCTCGACCGGCTCGCAGGGTGAAGCGATGTCGGCGCTGACGAATCTGGCGAAGGGTGACAGCCGCTATGTAAAAGTCGGCGAAAGCGATGTGGTTATTTTTTCGAGTCATGCCATCCCTGGCAATGAACACAATGTCAACAAGGTGATTGATGCCTTGTTGCGTCGCGGGGCAACGGTCGTGCATTCTGGCATCGCCGATGTGCACGCGACTGGCCACGCCCAGGCAGAAGATTTGAAGACATATTTGAATATCACCGAGCCGCAATGGTTTGTGCCGATTCACGGCGAATATCGACACATGGTTGCCAACGCCGAGTTGGCGAAAATTATGGGGGTTGCGCCACGCAATGTTTTGTTGTGCGAAGACGGAGATCTAATCGAACTCACCGATGGTGGCATCGATTTTTCTGGTCGTATACCTGCCGAATTTGTAGTGCCACAAAAGTCGCGACGCGCGGGCAAAAAGTCGAAAGACCAACCAACCAGGAAACATAAAAAGCACTAAACATTCGCGACGATTAGTGCGTTTCGGCGAAATGGTTTGCTGAAATTGACTTGGTGAGTAATCCCACTTGCAAACAGACCCCGTTGGTACTGTTGATTTATGGCAAAAGTGCCCAAATCTAAATCCGCGCGCCCGCGGAAGGGATCGCATCGAGCCGCCGGTCGTGGTGAGTCGCGGTCGTCGAGCCGTGGTGAGTCGCGTCACGGCGACAATGTGCGGCCGATTCGGGCATTGCGAGAACACGAAGTTGACGACGAACCGACCCGTTATCGGGTTGTTTCACAACATGGGCCAATTTTTGGTGGATTATTCGAGGGGCGGGCTCACGAATTCAGCGGTTTAGGTTTAATCGCGTTCGGTGCATTGCTTGTCTTGTCGGTCTACTTGAAATTGGCTGGCCCGCTGGGTCGGGCGCTCGACAGTTTTTCGTCATTTACGATTGGCGTTGGTCGATACTTCTTGCCGATCTTGTGTATCGGTTTGGGTGTCGCGCTTGCCAGACGCAAGAATAGGCAAAATCAGGTTCGCACAGCAATCGGCTGGACATCGCTAACTGGTGTGTTGCTCGGTTTGACCCATGTGTTTTTTAGTGATGTTGAAAACCGCACTGGTGGATGGTTCGGTTATGTAGTGGGCGAGCCAACAAAAAACTCGCTTTCAGATATTGGTGCGACAGTGTTGTTGATCGCGCTGCTAATTGGTTCAGTGATGCTGGTTTCTGGCAAGTCGGCGCCAGAGTTAATTGTGACGATTCGCAATGCATGGCGCAAGATCAGCGGCAAAGTTTCTTTGGCGACCGAAAATTTGTCTGGTGCGTTGGACGAAAATCGTGGTTATGGCGGCGAACAATCTGATATGCCTGGTGGTTTTGCACCGCAAGATGATCAGCGTCCAGAACTTTATGACTATGCCCAAGATGGGCTCGATGATGACTATCAAGATCAAGAAAAACAGCCGCGCCGTGAACGCAAGCGTCGCGAGCAAGCCCAGGCAAAGACTGCAGCGAAACCTGCAGCGAAACTCGCACCAGTCAAAGGCGAGCCACAAGAAATGTCGCTCGGCCCTAGTGGCCAGCCGAGCGATTGGATGCTTCCAGAACTCGAGTTTTTGTCGCTGACAAGCAACAAGAAAGCCAACGAAGAAGCAATTCGCGAACGCGGTGACCAACTGGTTGCGGCGCTTGCATCGCACGGTGTTGATACCGAACTGGTGGGTTACACACGCGGCCCGACAGTCACGCGTTATGAATTGTCGCTCGGTGACGGTGTGAAGGTTGCCAAGGTGACGACGCTTTCACGAGACATTGCCTACACGATGGCTGCAACTGATGTGCGAATTTTGGCGCCGATACCTGGTCGTTCGGCGATCGGCATCGAAGTGCCCAACGAACAACGTGAACTTGTTTCAATTGGTGACTTGTTGGTTTCGCAAGAAGCACGCACGGCAACTCATCCGCTTGATGTCGCGGTGGGCAAAGATATTTCGGGTCGACCAGTGTTCTTGAATATTTCGACCACACCACACTTGTTGATCGCCGGCGCAACAGGCGCTGGTAAGTCGAGCGTGATCAACTGCATCATTACTTCAGTGTTGATGCGTGCAACGCCAGATCAAGTGAAGTTGATTCTGATCGACCCAAAGCAGGTTGAAATGGCGCAATACACGCGCCTGCCGCATTTGTTGACAGCGCCAGTCACGAACCCGAAGAAGGCCGCGAATGCGTTGGGCTGGGCAGTGAAAGAAATGGAGCGTCGTTACGACCTGCTCGTCGAAGCAGGTTTTCGTGATGTGGCTGGCTACAACGCGGCCTACGATCGCGGCGAGATGACAACGCAAGAAGGCCAGCCATCAGACAAACAGTTCTCGCGTATTCCATATATTTTGATTGTCGTCGACGAGTTAAACGATTTGATGATGGTGGCGGCACGCGATGTTGAAGATTGCATCACGCGCATTGCGCAAAAAGCCCGCGCGGTGGGCATCCACTTGGTGGTCGCGACACAGCGACCGAGCGTGAACGTAATCACGGGTGTGATCAAGGCAAATATTCCGGCGCGCATGGCGTTTGCGGTTTCAAGTTTGACCGACAGTCGAGTGATTCTCGATCAGCCAGGTGCAGAAAAGTTGGTGGGCATGGGCGACATGTTGATGTTGCCTGGCAACACATCTGTTTCACAGCGTTTGCAGTCGGCATGGGTGAGCGAGAACGAGGTGCGCAAAGTTGTCGGACACTGGCGTCGTCAAGCACCAGAAGTTACATATGTTTCGGGCATCGAAGGTGATGCAAATAAATCGTCAAGTAATGGCGGAATATTTGGCGGCAGCAGTGGTGACGAAGATGATGACGAATTGATGCGTCAAGCAATGGACCTCGTCGTGCGAACCCAACAAGGCAGCACCTCGATGTTGCAACGAAAACTTAAAGTTGGGTTCGCTCGTGCGGGTCGACTTATGGACATGCTCGAACAACGCGGTGTCGTTGCGCCAAGTGAAGGTTCGCGCCCTCGCGAAGTGTTGATGACTGTCGAAGAACTTGAAATCATTCAAAAGGCGAGTTAATTCAGCAGTCTTTGAATCGTCGCTTGACATCGGATAGATAGCATTAAATGTTGTGACACAGCGCTTTTATCTCGAGTCGCTGGGGTGTCCAAAAAATGATGTCGATTCAGACAAGATCATTGGCACATTGCTTCTAGACGGGCTCGTGCAAACCGATGACGCGAGCCAGGCTGATCTTGTCGTCGTCAACACTTGTGCATTCATTGAAGATGCTCGGCGCGAGTCGATTGACACGGTGCTCGAACTTTCAAGTCAAAAAAAGATTGGTGCTCGAGTCGTCGTGACTGGTTGCATGGCCGAGCGCTACGGCTCTGAACTTGCAGAGTCGTTGCCCGAGGCCGATCACATCGCTGGTTTCGGTGTGCCGATTACGCTGACCAAAAAATCAGTCGCCGTGACGAGCCAAAATGTGCCATTGTTCGACTTGTTGAATTTGCCTCGACCTAAGTCGCGCGTACCTTGGGCATATGTAAAAATTGCCGAAGGTTGCGACCGCAACTGCGGATTCTGCGCGATACCGAGTTTTCGCGGACCACAACGCAGCCGCGACATTGAGTCGATCTTGACAGAAGTCGAACAACTTGAGGTCAAAGAAATCGTATTGGTAGCCCAAGACCTTGCGAGTTACGGCAAAGATCGACCGACCGAACTTGGCGCTGGGTCGATTGTCGGTTTGGTCAATCAAGTCGCCAGCAAAGTTGCACGAACCAGGTTGCTCTATCTATATCCAAGTGATTTGAGCGATGAATTGGTCGACGCGATCTGCGCCACGGGTGTGCCTTATTTTGATTTGTCGCTACAGCACGTGTCGAAGGCCCACTTGCGACGAATGCGACGCTGGGGCGATGGCGAGCGGTTTTTGAATCGCATCACAGATATCCGCAAACGTGAACCCGATGCGGCGATGCGCAGCAACTTTATTGTCGGCTATCCGGGTGAAACAGAAGAAGATCACGATCAATTATTGAACTTCGTCAATCAGGCACAACTTGATTGGTGTGGATTTTTTGCCTTCAGCCCCGAAGAAGGCACGCACGCGATTTCATTGCCGGACCGCGTGCCCGAAAGTTTGATGAACGAGCGATTGGCCGAGCTTCGTGAATTGCAAGATTCGATCACAGCGCGCCGACGTGACGACTTAATTGGCGAGACCATAACTGTGCTGGTTGACGAACCTGGTGTTGGGCGTAGTCATCGCGAGGCCCCAGAAATTGACGGCGTCGTGCATGTCAGTAAAACTTTAGCTGTGGCGACATTCGTTGAAGTCGAAATCGCAGATGCGCTCGGGCCCGATTTGGTTGCCACCGGGGCGAGTCACGACGCGAATCACGACGAGAAACATGATGCCGACGAATTGGTCGACGATGCCCGTTAACCCGAATGCGCTGGCGACTTGGGCGAACGCCGTTACGGTGTCGCGCATTTTGGTCTCACCACTTTTGTTCATAGTCGTACCCGATGACAACGCGGGCTCATGGCTGGCTGCGTGGCTTTGGTTCGGTTTGTGCGTCAGCGACGTACTTGACGGTTATTTGGCCCGTCGTCACGGCACAACCAAGAGCGGCGCATTTCTCGACCCGCTTGCCGACAAAGTCTTGGTGCTTGGCGCAATGTTCACACTTGTTAGTCGTGACATGTTCGGCATTTGGCCCGTAGTGATCATCGCCGTGCGCGAAGTAGTCGTCAGCATTTACCGCGTTGTGGTTGGTGCACGGGGTGTAACTGTGCCCGCGAGTCGCTTGGCGAAAATTAAAACGCTGAGCCAGCAAGTTTCGATTGGTTTTGCGTTGGCGCCTTTCAGTGCAGTCGACATGACATACACATGGCTAACGACTCTCTGGCTGGCAGTCGTGTTGACGATAGTTAGTGGACTGCAATATGCCGTGCGCGCGTTGCGTCCCGCGTTTAATTTGCGTCGGGCTACCAAATAATGCGTTGCAGTGTTGTTGCTGTCGGTACTGAACTTTTATTGGGTCAAATTGTCGATACGAATTCTTCGTGGCTGGGCGAGCGACTTGCAGCGGCTGGTATTGATTCGTTGTTTCAAGTCAAAGTCGGTGACAATCTTGCGCGCATAGTCTCGACGCTGCGAGCAACTTTGGCCGACGCCGATGCGATAATCATCTGCGGCGGCTTGGGGCCAACCCATGACGACATAACCCGCGAGGCAATTGCCCAAATCATGGGTGTCGATCTTGAGATGAACGACGAAGTTGCTTTAGTGATTGAGCAGATGTTCACCGCGCGTGGTCGTCGCATGCCAGAAAATAATTTGCGCCAAGCCATGGTGCCAGTCGGGGCGAAAATTATCGAACAGCGGCGAGGTACTGCACCGGGCCTAATTTGTGAAGTTGGCAAAAAAGTGATGTATGCCGTGCCTGGCGTGCCGTTCGAACTTTATGAAATGTTCGAGCGGGCAATATTGCCCGATTTGCTGGCCAGAAGTGGTGAGGCGTCAGTTATCAAGAGCCGTGTTCTGCGAACCTGGGGCGACAGCGAAAGCGGGCTCAATGAACGACTCGTCGGGGTGATCAACGAACTCGAAAAAGTGGGCAACCCGACGCTGGCTTTTTTGGCCAGTGGCTGGGAAGGCATCAAAGTCAGACTTACAGCAAAAGCAAACACCGAAGATCAAGCAATTGAACTGCTCGACACTTGGGATGCAAAGGTGCGAGGGCAAGTTGAAGATCTGGTATTTGGCGTTGATGCACAAAACATGGAGTCTGTAGTTCTGCAAAAACTGCGCGAAAAAAAGTTGACCTTGGGGGTTGCCGAGTCAGTAACAGGTGGTCTCGTTGCCGGTCGTTTGACGGCGGTTGCGGGTGCGAGCGATGTATTTCGCGGTGCGATCGTTAGTTACGACAGTGAAATCAAGTTCGATCTTTTAAAAGTGACGCACGGGCCCGTCGTAAGTGAATCTGCGGCAAAAGAAATGGCTATTGGTGTTCGCAAAACACTCGGCAGCGACATTGGGTTGGCGTTAACTGGTGTTGCCGGACCAGCCGAGCAAGACGGAGTGAAAGTTGGCACGCTTTGTGTTGGTCTTGCGTTGCCAAATGGCGATGTTCGCTCAACAACTTTTAGTTTGCCTTATGGACGTGAACAGATGCGACAGTTCTCGGTGATAAGCGCATTAAATTTTTTGCGTCAATCGCTTTAGATACAAGGCTTTTTGCTTGATAACACGACGGTAGACTGAATGTGTTGTTGCACCCGAGCAATAACAAGAAAAGCATTCAGGTTTTTGTGGCAAATATTCTCATCATTGGTGCCGGTGGGGTCGGTGGCGGTATGGCC
>JAQCDG010000059.1 GCA_027731085.1 Actinomycetota bacterium | reverse complement strand
CGAAATGTGTCCACAATGCCTGCGCCGAGTAAACATGCGCAAATCTCTTCGGCCTCGCCCTATTGACCTTCGACTTGATCTCGGCAAAGCCTTCTACTGCACAAACCGGAATAAACAAAGAAAGCATGGCGTTGGCAGTCTCACTCAACTTTGCCCCCATTGAAATAGCCGCAAGATTTTGGTGCCTCCACTTTGCATCAATTTTCATTCGCACCGAAAACGAAAAATCAAGATCGTCTTGAACTGCCCACTTCCGCCATAAAAGCATCGCTGAAATCCACGATCGTGGGGTGCGGCCAGAGAACGGCTTAACAAACATGATCTCAGGGTCGGTGCCAATCGCGGCGAGTTTCAGCAATGCTGCGTTTAGTTTGTCGCGTCTGCCGACGGACGATGAATTGGCAATTCTCGCTTCGTGATCTGCAACTTTTATCGAATCGACACCCAAGAAAGAAATCGTTTGTAGAACCGCCGACATTTGATCTGGCAAAGTTTGGTGCGCAGCAAAAAACTCAGCAGTGTCACTCGTTGGTGTGATGGTCATCGCACTTGCACTCTTCACAGCACTCGGCGCATATCTGGCGGCTGTGGCAGATTGCTGGGTTGCGACATATACGAGATGCAGATATCGCTCGACCCAGTCGCCAAGAATAATGTCGTAAAAGCGTGAAGAGTGTTCGACGCCGTGATATTCATCTAATAGTCGCTTGACATTTGCCAACACAGCGACTCGCGCAGAGTCAATTTCTGTTAGACCCTCGCTGACGCGTTGAGCATTCCAGACGATTGTCACTCGTTAAATCTTATCTGCATCGACAATTAATCAAGTTCTCACGCGTATAGATGCAAGAATAGAACCATGCCTTCAGCGCTTAATGATCTCGTCACACTCTTAGATCTTGAAGTCGTCGAAGTAAATATCTTTCGTGGCGTCTCACCACAAGAAAACCGCCAGCGGGTTTTTGGTGGCCAAGTTGCAGGCCAAGCGCTCGTCGCGGCAGCACGCACAGTTGACGACAAATCACGGCGTGTTCATTCTCTTCACGCATATTTCTTGCGGCCTGGAGACCCGACAATCCCGATTCTTTATGAAGTTGACCGCATTCGTGACGGAAAGAGCTTTACAACTCGCCGCGTAATCGCAATTCAACATGGCAAAGCAATTTTCAACCTGCAAGCGAGTTTTCAGATTGCCGAACCTGGTCTTGAGCATTTCATTGAAATGCCAAAAGGTCTGCCGCAAGCCGAGACTTTGCCCGACTTTAAAACCCGTATGGAGCCATTCAAGGATCAAATTGGCGAATGGTTCACATATCCGCGTCCGATTGATCTGCGCTACATCGATGCAGATCCACTCACAAGAAAAAATCTAAAGAGCCCGGGACAAAAGCTTTGGATGCGAGCCGACGGCAAACTCCCTGATGACCCAGTTCTACATGCCTGCATCGTCACATACGCCAGTGATATGTCGCTGCTCGACACAACTTTGCTTCCGCATGGTCGATCATGGACCGAAGAGACAATTCAAATGGCAAGCCTCGACCATGTGATGTGGTTTCACCGACCGTTTAGAGCAGATGATTGGTTGCTCTACGATCAAACCGCAATTTCAACTTCGAATGCTCGCGGTATCGCCAGTGGCTATATTTTTGCGCCGAACGGCGAACTAGTGGTCACCGTTGTCCAAGAAGGGCTCACGCGCTCAATTAAAAATTAATTTTCAGCGACGCGAGTCCATGAACAAACCACGCAACGCTGCATAATTCTCAATGCAATGACCTGCACCTAGCACGACTGCTTCGAGCGGTTCGTTCGACATATTGACTGGCACACGAGTTTCGTTTGAAATTCTCTCAGCCATGCCACGCAAAAGCGAGCCACCACCGACAAGATACATGCCACGCTTTAAAAAATCTTGCGAGAGTTCTGGCGGTGCAACACCAAGACACCGCACGACTGAATCGACCATCTGCCTCACAACTGGGTCGATCGCTTCGCGAATTTCTTTTGCCGTCAAGATAACCGTCTTTGGCAAACCAGTAACCAAATCTCGACCACGAACCTCTGCATCAGTATCACCAGGCATCGGCATCGCGCTGCCGATCGACTTCTTGATCTCTTCGGCAGTGCGCTCACCAATTGCGATGCCGTGCTTGCGACGCACGAATGTCTGAATCTCGGTGTCGATATCAAAACTGCCGACCCGAACAGCCTCAAGCGCAACGATGCCGCCGAGACTGATGACCGCAGTTTCGGTCGTGCCACCACCAATATCGATCACCATATTGCCGACTGGTTCATCGATCGGCAGGTTGGCGCCAATCGCAGCAGCCACCGGCTGCTCTAACAACTGGGCATCAGCCGCACCCGCCCGACGAGTTGCGTCTGTAACTGCGCGACGCTCGACTTCAGTAATCGCCGACGGCACACAAATCAAAACTTTTGGTCTTGAAAACTTCGATACTCCCGCACGCTGCAACAACAAACGAATCATTTTTTCGGTTACTTCGAAGTCTGTAATTGCCCCGCCACGCAATGGCCTTACCGCGACTATGTAGCCAGGTGTTCGACCGATCATCTGCCATGCTTCCTCGCCGGTCGCCAAAACTTCGCCAGAGCGTCGATTGACGGCGATCACAGACGGTTCATTGATCACGATGCCACGACCCTGCATATAAACGAGTGTGTTCGCCGTACCTAGATCGATTGCGAGGTCGCGTGCCACTGATTAGCCCCTCGTCTGTCGTTGTTTGGCATCGCGCAATTGACTGCGCAAGTGTTCGCGCGACTCATCAGACAGTGCGTCAAGGTGGCGATGAAAAGCCGCCATACCTTCGTTAGAAGTTTTCGTTCGCTCTTGGGTTAAAACCAAGAGTGCCAAACTCACACCAGCAACGATCGACACTGCGGCAAAAAATACGGCGAGTGTTGATGCAGCAAGAATCATCACGGCGTTGAACTTTCGACTTTTCGCGCGTCAGAAATCTCGTGGCTATTTGTGCCCCAGTCGCTGCCGTCTTTCCAGTGTTCTTGTTTCCAAATTGGAACGCTTATTTTTAATGCATCAATCGCGTATCTCGCAGCCGCAAACGCCTCGGGACGATGAGGTGATGAAACAACAACCAATACAGACGACTCGGTCAGTTCAAGTTTGCCGACGCGATGAATAAGCGCAATTCGTTCGAGATCGCTCCATCTCGATCGCATCTCATCGGCGATGATTTGAAGTTTTGGCACGACCTGATCTTCGTAAGCCTCATAGGTCAGCGATGTCACATCGGTGCGACCTTCGGCGTTGTCACGCACAATGCCAGAAAATACGACAACTGCGCCACACGATTCGACTGCAGCCCAGTTATACACAGCACCCACATCTAGAACTTCACTCGTCAACTCGAGTCGGGTATCGACTGCAATTTTGTTTTGCAATGTTGACATTAAATTAAGTGTATCTCTGCAGGCGAACTGAGCCATTCGCCACTTGCAAAGAATTGCTGAATTCAATTTCGACTGCCTATCATCTGTCTATGCCTCAAGACCCGAGTGATTTCTCTTCGGCAGGCATTCCTTTTTTTGATCAAATTGCCAAAGCAATGTCAAGCTCTGGGCCAGTGCAATGGGATATGGCTCGACAGTTCGCAATGATGACCGCAACCAACTCGAGTGTCGAGCCCAATGTCGAACCAACCGCACGCATCGCCGTTCATCAACTCGCTGTGGTCGCCGACCTGCATGTTCGAGATGTCACGGGGCTATCGACGAGCGAATCAACTCAACCACCTGTTATCGACGTCGTAACGCGTTCGACTTGGGTACATCACACGCTCGATGCATTCAAATTCTATTTCTCCGAATTTTCGGGCAATTCAACGCCTGCAACAAGCGATGCGAGTCTCGAACTCGAGTCAAACGGCATGGACGCGATGATGTCAAACCTGACGAAGATGATGGCGCCAGCGATGCTCGGCATGTCTGTCGGCTCAATGATCGGACAACTTTCACTTCGCGCATTCGGTCAATATGACTTGCCCCTTCCACGCGAACCAAAGTCTCAACTTTTGTTTGTCGCCCGCAACAGCGAAGAATTCGCCAAAGACTGGAGCATCAAAGTCGAGGACATGCAAATGTGGTTGTTGATTCAAGAGTTGACATTTCATGCGCTGTTTCGCATTGAGTTTGTTCGCAACGCCGTCATCAGCTTGGTAAAGCAACATGTCGCCGGTTTTCATCCAAATCCAAACGCACTAGGCCAACGACTGACGAACATCGACGTCTCCAACACCGACCCAGCGGCGATGATGCAAAAGCTTTTGGGCGACCCAACTCTTCTGCTTGGCAACGAACGCTCAACGCAACAACAGGCTCTCGCCCCCAAACTTGACGCAATAACTTGTGCGATTATTTGCTACGTAGATCATGTCGTCGACACGGTTGCAAGCCGAATTCTCGGCAACGGCGCCCAGATTTCAGAAGCTTTTCGACGGCGACGAGTCGAATCGAGTTCTCAAGATCAATATGTCGAACAGCTTTTTGGCATCTATTTAACCGACGATCAAGTCGATCGAGGCGAGCGCTTCATTTCTGGTGTCATCGAACGTGCCGGCGAAAACGGTTTGGCACGCCTATGGGCTCGCGATGGCAATCTGCCTACACCAAACGAAATCACCGCCCCTGGCTTATGGATTGAGCGAATAAGTCTTTAGTGCTCGCGATTTAGAAAGAGATAAACCGATCCAGTCATACACACAACGCCAACAACGGCGAAGCCAACTGCCCCTGGCAAAGTGAGCATTACGGCCACCAGACCAAGGCCAACCCAGGCGAGCTGATTCAAAGTTTCAAAACGAACAAATGCTCGAGCGCGGTTCGCGTCGGGTGCTTCTCTTTGCACTACCGATTCAAAAGCCAATCGGCCAATTGAACCCATGCCATTGGTTACAGAAATCAAGATGATACCCGAGGTGATTCCACCCACGACTCCGGCATAAATGCCGATTACTCCGATTATCAAAAATGCAAACAGCATCATTGCTCGCTCAGACATTTGGCGTCGCAAAAATGGTGCTATCAAATTGCCGATCATTATCGACAACGATGAAAGACCGAGTGCTAGACCAAACCACGCTGTGCCTGCGCTTTCATCGCGCAACCAGAAAGCCACATGAAAAAATAAAAATCCGATCATGCCACGCAAAAGCATCATTGAAAAAGCGATCCGCCTAACTTGCAGCCCTCGCAATTCTTCGATTTCAATTTGCTGAATTGCTTTTGGGGTGGTGGCAACGTGACGCGGCAACTGCAAACTAGCGAAACCTGCAAGACCAAACATCACTGCCGACAAAACGAGCGTGGCTCGTGCGTCAACCAATTGCAGCAAAGCTGCGGGCACGGCAGCGGCAAAACCCATTGCACCCGAAAGCAAGCCGAGTTTTGAATTTGCAGAAACCAATTCATCATCGTTTCTGACGAGTGTCGGCACGATTGCGGTTTTGCTCACGCTGTAAGTGCGCGCCAAAATGAGAGAAATGAAAGCAAGGGCAAAGAGCGAGATCGAGTTCAGTCGCGAAATCATCAGAACCACTGTCACGCAGCGCAGCACAGCAACGATGAAAACTGTGATTCGCCTACCGCCCGGAATTCTGTCGATCACAGGTCCGATGAATGGTGCGACTATCGCAAACGGTGCCAAACTCACAGCCAAAAACAAAAGCACTCGACTTCGTGCTGCATCAGGGCTGATTGACAAAAAAAGTGAATCGGCTAGAGCAATTGCAAACGCCGCCTCACCACATGCAAACAGCGAATGAACTCGCCCGAGACGACGCAACGGCGACGCCGGAGCAAGACCTGACTTTGAAAGAGCTATACGCCTATTTTCTCGTATTTATAGCCAAGCCCACGGATGGTCACAACTAGTTGCGGTTCTGCGGGCTCCTTTTCGATTTTTGCGCGCAGTCGCTTGATGTGCACGTCCAGGGTTTTAGTATCACCGAAATAGTCGGTACCCCAGACCCGATCGATGAGTGTTTCTCTGGTCATCACTCGGCCCGCGTTGGCCATCAACATATAAAGCAACTCAAATTCTTTAAGCGGCAGCTTCGTAACTTCGCCACGAATTGTCACGACATGTTGCTCGGGGTCAATTGAAACTGAGCCAATCGCCACAGTGCCGACACCCGTCAAATCACCGTCAGATTTTGACAACTCCCCGCGCCGAAGAGCAGCCCGCAATCTTGCGACCAGTTCACGCAGACGATATGGCTTGACGATGTAATCGTCAGCGCCAACTTCAAGACCGACAACCGTGTCGATTTCTGAACCCTTTGCTGAAACCATGATGATTGGCACTGAACTCTTTTTGCGAATTTCACGACACACGTCGGTGCCACCAAGTTTCGGCAACATCACATCGAGAAGCACCGCATCTGGCTTAACAGCATCAAAAACTGCCAAGGCTTCGGCCCCATCACGGGCCACCTCAATTCGAAATCCCTCGCGCTTTAAACCAACTTGAAGTGCTTCGATAAACGACTCTTCGTCGTCGACCACCAAAATTGTCGGAAGCGAATTGCTTATGCTCATGCCATTGCTCCTGTCTGATCTAACACTGATTCTTTAGGTTGTTTAACTACTCGCGGCATGCGAACCGTGAATGTCGAGCCAACGCCCTCTTCTGAACGCACATCGATAGAACCACCGTGTTCTAAAACAATGTGTCGCACAATTGAGAGACCCAATCCAGTGCCACCGGTCGCACGGCTTCGCGCTTTATCAACTCGGTAAAACCGCTCAAAAATTCGCTTTTGGTCGCGTTCAGCAATACCAATGCCATGGTCGGTTACAGTCACCAAAATCTCGTCACCCTGAGTCGCGCTCTCTACTGACACGACCCCACCTGCCTCGCTGTATTTAATCGCATTATCTACGAGGTTCGAAAACATTGAAACTAGTTGTGCGTGATCTCCTCGCATCAAAAGTTCGGCCGAACCTGTCAATGACAAACCTAAACCTTGGCGTTTTGCAGCATGTTGGTTCGTACTTACAACCTCAACCAAAACACGGCTTAGATCAATGTCGGTCCATTCTTCGGTTCCACCGAATTCAACTCGCGACAGATCTAAAAGGTCGTCGACAATTCGCGACATACGGTGAGATTCGGTGACGATTCGCTCGGCAAGTCGCCAAACCACTTCAGTTTCTGTTTCGCCATTCAGCGAATCAGCAAGCGCGGCAACCGCACCAATCGGAGTTTTTAGTTCATGGCTCAAATTGGCAACAAAATCTGTCTGCACTGTGTCAATTCGTGACTTTTCTGTGACGTCTTCGATCGTGACGATGAATCGTTGGTGATCCATCGCTTGACCGCAAATCTTAAAGTATCTCGTCGTCCCAGCCACCGCCTCAAGAACGCGTTCACCCGAATTGGTGATTTTTACTTCTTCGAGCATTTCATCAACTGCCTGTTCAACCAAGATGTCGACATATCTAACACCGGTCATCGCTGCGGCAGCATTATTGCGCAACCTTCGGCCCATCTTGGTGTCGACAATGACAACACCAATGGGCAACAGATCAAGAGCGTCCATCAACCTTTCGAGTTGGTCTTCAGTAGTCGGCGTATTGACAAGCACTTCACTTTGAATTGCGAGACGGAGATCTTTCGAGGATCGTTTAGAGATCAAAAACGCAACAATTGCAGTTACCGCCGCACCAGACAAGAAAAAAACCAAGTCCACAAGGGTTCTCTAAACTTAACTTTCGGTTCGTGGAAGCAAAATCTCCCCAGTTCGGTCACCCACGCGAGCCTTGTAGCGGCTAATGCCGTCTCTTTCTTTTACCCAGCCTGTGGCGATAAATCTTGTTTTTTCACTCACATTTACGGCATGGTCACCTATGCGTTCATAAAAGCGAGCGACAACCGCGAGCTGCACTGCTACTTGCAAGTCAATTTTTGCCTTTGAGTGAGATTCGAAGATCTGCTGAATGAACTGGCGATGCAGGCTGTCTAAATATGAGTCCATGTCGTCAATTGCTGCGGCTTTTGCTGAATCGATCTCTTCGAATGCGTCCATGGTTGATGCAAAGA
>JAQCDG010000058.1 GCA_027731085.1 Actinomycetota bacterium | reverse complement strand
CGCCTGCCACAACTCGGCAGCGCCCTCACCAGTCGTGCCTATCGTGCGCACGATCGTCGGTCGCCACGCATCCGAAGCAATCTCAGAAAGTTCAAGCATCTGTTCAAGATCTCGTTGCGTTTGGTCGACACCAGGTCGATCAGCCTTATTGATCACGAACACATCGGCAATCTCAAGCAACCCCGCTTTGTTTGCCTGCACCGAATCGCCCCAACCCGGGTTGACAACTACGACGACAGTGTCGGCGTTGCGTGCAATTTCAACTTCAACTTGACCAACACCAACAGTCTCAACCAAAGTGCATGGCGAACCAACTGCGTCTAGCAATCGCACGGCTTCACTTGTCGCCAAACTTAAACCACCGAGATGACCGCGAGTCGCCATGCTACGAATAAACACACCCGCATCAGTCGCATGACTTTGCATTCGCACTCGGTCACCCAAAATCGCGCCACCCGTAAACGGCGATGACGGGTCAATGGCCAACACCGAAACTTCTTGCGACTTCGAACGCAAGTGACTAATCAATGACGAAGTCAGCGTGCTCTTGCCCGCACCCGGCGCACCCGTAATGCCGACAACATAACCGTTACCAACTTTTGGATAAACCAACCGCCCGACACTTCGCGCGTCGTCACCGCCGCGCTCGATCAGCGAAAGCAATCGCGCGAGGGCCGCGCGATCACCGGCGCAAGCATCCTCAAATAATTCTGCTGTGTCGGTTGAACGCGAGTTCATTTATACCGCAACGACCTCAGTGATGCCGTCGATGCGATCGCGCATAATTCGCTCGATACCGGCTTTCAGCGTTTGATCTGACGCCGGGCAAGTGCCGCATGCACCTGTCAGAGTCACGCTGACAATGCCAGTCGCTTCATCGACTTCGCGCAAAATTATGTCGCCACCATCAGCCTGCAAGGCAGGGCGAATCACTTCGATCGTTTCTTCAACTTGTGTGCGAATTGACAATGAACAACCTGCCTAGTTTTATTTGCTGAACCCTCTACGATACGAGGGTGCTTGCTCACCAAGGTGGTTGGGATGAAATTCTCTTGATCGCTGGACCAATTCTCTTGATAATCGGGGTGTTATGGCAGGCAACCCGCCGCGCAAAACGCGAGTCAAACGCGAGTCACGTCAGCACCAAGACCACTGAGTCGTCCGACTAAATCGTCGTAGCCACGGTCAATGTGATGTATCTCACTAATCACGGTTTCACCGTGCGCCGCCAAACCAGCAACCACTAACGCCGCGCCAGCGCGAATATCGGGCGCTGTCACCGCAGTGCCGATCAAATGATCAACGCCTTTGATCACGGCATGATGACCGTCGATACGAATGTCGGCGCCGAGTTTGCACAACTCTTCGATATATCTGAACCGACCAGGAAACAAATTTTCTGTCACGATGCCGACACCGCTAGCCACAGAGTTCATCGCCACGAGCAACGGCTTGTAGTCAGTCGCAATACCTGGATACGGCAGCGTCGCGAAATCAATCGCCGCGAGTCGCTCTGGCGCCGTGACGCGCAAACCATCTCTCTGCGGATAAATCGAAACGCCCATCTGCGTGTATTTGTTAATCACCATCTCCATGTGTTCGGGGCGCGCGCCACGCACCTGCACATCGCCACCCGCGATCGCCACAGCTGCAATATAAGTTGCCGCCTGCACACGATCATTGATCACAGCATGACGCACGCCATGCAACGAACCTTTTTTCGAACCGTGAATCACCAATCGTGAACTACCGATGCCCTCAATTTGTGCGCCCATCGCCACGAGCATGTTGCACAAGTCGCCGATCTCTGGTTCGCGCGCCGCATTGTCGATCACCGTCGTGCCCTTGGCATATATCGCTGCCATCAAAATATTTTCTGTAGCGCCCACACTGGCAAACGAAAGTTCAATCTCGGTGCCGCGCAATTCTTTGGCATACGCATTGATGTTCAACAAGTTCTGTTCGACTGTTGCGCCCATTTTCTCAAGACCGCTGATGTGCAGGTCAATCGGTCGCCCACCGAAGTCGTCGCCACCAGGCCAGTTGATTAGCGCTTGACCGTAATGTGTTAGCAACGGCCCAAGCACATTGATGCTGGCGCGAATTTTGTCTACGTTTTCAAACGGCGCTTCTGTCGAAATATTTCCCGAGTTCGTCAGCGAAAGTTCATGAGGTCCGAGCCATTTCGTCTTCACCCCGAGCGCCACTAGCAAATCAGACATCGTGTCGACATCGGCAATCGCCGGCACATTGGTCAACACAAATTCACCTTCAGCCAACAAAGTCGCGGCCATCAATTTGAGCACCGAGTTTTTTGCCCCAGGCACTTGAACATTGCCCGAAAGTGGCCCTGAGCGGCGCACAATTATGCGTGGAGACTCATTATTCATGACATTTCAGTATGCTCCCGCAGTGAGCCGAAAACCCCGAACGCCCGCTTTGACTGCGCGCCAACGCACTATTTTGTGGCTTCTCGCCTTGGCTTGCGTGCCCGCAACATACGCCAACACATTGTTCACCCAAACAGTTGCCTATGCAGCGCAAGACTTCGCAATTTCCGAACAAGGACAAGGCATCGGCGCAGCAATCATCCGCTGGGGAGTTTTAATTTCACTTCCACTCGCCGCACTCGCCGACCGCATCGGCCGTCGACGATTAATTATTTTCTGCGCGTTCGGTGCGCCGATAATCACCGCACTTGGTGGTCTCGCGCCGAGTTTTGAAATTTTGGTCGCAACGCAAACACTCGGTCGACCACTGGCATTGGTCTTAACAATTTTGATCGGCATCGTCGCCACCGAAGAAATGTCCAGTGAATCGCGCGCCTGGGCAATCAGCGTGCTCGCAATTGCCGCAGGCTTCGGTGCAGGTTTTGCACTTGCCGCATTGCCACTCGCCGATCTTGGCCCAGACTCATGGAGATATATCTATGCAATCTCACTCGCCTGGGTCGTTATTGCGATCATTTTGTTGCGCAAACTTCCCGAGACGACGCGATTTACCGAACGCCACGAAGCCAAACTCGACTCGGCAACGCACATCGACAAAACGCGATTAGCAACACAGAGTCTCGTCGCAATATTCGGCAATATCTTTATCGCTGCATCATCGGTGTTTCAAGTTCGCTACTTGCGCGACGTTCGCGACTATTCAGCAGTCATGATCACTGCATTTACTCTGGTCACTGGCACTCCAGCATCAATCGGTTTACTGATCGGCGGTCGCGTTGCTGATGCCCGCGGACGCCGCGTGTTGTCGGCAATCACTTTTCCACTAGGTGCTATTTTGCTCACAGCCGCCTTCGCTACAAATGGCCAGGCAATGTGGCTCGCATCGGTTTCGGGTGGCATCTGTTTGGGTCTTGCCTATCCGGCAATGGCCGTCTATCGTGGCGAAATGTTTCCGACTTTGAATCGTTCGTTCGCCTCAAGTGTGATCATGACGGCTTCGCTGATCGGCGGCAGCGTCGGCCTAGTTGGCGCGGGATACTTTCTTAGTCGCGATTTCAGTTACAGCACGGTCATGAGTTGGCTTTCGCTTGGTCCGATAATTGCCGGCATTTTGGTCTATGCAACTTTCCCCGAGTCGGCACACCTCGAACTTGAAGAACTCAACCCACAAGATGTAATTGTCGCGAAACCCGCTACAGCGCAACAACCCAACTCGCAATAATTTCGCCCACTTCGGCGTCGCGATTCTTCAAATCGTGGCGCGCGCCATCGATCCAAACGTGCGTTTTCTTCTTCATCGGTTTAGTCGCCGCAGTCAACTCATCGACAGTTCCAAATTCATCGCGCGTACCACTTATAAATAGTGACGGCGCCGTCACTCGCGGCAGATGTTCACTACGCAATTTGTTCGGCTGCTTTGGCGGATGCAACGGATAACAAACACAAACCAAACCAGCAACTTCAAGTGTGTTCACGGCGTCGGCTATCGCCATGCTGCACATTCGCCCGCCCATTGATCGACCGCCGATTACTATTTCATTAGTCGCACAGCCCCAATCTTGTGCAGCTTGCATTACCGCTTTGCGAACTGTCTCAATTAACACAGGCGTCTTATCCGGAAAACTTTTGCCAGACTTGCGATACTCAAAATCACAACACACGACATTTACCTTTGTGCTCGCGTTCTTTATCGCCGTTTCAATTGCCACTAGCGACTGATGATTTGCATTTGTCCCCGCCCCCGGAAACAACACAACGCCAGTTATCACTGTCGCAACAGCACTCGCCGGGCTTCTCCAATTTCTTCGATTGATTTGCCAGCAGTGGCAACATCGCCACCGTGGTCTGGGTGCACACTGCGCAATGCCGCGCGATACCGCTCTTGCACTTGTCGCTTCGACGGCTTCACCGTGCCCGCCGGAAACCCGAGCAAATCAAGTGCCCACGCGCGCGGGTCGGCCATTGATGAAATATTTGACGCTGAACTTCCAGCTAAAAAAGAAATAAACGATGAGTCAAGTGGCCCGCGCCAGCGCATCGCTCGACTGATCACCAAACTCAGCGCTCGGCGCGCCGATTCTTCAAGCCTCTCCAATGAATAAATTGCCCCAAGCACCTGCAACAAATCGCTGCCGTTCGATTCAAAATTAAATTTAAGCTCGTTTTCGTCTCCGTGCAGACGATGCAGACTTTTTGCCAAGCCATGTCGGTCGGTTTGCAGTCGATGTCGCAAACGCGGTTGCACAACGCGGTCGCCGCGCTCAACTTGTGCCAACAGTCGATGCACGTCTGGCACCATCTCGTCATCAATCTCACCAAAATGTTGGGCAACAATGCCGCCGAGCAGCAAACCACCGAACCCCGGCGAATGTTCAACCGGCAAGTTCAGCGCGCCGATAGACAATCTTCGCGTCGGCGTAAACGGTCGGGTGTGCCAAATCTCAACTTCGGCAAGCACATCGCCAGCAACCATAGGTTCAGAGACTAATTGCTAAACACAAAAAACAACTAAAGATTCGGGCGCAAAATTGCCACAAGCCGACTCGCTAAATCCATTGCCAATACTTCGTCAGGTCGATCGCCACCAACCAGCGCATCTTCAACTTGACTGGCAAGGTCTTTGACATGACGCCACTCCGAGTCGCTCATGTCACTCGGTGCACTCGCCGCATCAATCTCTTCAAGAATGCTCACAAGACTCGCCACGACCTTGGCATCCGACGGATTTCTCGCGATTTTTTGTGCCACACCCGAAAGTTGCTGCAAAACTTTTGCATCAGCCTGATCTTCGTCGTCTTCTTGTTCGTCAGATTCGTCTTCAAGATTTTCAATCTCATCCAAAACTTCTTCGACATCGGCTTCGCGCGCCGACTCGGCAATCAAAACTGTGTCCTCCCATCGATGCGCGATACCCGCCTCATTCAACAGCGTCGTCAACTCAACACGAGTTTCATACGACCATTCGTCGAGCTCCCACTCAGTCACTGGTGCGTTCGGGTTGAGTTTGATCACAAGCCGAACGCTAGTTGTTTTTTGGCTGAAGTGATATTGCGCTAACATCGTCGTGATGCCGTTGTCGCAACGCCCTGACCGCAACTTGGCGCTAGAACTCGTGCGGGTTACCGAGTCGGCCGCACTCGCCGCCTCAAAATGGGTTGGTCGTGGCGACAAAAACGCCGCCGACGGTGTGGCAGTCGATGCGATGCGCAATCTGCTCGACACCGTGAATATGGATGGCATCGTTGTGATCGGTGAAGGCGAAAAAGATCAAGCGCCGATGTTGTTCAACGGCGAGCGCGTCGGCAACGGTTCTAAACCAGAGACCGATGTTGCAGTTGATCCGATTGATGGCACGACGCTCACATCACTTGGTCGCAACAACGCACTCTCAGTGTTGGCTGTTGCCGAACGCGGCACGATGTATAACCCTGGCCCGTGCGTCTACATGGAGAAAATTGCGGTCGGTCAAGAAGCCGCCAACGCAATCGATATCAATGTCTCACCAACAAAAAATCTCAAAGAGATCGCCAAGGCGACTAAAAAATCGCTCAACGATCTCGTCGTCGTGATTTTAGAACGACCACGACATGACGAACTCATCGCCGAAGTTCGCAGTTGCGGCTGTCGCATTCATTTAATTAGCGACGGTGACATCGCTGGTGCAATTGCCGCCGCTTCGCCAAGTGTTGGCATCGATGTGTTGATGGGCATCGGCGGCACACCCGAGGGCGTTACTGCTGCTGCTGCACTCAAAAGTTTGGGCGGTCAAATTTTGGGCAAGTTATGGGTCAAGAACGACGCCGAAGCGAAGGTCGCCAAAGATGCTGGTTACGACTTGTCGAAAGTTTTGACGGTCAATGATCTATGCAGTGGCGACGATGTGTTTTTTGCTGCCACTGGCGTCACCGACGGCGAGTTATTGCGCGGTGTGCGCTACGACTCGTATGGTGCACGGTCACAAAGTTTGGTGATGCGCAGTCGCAGCGGCACCGTGCGCATAATCGACACGCAACATCGCGCCGACCGCATCGGCCAATACTCGTCAGCCGACTTTCAATAACGCGTGTCGATGCTCAATCGCATCGTCGGTTTGGCGGAATACCTGCATACGAGTCCACTGCTGAAGAATACAGTCCTGCAGGATACGCAGAAATTTTTCGGGTCACGGGGTCGTATGCAATAAGTACACACGCGTTTGCATTCCATGAACGAACAAGGCTGATATTGAGTCCCAGAGCGTCGCGGTTAAGTTCGGCTATTGATCGAGAACCTTTCTGAGTTTTGTCACGCGCGATCGTAAACGCTTGCCAAAACTCTTGCGAGCCTGGATATCCGCCGGCTGGTGCCGACGCATTGAGATCATTAATCAAGATCGCGACGTCTTCTAATGCCTGAGTCTCTGCTGCGTTCTTTGGGACTGTTGAAAGATCCTTGATTGCAACATATTTTTTACCCGTGTCGTATTTCGCAAGAATTGACTTGGTTCGAACATCTGACTCAGCAGTCCAAGTGTCATATTCAAACCCCATCAGCCCAGTAAATGACTTCCTCGTCTGATCTGAGGCAACGAAAGCTTCAAACTTGTCTAGTCCTACTTTGCTTGTTAAAACTTCGCGTGCCAGTGTGCCCTGAATGTGGCCAACGCCTGGAGCCAACTGGCATGGCATCTCATATCGCGGATTACCGTTCACGGCTCCCTCCGACTTTTCGGAAGCCTTCAGACCGAATTCAAACGAGCCTTCGTAGTCAGCAAGTTCGCTCACCCAAAATGCCCACTGCTCAGCGAAATTGAACCCGGGTACTTTGAAATACTCCATCACCGCCCACGTCAATGACCATGCCATTGCTTCCGTAATCCAGCATGCGCGGGGCGTGGCTCGACCGTCAGGATGGTACAGCCATTCAAGGCGTGGAATCTCAGTCAGATATTCTCTGACAAAATCTTCGACTACTCGTTTCAGACTGTCGGCTTTAATTGTTGGTGTTTCTACGAAAGCTGATTTCATCAAGATGAGACTCAGGTCCTGAGAAATACCCGCGTGTCCGCCTCCGGGCATATATTCCCACTTTGATTGCCGCCACTTAAACTCCCATTGGTCGCGGTCTTGCGAATTTGCCGTGTCGTATCGAGATCCGAGAACTTCGCGCGCCGAGCTATACATGTATTGCGCTGAGGTTGCAAAAACGAAAGCAAAATCCATCTTGTAGTCGGTATAAAAACCATTCGTTCCTGCGATTATCTGCTTAATCACATCCATGTCAGCTTGCCGATAACCCGGCTCAATTTTCATCACACTTGGACGATTATTTTTTGGCAAAGTAGGAAGAGCCTGGTCTAGATACGCCAGCCAACGTTTATGCGACGCGAGACTTACCTCGTCTGGTGCAACCGCCCATCGCTTATCCCCGAACTTGTCGACACACACAACTTTGGTTCCGTCGGCTAACGCAGACATAGCGCCAGCAGTCTCGCACTTTGATTTTTTCGCCGCCTCTGAAGTTGATTTATACAGTCGCCAATGTCCAAGTTCGATACTCGATTTAGGAATAGTCGTCGTTGTAGCAGTCCTCTTCTTGCTCGCTATTCGCCACTTGAGAGATTTTCCAACTTTGGTGCACGAATACGACACGCTCTTGACCACCCGCGT
>JAQCDG010000057.1 GCA_027731085.1 Actinomycetota bacterium | reverse complement strand
GTTCGCTTGCCTGCATTGCACGGCGCGTTAGATCGGATGATCGAATCGGTCGAACGCGAACTCGGCGCCAGACTTTCAGACCTATCGCGCACCGCAAAACAGCGCGCAATTCGTTTGCTCGACGAGCGCGGGGCGTTCACTTTGCGACGGGCCGTTGAAGATGTTGCCGACTCGATGGGCGTCTCGCGCATCACCGTCTATAACTATCTCAACTCACTGCACCGCTAAATTTCTTCTCACACCATCAGCTTAGAGTTTGCGCAAGTGCACCGCGTCAACTTTGTGGTCGGCGCCTTTATGTAGAACCAGTGATGCTCGCGCACGAGTCGGCTCGATGTTTTCTTTCAAATTTTTGCCGTTAATCCCCACCCAAATTTCGTGGGCGAGCGCAACGGCCTGCTCTTCGGTGAGGTCGGCGAAATGTTTGAAGAAACTATCTGGGTCTTGAAAGATCGTCTTACGCAAAGTTTGAAAGCGCTCTGTAAACCACGCCTCAATATCAGCCTCGCGGGCGTCAATGTAAATAGAAAAATCAAAGTAGTCAGACACGAAGTCGTTCGTTGTCGAGCCAACCTGCAACACATTTAATCCTTCAATTATCAAAATGTCAGGTTGTCGCACGATTTCTTCTTGATTCGGCATCACGTCGTATATGACGTGGCTATAAACGGGTGCAGCAACTTCGGGCATTCCTGCTTTTACATCGCGCACGAACTGCAGCAGTCGTTTCGTGTCGTAACTTTCAGGAAACCCCTTGCGATTCATTAGCCCACGTTCTTCAAGCACTGCGTTGGGGTACAAAAAGCCATCTGTCGTGATCAATTCAACACGTGGATGCTCCGGCCATCGCGCCAAAAGCGACTGCAAAATTCGCGCCGACGTACTTTTGCCAACAGCCACGCTGCCAGCAATGCCGATTACATACGGCATCTTTGGCGCCATCGTGCCCAAAAATGTCGCCGACACGCGATGCAAATTCTGAGTCGCCGCAACATACAGATTTATTAATCGAGTCAGCGGCAAATACACCGTCGCAACTTCTTCCAAATCAATTCGGTCGTTGATTCCGCGCGCTGCTTCAAGTTCTTTTTCTGTAAGGGTCAGCGATGTCTGCGCACGTAGCACCGACCACTGCTCGCGATTGAAAGTTAGATAGCGCTCTTTATCGTTCGGCGAAATCACAGTGTTTAATCTATTTAGTTACTCGCCTCAAAAACTCAAGCAACGGCGGATTAACCAACTTCGCGTGCGTCAAGTTTGATGCATGTGCAGCACCTTCAATCGCCACGATCTTGCCCGCACCGACTAGTCCGGCCTGCAAAGCCTCGGCGCGGTCCATCGAAATCGCAGTGTCGGCAGTGCCATGAATAATGATCGCCGGGCATTTGATCTCACTAAGACGGTCGGTGATGTCATCGCGGTTGAGCAAACAATTCGCCGTCGCCTTGATGGCTTCAGTTGTGTAGTCCTGCCATTTAGCGATCCGCTTTGCATTTTCGATCGGCTCAGCGATGATGATGTTGGCAATGATGGCAGTTAAATCAGGCACTGGACCATTTTGCACCCAAGTGTCAACCATCACTCGATACTTAGCCAAGGTTTCCTCATTGTCGTTGTCGGCAGCCGTGTCAATCAACACGAGTGCAGCAACTCGCTCTGGTGAAGTCAGTGCGGCGCGCATTGTTAAAAATCCGCCCTGCGACATTCCGCCAATCACGCACTTTTTAATTCCGAGATGATCCATCAATCCCAGACAGTCGCGAGCAGAATCCCAATATGTGAAATCTTTTCCGTCCCACTTTGTTTGCCCGAATCCACGCTCATCCCAAGTGATCACGCGAAACTCTGGTGACAGCGCCGCAACTTGTGGGTCAAACATCGTTTGATCCATCAAAAACCCATGCGCCAAAATCACTACTGGCCCGTTACCGCCAGAGTCGGTGTAAAAAATTTCCTGACCGTTTACTTTTGCCAAACCTGTCGCCACAATTGCCCCCAAAATTTGTGAAAGTTACATGTTGACCAAACGCTACATCTAGGGAACCAATTCGCGAAATTCGCCCCGGTTACTTGTTGAACGGCGCAGACCCCGACACGGCGCCAGCGCCACCAGTCAAAACGTCGGCGCCAGTCTCGGTCACCAAAATCGTGTGTTCAAACTGTGCGGTGCGCTTACCGTCTGCTGTCACGGCAGTCCACTCATCATCCCACATCTTGTGTTGCCAAGTGCCGAGCGTAATCATCGGCTCAATCGTGAATGTCATGCCGGGTCGCATCACCACAGAATTGCGCGCGTCGTAATAGTGCAGAACTTGAATGTCGCTATGAAACTGTTCGCCAATGCCATGACCAACAAATGCTCGTACCACACCAAGTTTGTGTAGTTTTGCGTGGTCTTCAATCGCCCGACCAATATCACTCAACGGCCGACCAGATTTCACGGCTTCAATTCCGCGCCAAATACATTCTTCGGTTACTTTGATCAACTCACGACTCTCGTTGTCGATCTCACCAACTGCAAAAGTTGCATTCGTGTCACCGTGCACGCCACCGATATAGCAAGTCACATCTAAGTTCACGATGTCGCCGTCTTCAAGTTTGCGCGAGTCAGGTATGCCGTGACAAATCACTTCGTTCACTGAACTGCAAACACTTTTCGGGTATCCCGAATAATTCAACGGACTCGGATACGAATTGCGCGCGATGCACAACTCGTGCACATACGCATCAATTTCATCTGTCGTCACACCGGGCTTCACTGCTTGTCCGGCAAGGCGCAAAACTTCAGCGGCAACCGCACCAGCATGTCTCATGCGTTCAATTATTTCTGGCGACTTCACCGCCGACTCGTTCCATCTGGTTACTTCACCAGTTTCGGCATATGGTGGGCGAGCAATACTGGCCGGCACACTTCGACGCGGGCTCACGACGCCTGGCTGCACACGGCCCTCTAAACCTTTGTGGCAGCGCTTATATTTGCGACCACTGCCACACCAGCACGCGTCGTTAGCCGACGGCAACACGCTGGGTTGGGTCACAATGTTCATCTCAGGTCTGCCACTTTTCTCTTGGACTAGTTACGTCAAATTCTACCGTGCATCATTCAGAGCAACGGATTAACAACCGTCACTTAAAAACGCCTCGCAGAAACTTGATGTCGGCGCTTACTGCTTGACGATATGGCTCTGAGTCGTGATTTATGAGTCCAAAGTGGCCGCCTGTTATTTCAAGTGAGTCTTTTGGCGCTTCAATCAAGTCAAAACACTTGCGGTTAGTCGCCAACTCGCACAATGGCACTTCGTCATCTGTGGCGATCACAAACAGTGTCGGCACTTTCAGATATTTCGCCGGCAATCTTTGTTCATTGAATTGTGCTTCAAGTTTGCGCTGCAAAATAAATACTTGATTCGACCAGTCACTGAGATATTTCTTTCGCATCCGCGTCACATAACTAACTGCAGCACCACCCTCGACAATTACTGGCCCTTCACCTTCATGCAGTCTGCAAAATCGCACCGCCAGTTCGCGCACAGGCACTGTCGACAAGTCGAGACTCGACCAGTTTTCTCGCAACCATTCAAACTTTTCAGGGCTCTCGTCAAACTTCGTTGTGCTATTGCCGCACACTGGCGTGCGGGCGATTACTGCGCGCACGCGATCGTCAAACACGCCAATAAATTGCACGACGAGCGACGAAGCGCTTTCACCCCACACCGCGATTTTCTGCTTGTCGATGCCAGCCTGCTTTTCAAGAAAAGTTATTGCGTCGCGATAACCGCGAATCTGCAGCAAAGTGTCGAACCCATATCGCGGCTCACCGTCACTCTCGCCAAAATTGCGATGATCAAACAGCAACACCGCAAAACCTGCTTGGGCAAGGTCAACTGCCACATCGGTCAGCCAAATCGCCAACGCCCCAAAACCGTGCGCCATCACGACCGCAGGCGCGCTTGCAGTGCCACTAGCGGGTCGATACAGCCGCCCTCGCAGTGTCGCACCCTCCGACTCGAACTCAACTTGCTCGTAATCCTCAGCCATTGTGCATCCCTCGCCAGTCAAGTGTATGAACTACCCGAATGTAGTTAGAAATTTCCTGGCGCAAAGTTTGGCGTGACTCGCGGTTCAGCAATAGAACCTCCGTAATGCGTGCATCAATTACACATTCTGACCAACACAACTAGCGAAAGGGCCTCACCGTGGCGAATCAAGCCGTTGTCGAAAATATGACACGAACGCGGGCGCGAGCAATGCAAGATCGCGTCGAGACGACCCAAAACGAACGATCAGAAAAACGACATTGGCGCATTCCAGAACTTGCGGTCGGTCTAGTGTTGATGCTGGGCGGCGCACTCGGGGCGATTCTGCTATCTCGGTCTGGTGATTCGATAGTCATTGTTGTCGGCGCGGCACACGATCTCCAGCGTGGCGACAAAATTACGGCGCAAGATCTGATCGCTATCGAAACACCGCTGTCATTTGCTGGCTCGTTCGTCACAGAAGTTCAAGCACCATCGCTTATTGGCCAAACCGTTCTAGTTGATCTGCAAGCTTCAACACCCTTGACGGTGTCGATGTTCAGCGATCAACAACAATTGCTACCTAACGAGGCCCTAACTAGCGCGGCAATTCAACAAGGGGACTATCCAATTGACCTTGCAGTCGGCGATCAGGTGCGTTTAGTCACGGTGCCTGACATTGCTTTAAGTCAGACCGCCCAACCCGAATTATTCGACCAAGTCGTCACAATTTGGTCGCTCAGTAAAAGTGAAAACAATGACAGTGCTCTGGTCACATTTCGCAGTTCGCTCGATTTATCCATGGCGATTGCCAGATCTGGTGAAGTTCACATAATTCGTGTTGCAAACTTTCAACAACAAACCTCAGCCACGAAATCTCAAGATTAATGACTCTCGTCGACGCGCTACAACCCACTGCAATTGATCGGCAATTAGTCAACGCTTTGGCTTCGCGACTCGGCGATCTTCTTGCCGATGAGCGACTTGATCGTCGCGCAAGAAATCTTCGCGAGCCAACCAATGACGAAGAGCATGATTTTGCTCGTACGGCGGTGCACGCCGAACTTCTGCGTCTTGCCGCTGTTCGTCGCTCTGAAGGCAAATCTGTTTTAACGGTTTTCGATGAAGCCGCTATTTCGTCGGCGGCAATCGCCCAAGTTCTTGGTCTGGGTCGGCTGCAACCGCTGCTCGAAGACGACGAAATCAGCGATATTCATGTGCGGGGCAATTGTCGAGTCTGGGTCAAACTTCGCAACGGTCAGCGCGAGACTCGAGATCCAATCGTCGACACTGACGAAGAATTAGTCGAACTCGTGCGCCGAGCCGCAACGCGACTTTCGCACCAAGAGCGTCGCTTCGATGCCGGCACGCCCGAGCTGAACATGCAATTGCCTGACGGCTCGCGGTTGTTCGCAACAATGGAGGTTTCGCTGCGACCAAGTTTGATTATCCGCCGTCATCGCTTCGAGATTTCAAGTCTTGAAGAGTTGCGCCTGCGCGGTTTACTAACCGAAGAATTGCAAGATTTTCTCACAGCAGCCGTTCGCGCCCGCAGAAACTTTGTCATCGCCGGTGGCACCGGGTCAGGCAAAACAACTTTGCTACGCGCGTTAATTAATGAAATTCCACCCAGCGAACGCTTGGTCACGATCGAAGATGCATACGAACTGGGTCTCGACCACTTCGAGCATTTGCACCCTGATCATGACGCTCTGCAATCTCGACCCGCCAATATCGAAGGTCAAGGCGAAATTACTCTTGCCGATCTCACTCGCATGGCGCTGCGCATGGATCCAGACCGCGTGATCGTCGGCGAGGTTCGCGGTGCCGAGGCATTTCCGATGTTGCTGGCCATGAGCCAAGGCAACAACGGCTCGATGTGCACGATGCATGCCGACTCGACTCGATCGGTGTTTCCAAAACTGGCCGCCTATGTCTCGATGGCGTCAACGGGCCTACCTATCGACACAGTCAACTTGTTGCTCGCCAGTGCGCTGCACTTCGTCATTTACATTGATAACAGCAATGCCTGGCGCCAAGTCACTTCGGTGCGCGAAGTCGTCGACTGTGACGGTTCAAACATTATTTCGAACGAGATCTTTTCACTCGATAAAAGCGGTGAACTGATCAAAGCATTTCCGCTTCGCGAAGTAACTCGCGAACTTCTTGCGAAATACGGTTACGACGATCTGAGCGATTTGTGATCACGACGTTTGTGAGTTTGTGTTGCGGTGCAGCATTCGGGCTGGGTTTATTTGGCGTTTTGTTGAATATCAAGAAAGCAAACGAATCCTCGAGCAAGAAGCACATCAGCATTCTTGAGGTCAAAACTAAGTTTCTCAATTCACTCAAATTCTTCGGTGGACCAGCAGTCGCTCTAGTCGTGTATCTGTTGACCGCTTGGCTTCTCGTCAGCGTCGTAACTGGTCTAGTCGTCAGCGCAGTGCCGGCTCTCAAGTCAAAGCAACGATTGCGTCGTGATGAGCGCGGTCTCGCCGACGCAATCGCAACATGGACAGAACAATTGCGCGACACATTGGCTGGCGCGCACGGGCTCGAGCAAGCCATCGTCGCAACTTCAGTTCACGCACCACTTGCAATCTCAAGTGCCGTCAGTCGACTCAGCGCACAAATTCAATATGGCAAATTAAGCGACGGCTTACGCAGATTTGCCGACGATGTTGATCACCCAATCAGCGACTTCGTCTCGGCCGCATTAATCACCGCCACCGAATATCAAGCCCGCGACTTGGCACAGCTTCTGGGTCATCTCGCGCAGTGTGCCCGCGACGAAGGTCGCATGCGTACGCGCATTTGGGTCGGTCGCGCGCGCACCCGAAGCTCGGTTCGAATAATAACTTTCGTAGTCATCAGTTTCGTGTGCGCGCTCGTCGTATTCAATCGCGAATATTTAAACGTCTATTCGTCTTTTGAGGGGCAAATCATTTTGAGCGGCATCTTCATTTTGTTTGGCTGTTCGCTGATCATGCTTGATCAGTTTTCGCGCATCGCCGCACCGCAAAGATTTATTCGTCGACGCGAGACAGTCAGATAGTCAGATGTTGATCTTCACGATCATTTTTGGCTCGCTTTTCGGGCTAGGTCTTTTCTTTCTTATACGCCCAGGTGCACTAACAAATCGTGTCGCACAATTACGCCATCAACTTGAGCACGGCATGATCTGGCTGATTCGTCGTGCCCAAACTCAACATCGCGCCGATCTAGCAATCGTGGGTTATCAAGCATCAGAAATGGTTTCACGCAAACTGACGATGATGTTTATCTCCAGCGCTTCAGCACTGGGCTTACTTGTCATTTTCAAAGCATCATCACTGCAGGTATCAAAAATTTTTGTGCTTGTTATTTTGTCGAGTGCTGCTGCTATTGGTTTTTTCTTGCCTGACAGCCAAATGCGCACCAAGGCCAAATCTCGCCGCCAAGATTTCTTGCACGCATTTTCCAGTTATTTAGATCTCGTCAATGTTCTGTTGGCGGGTGGTGCCGGCACAGAGACGGCATTAATTGCCGCAGCCGAAGCAGGGGATGGTTGGTCTTTCGCCGAAATACGCAGCGCCCTAACTCGGGCTCGCAGCTCGAGGCGGTCGCCTTGGGTTGAACTCGCCACCCTCGGCACGACTTACAACATCGCCGAGATTTCAGAAGTTGCCGGCAGTGTGCAACTTGCAGGCGAGCATGGTGCACGTATTCGACTCTCACTTTCCGCGCGCGCCGATTCATTGCGCAATCGGCACATGGGCGAGATCGAAGCCGAGGCACAAAGCGCCACCGAGCGCATGGGCATTCCGATGGTGTTGCTTTTCATTGCATTCATCGCCTTGATCGGCTACCCGGCCGTACATCTCGTTCTAGAAAGTTTTTGATGTACCGATGCACACAAATTCTTTACACATTAATCACAAACAATAAACAACAGGAGGAAAAATGACAGCAATGAAAGAAATATGGCAGTACTACTGGATTCGATTCACCGCTTCAGCGCAACAAGACAGTGAACGGGGCGAAGTTAGTGCCACGACTGTAGTTATGGCTGCTGCTCTAATCGCGCTAGCAATCGCAGTTGGTGCGACAATCACCAGTCGTGTTACCGACAAAGCCAACTCGCTTGACCTTGGCTAATTACCAAGCCTGAGCGTACGCAATGAAGACATTTGACAGCACGGTTGAACCCGGCGAAACGGTCGTCCAGGTCGTCATCGCCGTGCCAATCGTGCTGTCGA
>JAQCDG010000056.1 GCA_027731085.1 Actinomycetota bacterium | reverse complement strand
AAAGCCCAAACCGAACACTGCGAAGTTCGTGCTGACCACGTGTGCGGCGTGTTTTGCGCGGCAAAACCCCGTTTCGACCAATGCAAAACCAGCCTGCATAAATATCACCAGAGCCGCACCGATCACCACCCACAGCAGCGAAATTTGAGCACCAAGGACAGTAACATCGGAATTCATAATTTCTCGTTTCTCGTGACTGAACAATTGAACAAGCCGCACTCAAAGAGCACGTGCACGACGCTGTGACTGATAGGCAAGGTATATCCTCAATGTTTCTTAGATGTCTGAGAAATGTTTCGGGAGTATGGCTTTTTCGTAATTCGGTTAACTTTTTGTATATGCTCACGAATTAGGCTGTGGTTATGACAATCGAAGCAACCAAGACCCAGGCCTATCTAGACGACCGTGCCCATGTATTTCACTCGTGGTCAGCACAGGGAACACTTAATCCAACTGAAATTGCCGGTGGCGAAGGTTCTTATTTTTGGGATTCAGCTGGTAAAAAATATCTTGACTTTTCAAGTCAATTGGTTAATTTAAATATCGGTCACCAACATCCAAAATTAGTTGCGGCGATTCAAGAGCAGGCTGGCAAACTTTGCACGGTCGCCCCACCATTTGTAAATGAGTCACGCAGCGAAGCCGCTCGACTCATCACTGAACTTGCGCCTGGCGATTTGAACATGGTGTTCTTTACCAACGGTGGCGCCGAAGCCGCTGAATACGCCACACGAATGGCGAAACTTCACACGGGGCGACACAAAGTTCTCACTGCGTATCGCTCGTATCACGGTTCAACTGCGGGTGCGATTGCTTTAACGGGTGACCCTCGTCGATGGGCGAACGAAACTGGTGCCTCGGGTGCCGTCAAGTTCTGGGGTCCTTATCCATATCGTTCGGCTTTTCATTCAACAAGCGACGCACAAGAGTGTCAGCGCGCACTTGAGCATCTCGAAAGCGTGTTAATGGTCGAAGGCCCGCACACTGTGGCGATGATCGCTCTTGAAAGTGTCGTCGGCACGAATGGAATCCTGGTTCCGCCTGATGGCTACTTGCAGGGCGTGCGAGATTTGTGCAACAAACACGGCATCGTGATGATGTGCGACGAAGTAATGGCTGGCTTCGGCCGATGCGGTGAATGGTTCGCCGTCAATAAGTGGAATGTCGCACCAGACCTTATTTGCTTTGCCAAGGGTGTCAACTCGGGCTACCTTCCACTTGGTGGCGTCGTGATCAGCCAAAAAATTGCCGACACATTTAAAGACCGTGTGTTTCCTGGTGGCCTTACATATAGCGGTCACCCACTGGCGTGCGCGGCTGCCGTTGCATCAATCAATATCTTCAAAGAAGAAAAAATTGTCGAGCACGCCCGCATGCTCGGCAAAGACATCATTGGTCCAGCACTCGAGAAAATCAAGGCAAAGCATCCAAGCGTGGGAGATGTGCGAGGCCTTGGTGTGTTCTGGGCAATTGAACTCGTCAAGAACCGCGAAACTCGTGAACCACTGGTGCCTTTCAACGCAGCAGGCGCCGATGCCAAACCAATGACTGATCTTGTCGTGGCATGCAAAGAGCGCGGTCTTTGGCCGTTCACACACTTCAACAGAATGCATGTTGTCCCGCCGTGCAACACTCCGGTTGAAGACATCAAAGCCGGTCTTGCGATTATCGATGAAGTCCTCGACATCGCTGACAAGCATTACCAGAACTAATCCCAGTTAGTCCACGGTTGTTTTGTGCGAATCGTCTCTTTGCTACCCAGCGCCACCGAAATAATTGGTGAACTCGGGTTGGTCGACAGCCTCGTCGGACGATCTTGCGAGTGCAATTGGCCACCGTCAACCGCAAGAGCCAAAATTGTTTCGTTAAGTCGGGTCGACTCAATGCAATTTTCAGGTGCACAAATTGATGCCCAAGTTCGTAGCGCAATGCACAACGGCGAAGAACTTTATGCAATTGATGAGACTGTTCTCCGACAATTAGCACCAGATGTGATCATCACCCAAGATTTATGCCGAGTGTGTGCAGTCTCAAGTGACAATGTTTGTGATGTTGGGGCAAAAGTTATCTCACTTGATCCACACACGATCAACGAAGTCGCGCAGTCTGTGATTGATCTTGGTGCTGCGCTCGGCGTCGCGGCGAAAGGCAAGCAAGTTGCGAATCACATGCTTGAGCGGATCGAAAAGGTGCGTCGCGCGGTCGCTGGACGAAAACGACCACGAGTGTTCATCGCCGAATGGCTCGATCCTCCATTTGCGAGCGGACACTGGATACCCGAAATGGTTGATGCCGCCGGCGGCATCGAAGTTCTCGGCAAACCTGGCGTGCCATCTGTGACAACTTCTTGGCAAAGAGTGCGCGATGCTCAGCCTGAGATCGTCGTTTTTGCGCCGTGTGGTTTCGACGAAGTTCGAGCGGCAAAAGAGGCTGCGGCCCTTGTTGATCAGTTCGACCCCAACTGGCAAACAGCCTGTGTCAACGCTGACAGATTTTTCGCCAGACCAGCGCCGTCGATCGCCGACGGTGTGGAACAACTCGCAAAGATTTTTCACGGAATCAAAATTGACTGAGCATGCCTGAGAAACAAAAAATCACCCTGCTGGCGGATCGACCACTAAATCTGCCGAGCGCGAACAGGCTCGACCCGGCAAACAAAAATTATGCAAAGATACTCGCCGCGCACGACGAGGCAATGTCAAAAAATATTGACGGATACATCGACCCGATCAATTCGCTTTTCGTGCTCACTTCATCTTCGCTGAAAGAACGCGGCTTTTGCTGCGAAAACAATTGCCGCCACTGCCCATACTGCGAATAACTAAATGCGCAGCAATATCGGGGCAAACAAAAAGGCGGGCCGCCGAAACGACCCGCCCGTTTGTAATTTTTAACTATTTACTGAACTTAGTTGCCACCTTCAAGTAGTTCAACAGTTTCTGGCATGTATCCAGAACCTGATGTATCTACGCCCATTTCATCAAGCATCGCAAGCGCTGCTGTCACAATGTCGTTGGTGTAAGCACCAGCGTCTGGTGCTTTTGTCAACACGGTGCCACCCTCAAGGTTTTTCGCTGTTTGCGAAAGACTCGATGTGCGATCCCATGCTGCAGCGTCGATCATGCCTGCGCCGCCAGCGGCTGGCCAGATCAACTTGTTGACTTCGTTCATCTGCCACAACTGGTGACTTGCACCAAGCTTCGAACCATTCGACACGACGATGTCACGGCAAGCCGAAACATTGTCGCGACAGAATGCCCAACCTTGAAGCGATGCAGCAACAAACTTCGTTGCAGTGTCAACATAAGCAGGGTCTTCAAGGCGTGAGCCGTCTGCCCAGATTGCATCTTGCAACATACCAACACCTTCGTCCTCATACGAAACAACATTGAAGTCGTCCGCTGTGTAGAGAGCTCCAGTTGCTGGATTCTTTGCTTCAAGAACCTGTGCGTACTCGTTGTATGTCATCGCTTCTGCAGCATCAATATCGCCCGACAACAAACCTGCCATGTCGAACTGTTGCTGAACAAGTGTCACATCTTTTGCTGGATCAAGGCCGGCCTTGGTGAGTGCGGCAAAGATTTCAAATTCGTTGCCGTATCCCCAGTTACCGATCTTCTTGCCCTTGAATTCTGCAGAAGAAGTGATGTTCTTGTCTTTGAACGAAACCTGCAATGTGCCTGATCGTTGGAAGACTTGAGCGATGTTCACAATGTCTGCTCCACCTTCGCGACTCGCAAGCGCCTTGGAAACCCAAGAGATTGCAAAGTCAGCCTGGCCATCGGCAAGCACGTTCTGCGGAGTGATGTCTACTGCACCTTCCAAAATTGTTACCTCAAGGCATTGATCGGCGTAGAAGCTCTGATCTTGTGCTGCGTAGTAACCAGCGAACTGAGCCTGAGTGAACCACTGCAGTTGCAACTTCACCGGTGTTGGTGTGGTGCATTCTGGCGCTGGTGCTGTCGTCTCTTCTGTTGTCTCTTCTACTGCCGCCTCGGTATCTTCGGTTGCCTCATCGTCACTGCCGCCACAAGCGCCAACGACCAGAGACATCACCGCGATGCCTGCAAAAGCAAACTTCAATGTCTTTTTACTCATTATTTCTCCCCCGGGTTTTGAGCCCGCATTTGTTTTTATTTAGCCTCACCCTTTCGGGCAATGCCCTCCAAAATAATGGAGACTGCGTAGAACGCTAGCCCAAGCAGGCAAGCGCCCAAAACGTAAGCCCACGCTGCAGCATTCTTAGCATTGGCAATATTGCTCGTAATTCGACTGCCTAAGCCATTCTGCAGACCGCCAAAATACTCGCTGACAAAGGCCGTAATCACCGAGGCTGGGGCAGCCACTTTGAGCGCCGTGAACAAGTACGGCACCGCATTTGGCACTCGAACCTTGCGCAGAATTGCAAATTCGCTGGCGGCATAACTGCGCATCAATTCGACATGAGTCGACCGCACTTGGGTCAAACCTTTGGCGACATTGACCAACACGATGAAATAAACCACGAGCGTCACCATCACCCGACGCGGAATTTCGCTGGTAATCGAATACATGTTGTTCAATACCGCCACGAGCACAAAAATCGGTATCGCGTTAAGCGCAATTGCCAGCGGCGTAATCAACTCACCTAAAAATCGATAGCGACTCAGAAGAAAACTCATCGCAACACCAAATACGGTGCCAGCAACTAACCCGACAAGCGCGTTGCCACCAGAAACCATCGAGGCTTCCCAGATGCGTGCGTAGTTTTTGAAAAACTGCTCGCCAATCTTTGATGGCGCCGCCAAAAAATACGGCTTCAAATCAAAACCGCGAACTGCCGACTCCCATAATGCCAAAAACGCAACGCCAAAAACTATTGCAGGGACAACCTGCCCAATGCGACCAATGCCTCGCGCACTAACCGATATTGAGTTCATCCCAGACATGATCAGCGATCTTCAACTCCGCGAACCGCATTTGCGGCCGCATGTTCGGCATGGGTGCCGCGCAACGCTTCACGCACCGCAGTGATGCTGCGAAAGAAACCATCGGCGGCACGCGTGTCTTCGTTGCGCTTCGAACCAAGATCAACATCAATCACCGCAGTTATTCTTCCTGGTCGTGGCGACATGACTATCACACGATTCGACAAATAAACAGCCTCAGGTATTGAGTGTGTTACAAACACGACAGTCGTCGAAGTCTCGCCACAAATGCGCAGCAATTCACCTTGCATATATTCGCGGGTCATTTCGTCAAGGGCGCCGAATGGTTCATCCATCAGCAACAACGGTGGGTGTGCAGCAAGCGCACGGGCGATCGCAATTCGTTGCTGCATGCCACCCGAAAGTTGCCACGGATACAAATCGGCGAACTCTGGCAATTTGACGAGCTCGAGCATCTCTTTGGCCCGTGCTTCACGCTTGGCTTTGTCCCAGCCTTTGAGTTCAAGCGGCAACTCAATATTTTTGCTGACGGTTCGCCAATCAAATAGCCCGGCTTGTTGAAAAGCCATTCCGTAATCTTGGTCAAGTCGCGCCTGGGCTGCAGTTTTTTCGTTGACACTTACTGCACCAGAAGTTGGCTCAAGCAAATTGGCGATCAGGCGCAACAAAGTCGACTTACCGCAACCCGATGGGCCGATTAAAGAAACAAACTCACCTGGGTTAACTGTCAAATTCACATCAACAAGTGCGTCGACCTGCTTTGCCGTGCCCTGATTAAAAATTTTGCTCGTGCTTACGACTTCTAATGCACTCACGCGCTGGTCTCCTTTGGTCGATTCCGCATTAACAACACATCTGACAACGCGACCAAGCCCGACATCGTGATGCCGAGCGCCGCCGCACCAAACACTGCCGTGAAAACTTTCGCCGGGTCACCCGTCGCTTCGCGCGCATATTCGATAATCAGTCGACCGATGCCACCCTTGAGACCGGTGCTAATTTCGGCGACAACTACACCGACAACTGCGCCTGACGCACCAAGTTTGAACGCCGGCACCATGAACGGCACCGCCGCGGGAAACCGCAACTTGAATAAAATCTGTTTCCATGACGCGGCATAACTATCCATTAATTCGACCGCGGCTGCTGGCGCACTCGCCAAGCCACGCAAAGTGCCGACTGCGATCGGGAAGAAAGCCAAAAATGTGCCGAGAATTGATGCCGACAACCATCTCGGCCATTCAAACGAGCCGATTTGAAGTTTTCCGCCCCAACTCACGACCAACGGTGCAAGCGCGATCAGCGGCACAGTTTGCGACATCACGAGATACGGCAGCAAGCCGCGCTGCACAACTTTAAATCGAGACATCAATACGGCGAGACCAACACCGATCGTCGTGCCAAGAAAAAATCCCGCAAGAGAAAGCCGTAACGAAAACAAAGTGCCCGACAAAACAACCGACCATATTTTTGTATCTGAACCACGCACCTCTGGTCTGTTATATCGACTGAGCATCGTCCACACATGGGGCATCGCCGTGTTATTAGCACGCGGCAAAATGCTGACACCAAAAAGTTTGCCGCCATCTTGCGGACCAACGATTTTGTAGAACTCCCACAACGCAACCACCGAAGCGATTGCAACTACGAACATCGAACTGCGATACGCGATACGGCGCATCAACATGTTTACTTCTTTGCCTGGGTCAGCGCCGCAATCTCAGGCAAAATGTGTTTGCCGTAAGCCTCAAGAGTTTGTTCTTTGCCGTCGTGTTGCAAATAAACCGAGAACTGATCAACACCAAGATTTTTTAGCTCTTTGAGCCGAGCCAAATGATCTTCAACTTTGCCAAGAATGCAAAAACGATCCACAATCGAGTCGGGTACAAATGTCGTGTGGGTGTTGCCAGCCTGACCGTGCTGTTTATAGTCATAACCTTGGCGATCTTTGATGTAATCGGTCAGTGCCTTGGGCACCGCGCTTGACTCGCCGTAACGCGCCACGATGTCGGCCACATGATTGCCGACCATGCCACCGAACCAACGGCACTGCTCGCGCATATGCGTCATGTCATCGCCGACATAAGCCGGTGCAGCGACACAAATTTTCACAGTCTTCGGGTCTCGGCCCGCATCGCGAGCGGCTTTGTGCACCGCCTCAATTGTCCATGCGGCAATATCAATGTCGGCGAGTTGCAAAATAAATCCGTCACCAACTTCACCTGTCAGTTGCAGCGCTTTTGGTCCGTATGCGGCGACCCAAACTTCACACCTGCTCTTTGAAGCCCACTCGAACTTGATTTTCGAACCGTTGTAGTCAATCTCGCGACCATTTGCAAGTTCACGAATAACATCGATACTTTCGCGCAGCGTCGCCAAAGTTGTCGGCTTGCCATTCGTTACGCGCACAGCCGAGTCGCCACGACCGATGCCGCAAATAGTTCGGTTGCCATACATTTCATTGAGCGTGGCAAACAAACTTGCAGTCACCGTCCAGTCGCGAGTCGCCGGGTTCGTCACCATCGGCCCAACAATCACATTTTTTGTTTCCGCCAAAATCTGACTGTAGATAACGTACGGTTCTTCCCACAAAATGTGACTATCGAAAGTCCAAACATGAGTGAAACCATGGCTGTCAGCTTTGCGCGCGAGATCAATTACCTGCCGCGCAGGCGGAGTGGTCTGCAGTACAACGCCGATATCCATTATTTATCTGTTCTGCGGAAAGCCGAGATCAACTTGCGATGTGCGCGGGTCTGGCCAGCGCGATGTCACGACCTTGCCTCGCGTAAAGAAGTTGATGCCTTCTGGTCCATACATATGTTGGTCGCCGAACAAACTCGCCTTCCAACCGCCAAACGAATAGTACGAAACAGGCACAGGAATCGGCACATTCACGCCGACCATGCCGACATTAACTTCATACTGAAACTGACGCGCCACTCCACCATCGCGAGTGAAAATCGCAGTGCCGTTGCCGAATTGGTTGTCGTTGATCGCTTTCAATCCTTCGTCATAACTCTTGACACGCATCACGGTCAGTACTGGTCCGAAAATTTCTTCGTCATAACATTTCATGCCCGGCTTGACATGGTCAATCAAACTTGGGTTCAAGAAGAAACCTTCGTCTTTGGCTTTGTCGGTGCCATCAAGCACAACTTTTGCGCCTTCTTTGGCCGCATTAGTCACATAACTTGCAACCTTGTCACGATGCTCACGACTAATCAATGGACCCATCTCGCTCGCAGGGTCAGAACCCGCACCAACTTTAATATTCGGCACGCGTGACTTAATTTTCTCGACCAACGCATCGGCAACCGTGTCTACTGCGAGCACAACCGAAACAGCCATGCAACGTTCGCCAGCCGAACCATAGGCGGCGCTGACTGCAGCGTCGGCCGCCATCTCAAGATCGGCATCTGGCAAAACCAACATGTGATTCTTCGCTCCGCCAAGTGCCTGCACGCGCTTGCCATTTTTTGTGCCAATCTCGTAGACATATTTTGCAATCGGTGTTGAACCGACAAAACTAAGCGCCGCAACATCGGGGTG
>JAQCDG010000055.1 GCA_027731085.1 Actinomycetota bacterium | reverse complement strand
CTTCGGTCAAGCAGGCAATTCATTTAGATGAAACCAATATCTGTGATGCCTGCCGAGTCGCCGAGAAAAAATCTGCCAATGATTGGCAAGCACGAGAAGAAGAGTTGCGTGCACTTTGCGACAAACATCGCAGTTCTGATGGTTCGTATGACTGTTTGGTGCCTGGGTCTGGCGGCAAAGACAGTTTCGTCGCGGCACACATGTTGAAATACAAATACGACATGCATCCACTCACGGTTACTTGGGCGCCACATGTCTACACCGAATGGGGTTGGAGAAACTTTCAACGCTGGATTCATGCTGGCTTTGACAACTATTTATGCACGCCCAATGGACGTGTGCATCGTCTCTTGACTCGATTGGCGGTCGAAAATCTATTTCATCCTTTTCAGGCTTTTATTCTCGGCCAAAAATCACTCGCCCCGAAGATGGCGGTGCTGCATCAGATACCGCTTGTATTTTACGGCGAGAACGAAGCGGAGTATGGCAACCCTGTTGGCGATGCAGATTCGGCGATTCGTCAATGGAAGTATTTTTCGGCGCCAGAAAAGTCTTCAATCCATTTGGGTGGTACTTCGATAAAAGATTTAACAACCGACTTCGGTCTCGAAGAAGTTGACCTTGATCCTTATCTTCCGGCCAACCCAGAAGGTCTACAGAAACTTGGCATTGAAGTTCACTACTTGGGTTATTACGTGAAATGGCACCCACAAAGTTGTTACTACTATTCGGTTGAGCACGGTGGTTTTGAAGCCTCGCCCGAACGCACACCAGGCACCTACAGCAAGTACAACTCGATTGATGATCGCATCGACGACTTTCACTACTACACGACTTTCATTAAATACGGCATCGGTCGAGCGACATATGACGCCGCACAAGAAATTCGATCTGGCGACATCAATCGTGAAGAAGGCGTTGCGCTTGTTCAACGCTTTGACGGTGAATTTCCGACTCGCTTCGCTGACGAAATTTTTGCGTATCTAAGCATCCCAGAAAAAGAGTTCCCGCAAGCTTCAAAGATGTTTGAGCAACCGATATTCGACTTGGCCTACTTCAACAACTTGGCTGACTCATTTCGCTCGCCTCATCTATGGTCATACAAGGATGATCAATGGTCTCTGCGGCACCAAGTCAAATAACATCGCCGGCCACTCTGTCGGCTTTACGGCTGATCGCCCGCCTCGACATCAAAGGTGCAAACCTGATCAAAGGCATTCATCTTGAAGGGCTTCGAGTTGTCGGAGACCCACAAATTCATGCCGCCAAGTATTACGAAGATGGCGCTGACGAGATCATATATATAGACACGGTCGCGAGTCTTTATGGTCGCAACAACTTAGTTGACGTAGTATCGCGAGCGACTGAACATGTTTTTGTGCCGATCACAGTTGGCGGCGGCATTCGCTCGGTCGAAGATGCTCGCACTCTGCTTCGTGCTGGTGCCGACAAAGTTGCGATCAACACGGCGGCGATAAAAGAGCCAAAGTTAATTCGTCAATTATCTGATGTCTGGGGTTCGTCGACGATCGTACTTTCAATCGAAGCCAAGAAAACAGGTAATGCAAAGTGGGAGGCGTACACAGATAACGGTCGTGAACGCACTGGTCTCGATGTTGTGCAATGGGCAGAAACTGGCGCCAAATTAGGTGCTGGCGAAATCTTCATTACATCGGTTGACCAAGAAGGCACCAAGAAGGGCTTCGATTGCGAATTAGTTGCAGGCATCACTAGAAATGTCGATATCCCAGTTATTGCCAGTGGCGGTTTTGGGGCGCTAGAACACTTAACTCAATTAATGAACGTTGCCAAACCAACCGGGGTCGCGATTGCTGATTCGCTGCATTACAACAGGTTTTCGCTTGATCAGATTCGGTCATTTTGCGCTGTTAACGGCATCAGCACACGCAACTATAAATCTGCCGAGAAGATCAACTCGTGACTCTAGATCTCAAACATTTCAACTCGTTCACAAACGACATCATCATCGTTGACGGCTTTTGGGGTGGTGGAAAGTCGGTCGTTACATCAATTGTTGGTTCAATGACTGGTGTCGAAAAGAAAAAAGTTGAACATGTCTATGAATATGTTTGCATCGCCCACGCGACCGGAAAGATGAACAGCGATGCCGCATCAGCATTTTTGAAGATTTATGCCGACTTGTCGCAATACAACAATTTGATTGGGCGCGAAGTAAACCTGCGCTGGTCTGACGATTCGGGTCTGCGCAATAATCCAGGCAGTCTTACTTATCTCAAGCGTTTATTTCACCCTGATGGCGACGCTGTAGCCGAACAAATTAACAATCAAAACCTGGCGTTACTAATTGCCTCACACGAATTGATCGCTGTCTCTGACCTGCTTTACGAAGCTTACAGTTCGCGTCTAAAACTTATTGAAGTAGTTCGCCACCCGATTCATTTATTCACCAATGTGCGCGACTACACGGCGGAATTTGAGCGATCACGCGAATTCACTCTTTCATTCGAAGTATCAGGCGTGAAGGTACCGTGGTTCGCCGCAAACTGGGCTGATGAATTTGTTGCAGCATCTGTCACTGATCGTGCGTTGCTCTCAATCGCTCGGATGCAAGCTGACATGTTCGAGGCAATTGACAAGATCGCAGCTGCGGCCAAACCGCTGCTTGTTTTATCGTTCGAAAATACTGTGACTAATTCGCAGCATTCAATTGACAAGCTTGAAAAATTTTTAAATCGCTCAGTGACAAGACGTACAAAAATAGCACTTAAACAACAAAACCTACCGAGAAATCAAATATCTGCCGGCAGGGCAACATCTAGTTTTTCGTTTACATCTAACGGCGCGAGTTCAGAAGCCGAGATATATAAGAAAATTGCGAACGAAATTTCATCAAACGGCTCAGAAAAGGCAATTGCCGAATTCAAATCTGCAATTACTGTCTACAACTTGCGATGGCCAAGCCAATTGACCGAGCTTGAAAAAATCTTGGCTTAATGGCGCGGTTTTTGCGACTTTTAAAGTCGCTGATAAAACTTAAGTGGCGATTTACGCCTCCGCCACAACGCGATGTCCTGTTGTACTTCAAAACTGGTGCAGATGTGATCGCGCCGTATTTCTCGCCACACGAATTTCAAGTTCTTGACCTGCGTGAGTCTGAAGTAAACATTGCGGTTGCTATTCGATGCATCCTGTCACGAGATTTAAGCGCACAAAACTATGCCCGCCAGTTCATTCGGATGGCAAAACCAAAACTGGTCTTGACATTTATCGACAATTTTCCGAGTTTCTATTTACTAAAAAAAGAGTTTCCTAAAGTTCAGATTTGGCTCATTCAAAATGGTGTCCGCAGTGACCGTGGCGACTTGTTCGGTTTGCTGAAAGCTCACTACCCAATGCAATCTAGCCAAGTAGACAAAATGTTTGTCTTTGGGTTTGCGGTTGGCGAAAAATACCTTGAATCTATTTCTGGTGAAGTTGTTGTCCACGGAAGTTTCAAAAATAATCTCGTGCCGTTGACACAACCTAAAAAAGCTTCTGTCGCATACATCTCGACCTACCGTCCAAATCAACAACGGTCATTCATCGTGCCCGAAAGCAGACCAGAATCACCAGTGACATACGAACAAATAATTGAGCGCCGCGAACAAGCAATTGTCTGGCTGGCAAAATATTGCGCAGAAACCCAGCTCGGGCTGACAATTATTGGCAAACATGAAAGCCCTGAACACGAAGAGGCTTACTATCGCTCGCTGCTGAAGAATTACGACTTTGAATTTGTTGCGCGAAAGGTTTCAACTTCGAGTTATCTGGCTCTTGATAAATCTGAAATCATCGTCTTCACTAGCAGCACACTCGGTTATGAATCTCTTGCTCGTGGCAAAAAAACAGCTGCGATAATGCTCGATGCCGAAATAATCGGCGCAGAAGCGCTTAAGTTCGGTTGGCCAGCAAAACTGCCTGACGATGGCCCATTTTGGACGCACCGATTCAGTGAACAACGCCTGCACGAGATCATGGACTATCTGCGAAATATCGAAGATCGTGAATGGGATCAGACCAGAACTCAGGCGATTAAAGATGTAATCACTTTTGACCCTAGCAACTCGCAATTTTCGACAGCTATCAATTCATTGCGTCAATCTTGGCAATAGCCACAGCCAAACAACCGATACCCGACTAGCGTTATCGTCAGCCTCCTGGGAGCACCGTTTTGCAAATACTGATCTCCACATCAACTTTTAATCTTGATAACTTCTCCGAACTTGCCGAGATTCAAAAAGCAGGAATTGAAGTCAAGTTGAATCCGTTCAAGACGCGTCTGACCGAAGATCAAGTCACAGAATTGCTCGGCACGAACACGATTGGTCTGATCGCCGGTCTTGAGACCCTGAATGAAAAGGTTCTTGCAGCAGCGACAGCGTTGAAGGTGATTGCACGCGTTGGCACAGGGCTTGACAGTGTCGATTTAGAGGCTGCAGCCAAACTTGATATCACGGTCTTAAACACCCCCGACGCCCCGACATCTGCAGTTGCAGAACTGACCCTCGGCCACATTCTTTCGTTACTACGCAATATTGCCTCTACGGATCGTCAGATCAGAAACAATACTTGGCGCGGACAAATGGGTTCGCTGCTTGAAACCAAATCCGTCGGCATCGTCGGGTTCGGTCGAATCGGCCAGAGAGTTGCCGATCTTGTATCTGCATTCGGCGCAAAAGTTATTGTCTCTGACCCATACTTGCAAACACAAGATTATGAAAACTGTGCGCTTGACAAACTATGTCAGAAAGTAGACATTTTGACTTTGCATATTCCTTACACAGAGTCGACTCACAATCTGATTAGCGCCAAACGAATTGAGTCGATGAAACGCGGCTCATTTATAATAAATATTTCGCGAGGTGGGCTGGTTGATGAAGATGCACTATTGCAAGCCCTTCAGTCTGGGCACATCGCGGGTGCAGCACTCGACTGCTTCGAGCAAGAACCATACTTTGGCCCGCTAAGTAAACTAGAAAATGTGCAAATGACCGCACACATGGGTACATACGCCCGAGAAACACGAGATCGTATGGAGCAAGAAGCCAGCTTGTTGCTCGTCAAAGTGCTTCGGCAAAAGGAAATAATCAAGTGAAAGTGCTTGCACTAATTCCGGCTCGCCTTGCGAGCACTCGATTTCCAAATAAGCCTCTGGCGAAAATTCTTGGCAAGTCGATGCTGCAACACATCGTCGAACGAGTTTTGTTGTGCAAAGAAATTGACAGTGTCGCTGTTGCAACATGTGATCAAGAGATAATTGAGCACATCGTCAGCCTTGGCTACAAAGCGGTAATGACCAGCAACACACACGAGCGTGCCTCAGATAGATGTGCCGAAGCAGTTGATGTGCTTGAAAAATCAGAAAAATCGAGCTACGACATAGTCGTCATGGTTCAAGGCGATGAACCAATGACAGATCCACGAATGTTGTCAGATGTTCTGCGCCCATTTTCAGAACAACCCAAACTTGACGTCGTAAACCTCTACGCAGATATTCAGCCGGGAGAATTCAACAGCCCAAACTGCGTAAAAGTCGTCATGGATTTGGCTGGCAACGCGCTATACATGTCGCGCGCGGCGATTCCGGTTTCGCAAGATGGCGTCGAACGACCATCGGGCAAGCAGCTTGGATTAATCGCCTTCAGGCGAGAGGCATTGCAACGATTCACCGAACTGGCAGCAACTCCACTTGAGATAAACGAGTCGGTCGATATGTTGCGGTTTCTTGAACACGGAATCAAGATTCGTATGCAGCGCACAATTTATCGCACGCATGCTGTTGACGTGCCAGCAGACATTGACGAGGTCGAACGTCTCATGCAATCTGCGGCACACGACTAATAGATGTTTAAATTACCCAACAATTCGGCACAAACTTTAACCATCTGGGATTCAGATTCAATCTGCGTACTCAAACCTGATCAATTGGTTCTGTGGCGACAATTCGTAGATTCTTCACACGACGCGACGACTGTTTCGATCTCTGAAATAGTCGAACAAAATGCAGTCGCTCTGAGAGCAAGACTTTTACGACTTATCTTTGATGTCGGAACTTCAGTCACAAATAATGCAAAGACAAATCACGTCTTCAGATCAGGCCTTGACTATTTTTGGATGACACAATTTCACTCACGGCCTTACACACAGTCTGCGCAACTGAACAATTTGGCGAAAACATTCGCGCTCGTCGAGCTTGTCCGAGAAAGCAAAATCAAAAAGTTAGTGGTTCACTCAGATGACAAACCTTTGACACGGGTCATCTACAGCGTTGCAACATCACTGCAGATTGAAGTGCAGGTAATCCGGGTTAGACCAAGCCGTCAAAAAGTTGCAACTAAAACCAAATTAAAGAAGCTTGTGCCAAGACCGTTGCTTGCAATCTTGGCCCTTGGTACGCAACTCAAAACATCATTCACGCTTCGATCTAAGCACCGACCAGCCATTCGCTCAAATTCGATTTCAATTTTTGATTATTGGTATCGATTCGCCGAGTCGGTTGGTAAAGACCAAAAATTTGGTTCACAATATTGGTCGGATCTAGTCGATCATCTAGAAGCCACGGAAGTCAACTGGTGGCACAACCTTGTAGACCAGCACCAATTCAGCGAACTCAATGCTGCGAAAAATCTGTTGACAAGTTTTCATCGAAAATCAAACCATCATCACGAGATAATCGACTCGACGATCAGTCTAAAAATCGTGATCCGAACAATTCTCGATCACTTGAAACTGGTATTAAGTTCGATGCCGAGCAACAAATATAACGATGCCTTCACAGACCCAATAACCAAAGTCAACTTCTGGCCGCTGTTGAAACGTGAATGGTTGAATTCTCTTCGTGGATATGAAGCATTGATCAATTGTTTGCGCTTCAACCGCCTTGAAGCACAGATTTCTGCGATGCCAAGACAAAAAATGGGTGTGTACTTAGCTGAGAACCAGCCTTGGGAAATGGCGTTGATATATCTATGGAGAAAACACAATCACGGAAAACTCATTGGGGTCGCGCACTCAACAATTCGCTTTTGGGACCTGCGTCTGATGTCGGATACAAAACAATTTTCGGCGCAAAGCAAGATGCCAAGGCCTGATTGCATCGCAGTTAATGGTGGACTCGCAAAAAGGTCACTTCTTAACGCTGGATATCCAGAATCTGAGCTGGTCGAAGTTGAAGCCCTGATGTACCTGCATCTGGCAACAACAAAGATGCAACCAAAAAGAAACGAGGCGATGACGATACTTGTCGCTACTGATTATCTTGAGTCGGCGACCAAAACTCAAATGCGTCTGCTCGAAGAACTAGTCGCAATGCACCCAAACAAGTATCGAATCTTACTTAAACCACACTGGAGTCAGTCGTTAGATAGTTTGCCCTTCGATGCCGAAATTGTCTCTGGCAAAAAAGATTTGTCGCAGTTTTTTAATCAGGCTGATGTTCTTTATTGCAGTGCAATTACTTCTGCCGTGATTGATGGTGTCTGTGCAGGTCTACCAGTGATTCAATGTCTTGACCCGATGTCATTCAACTTAAGCCCATTACGCGAAAATGATGCTCTGCAAACAGTGCGCACTTCAGCAGAACTGGCGGCAGCACTTGAGCAGACCGATCAATTTAAGTCAAAAGTTAGCCCAAGCGACTTTTTCAATCTTGATCGCAACCTTCCTGAGTGGAAAAACCTGCTGCAAATCTAAAGTTATTTCGAGACAGCAATCTAGAATTATTGAGTGGCAGTCAATGATGATTTCTCTTCGAAAGATTCAAGAGTTCACATTTTTGCAACCCAAAATGCGGTATTTGAAGCCACGGCTACGGCCATAACTGAGCTAATTGGCGCAGCGCTCAGCAAAAATAAAGTTTCAAATGTGATCATCGCTTCAGGCAATTCAATTATCAGTACTCTAGGTTTTTTATCAGCAAGCGCTACAGATTGGCGAAAAGTGAACTGGTATCTGGCCGATGAGCGTTGCGTCGCTGATGACGATGACCGACGCAACGAGAAGCAAATCACTGATGCGTTGAGAAGGTCACTCGGAGAAAATCATGGTCGCGTATTCTCGCCTAGTTCACGCTTGTCGCCTGCAGAAGCGGCCAGTGAATATGCAAGTAGAATTAGCGCAATCAGTATGTTCGACTTTTGTCTTCTTGGTATGGGAAACGATGGACATGTCGCCAGTTTGCTTCCAAATCATTCGGCTCTCAATTCGAGCCAACTATGTTGCGAGATTGTTGATTCACCTAACCCGCCAGCCGAGCGCATCACTTTGACGCTAAAAACGTTTGGTCAAATTCACGATCGCATCTTGGTTACAGCCGGGTCAAGCAAATCTTTAGCGATAAACGACTTCATCGCAAATTCAAGATCGCCTGTGCGACTTTATAACCCAACCGCGATTTTCGCCGACCAGGCTGCATATTCATGAAAACTGTTTTGCTGTGTGGAGGTTTTGGAACTCGCATTCGAGA
>JAQCDG010000054.1 GCA_027731085.1 Actinomycetota bacterium | reverse complement strand
CAAGAAGTTGGGCGTCGTTTAATAGTTGTGTCGGAGTTCGACCCGTTGCTTCGCGACAGGCTTCGTTTTCTGCCGGTTGTTCAGAGACGTGGATATGTACGACGCGGCCATTTCGATGCTTGGCGATGTATGCAAGTTCTGATTCGTGCACGGCACGAATGCTGTGCGGAGCGAGACCAATCGTGTGCATTGCCGATGGCGCACCGAGAGCATCGACTCGGGCTAGCCAGTTTTCGACTGAGCCGTCGCTGAATCGCAATTGTTCGGCGCCGAGAGGTTGATCTTTTAGGCCAGCGTGCAAGTAGGCGACATCGAGCAGTGTGATGCGAATGCCGGCACGACGGGCTGCTTCGATTAAAACTTTGCCCATCTCGTTGGGGTCTGCATATGGCTTGCCGTTTTGTTGGTGATGTACATAGTGAAACTCGCCGACGGTTGTGATGCCCGCAAGTGCCATCTCTGAAAATGTTGCCGTTGCGAGCGCCAAATAGTTTTCTGGTGTCAAACGATTAGCAATTTGATACATCAAGGTGCGCCATGACCAAAAATCACCGAGACCCGAGCCGCTGTGAGTGCGACCGCGCAGAGCACGATGAAACGCGTGACTATGTGCGTTGACGAAACCAGGCATGACGACGCCTGTGATGCGCAAATCTTTGGGGCTTGGTGTTGAGTTCGCATCGATCGACACGAATAAAGAGTTATCGACTTTGATGCGCACGTTTGAGGCGCAACTCTCGCCACCTAGCCAAGCGTGTTCGGCAAAAAATGATTTCATTGTTCACGCATTGGTAGGCGAACGCCGCGCTTTTCGGCAACATCGATCGCCAAGTCATAGCCGGCATCTGCATGTCGGATTACACCCATGCCAGGGTCGCTTAATAGCACGCGTGACAGTTTTTCGTTTGCAAGTTCGGTGCCGTCGGCGACACAAACCATACCGGCGTGAATACTGCGACCGATGCCGACGCCACCGCCGTGATGGATGCTGACCCAAGTTGCGCCGCTTGCAGTATTGACGAGCGCATTGAGCAACGGCCAGTCAGCGATTGCGTCTGATCCATCGAGCATTGCTTCGGTTTCGCGATAAGGCGATGCAACCGAACCAGAATCTAAGTGGTCACGACCGATCACGATTGGTGCGCTTAGTTCTCCGCGCTTGACCATTTCGTTGAAACGCAAACCGAGACGGTGCCGCTCGCCATAACCGAGCCAACAAATTCGCGCGGGCAAACCTTGAAACGCAACTTGCTCGCTGGCCAGTCGCATCCATTTTGCAAGTGCTTCGTCTTGCGGAAATTCTTCAAGCACGGCGCGATCTGTCGCTGCAATGTCGCGTGGGTCGCCCGAGAGTGCAACCCATCGAAATGGACCTTTGCCTTCGCAAAATAACGGACGAATATATGCGGGCAAGAAACCTGGATAATCAAACGCACGGTCATAACCGCCGAGTTGGGCCTCGCGTCGCAAAGAATTGCCGTAGTCAAAAACTTCGGCACCGGCGTCTAAGAAGCCGACCATTGCACGACAGTGTGCCGCCATTGCTGCACGCGATCGATCAATGTAGTGCTCGGGGTTCGTCGTGCGAAGCTTTTCGGCGGCCTCAACTGTTAAATCGTTAGGCACATAACTCATTGGGTCATGCGCGCTTGTCTGATCAGTGACGATGTCTGCGGCGAAACCTTGTGCCAACAATTTCGGAAACATATCTGCGGCGTTGCCGACCACACCGACTGAAAGTTTTTTGCGTGCTTTCTTGGCGGCTTCACATCGTGCGACTGCGTCTTCGAGCGAGTCGGCGACTTCATCGAGATAGCGAGTTTCGACGCGGCGTTGCACACGAGTTGGGTCGACATCGATGCACAATGCGACACCGTCGTTCATTGTGATCGCCAATGGCTGAGCGCCGCCCATGCCGCCCAGACCGGCAGTGAGAGTGATCGTGCCGGCGAGGGTGCCTTTAAATTTTCTGCGAGCGATTTCGGCAAAGCACTCATACGTGCCTTGCAAGATGCCTTGCGTGCCGATGTATATCCATGAGCCTGCTGTCATTTGACCGTACATCGTGAGGCCAAGATTTTCGAGACGTCGAAATTCGTCCCATGTTGCCCAGTCGCCGACGAGATTTGAATTCGCCAACAACACGCGCGGCGCCCATTCGTGCGTGCGAAACACGCCAACGGGTTTGCCTGATTGCACGAGCATTGTCTCGTCGGGCTTGAGCGTTTGCATTGTGCGCATCATTGCGTCAAATGCCTGCCAACTGCGAGCAGCGCGGCCTGTGCCGCCGTAGACAACAAGATCGTCGGGACGTTCGGCAACTTCTGGATCAAGATTGTTTTGCAACATTCGGTATGGCGCTTCGATTTGCCAGTTTGCGCAGTGCAGTTGCGTGCCGCGCGGCGACCTTACAACTCTTGGACCAGACATAGTTACATTCTCGCCGAAACTATGACGATTCGCCAATTGTTAGAGCGACTTGTTGAGTGTGATGTGGGCGAGGGTGCCGTGGGTGAGTTGAATTTTGCAGTTGCTGGCGTCGAGGTAGGCGTCTTGGTGATGCATCAGAGCCGACTTTCCGTCGACTGTTATCTCTGCGGTTTGCGAAACAGCGACGAGCATTTCACATGGTTCAAGCAAACCTGACTTGGTGATGTGGGTCATCACGCCTGACGACTTGCCGCGCACAGTCATTAAATTGAGATCGACAATTGGCCCGTTGACAAGTTTTGCCGTGGTCGGGATGTCGCCAGCAAAAACTGCAACTTCGCCCGGTCGGCAGACAACAGTTTCGCCGCCAACATTTAAAATCATTTCGCCGCCTGAAATAATTAGCAACTGGCGATGCACATTTTCGAAATGTGAAAAGTCGCAGTCTTCGATGACTGGTGCGATCGCGACCCGCCATGTCCAGCCGGTCACGCCAGGTGTTTGGCTGGCGATTTCATAGCTTGTGCCACGCCCATTTGGCCAAGGTGCCTGAAAATGCTCGGCAAATTTTTGTAATGGCATAAAGCAAAACTAGTGGCTCGTAAATATCGAGGGCAGGCCACCAGTGTGAATGAACACAACATTCGCATTGGATCCGAATTCGTTTTTTGCATCGAGCCCAAGCAGGCCTGAAAAACCTTTTGCACTGTAAACAGCATCAAGAACCCAAGCACCGCGATGTGCCGCCCACTTCGCGGCGTCGCTGGCTGCCTGAGTTGCAACTGCGTAGTCGCTGCCCATGTAGTTAGGGTCGATAACTACGTCGTCATCAGTTGTTCGCGATGTTTCGTTGAGCAATGTCAAAGTTTCGTTGGCTAAGTCTTTGATGCTTCGCGAACTCAGCGCCGTGCCTTTAGCGACACCAATGCCAATAATTTTTGGTAGTTGCGTTAGAGGATCGCGTGCCCGCGCGCGAGCAAGACCCGCGACCAGGCCAGCGTGTGTGCCGCCGCTTGAAGTCGTGAAAACAATTGCATCAGCGGTGAAGTTTTGTGTCGAGCACTGCTCAATGATTTCGTCGAAGGCGAGCGCGTATCCGACAGCACCGATGGCAGTGCTGCCCCCAATTGGAATCGAGTGCGGCTTTTCGTCCCGGTCAACAAGTTGTTGAGTGAGTTGTGTGCGAAAATCTTCAAGACCCGCCCAATTTGTGTCAGCCAGACCAGTGTGATGCAGCGTTGCGCCAAACATTTGAGACAAAAGTTGATTGCCTACGAGACGATTTGGTTTTTCGCCTGAGAGAACTAAATGTGTTGGCAAGCCGAGCCGCGCACCGGCCGCAGCTGTCATGCGACAATGATTTGATTGTGCTGCGCCAACGGTGACCAGAGATTTTGCGCCGTTTTGGATTGCATCACCGCATAAAAATTCGAGTTTGCGTGCTTTGTTGCCACCGGCGCCTAGCCCTGTGAGGTCGTCGCGCTTGACCCATAACCTCGAGCCGCTAGAGAGTTTGCCGCCATCTTCTAGCGGTGTCGGCAAAGTTGCCAGAGTTATGCGATTTAATTTTTGTTGCGCCATGCGACGCCTTCTGGCCATCGACCGACGCCACCGTCTTGCAGCAGCATGCCAGTGAGCGTGCGTTCAGTGTTATGTGAACGCCAAAGCAACATTTCTTGGGCGAGTGGCAACACGCGTTGTGGGTCGTCAAATGTTGTGCGCCAAGTTGGGTCGAGCGCCAAATCAAACGCCAGCCAACTGCCGTCACCAAATTGCACATAGGCCGCATCGCGCGTGCGCCGCACAGTCAAATGTTGGCGTTCAAGTCGGCGGTCACGTGGCCAATTATTGGCAGCCCCGTTGTCAGAGTCGTCTATATATATGTGTCGCCAGTCGTATTCGTAAGTGGCGCCAGTGCGCCAACGAGTCGGCTTTGTGCCGCGCAAAAAGTCGGTGAGTGGCAGTCCGTCGCATTGCAACGGCACGGGCACGCCGATTGCTTCGGCGATGGTTGGCATAATGTCGACATTCTCGGTGAACTCAGTGATTGTCTCGCCATGCGTTTGGGGATTATTTGGATCGCGAACAATGCCAATGATGTGATAACTGGCGTCGAAGAAACCGAGTTTCTCTTTTAATCCGTGATCACCGAGTTGGTCGCCGTGGTCGGCGGTGATGATTATCAAAGTGTTTTGCCATTCGCCCCGCTCGCGAAGTTTTTCGCACACGCGACCCATGTGATGGTCGACCTCGCCAATCATGCCGTAATACTGGGCGCGCATTTCGCGCAGATCTGACTCGGTTTTTGGCGCTGCGGTGCCTGCTCGGTTCATGAAGGCTTCATGTAATGGATGGCGAGTCTCGCTCGCTGCGATTGGCAGATCAACATCAGCCGGAGAATATTGTTTCGACCATTTACCAGCGGCCGCGTATGGCGGGTGCGGTCGCAGATAGCTGAGATGAGTGAACCACGGTTTTTTCGCATCTTGCGTTTCAAGCCAACCAAAAAACTCATTTGTCAAAAATGTTGAGATGCTCAAGTCTTCATGACGATCTGGTTCGGTGCGCAGTGCTTCGTTGTAGTCGCCTTTAAGGTCGAAGCCGTTTTGCTTTAGGTGCTCGAGCCACGGCGGATACGGCTCGGACAAATTCAAGATTCGATTGAAGCCAGGCAACACTTCTTGATATGTCGAAAGTCGTTGGTCGTCTTTTGATGTTGTTGTGCGAGGATCGATACCTTGGTCGGTGTAGCCGAAAATTGTTGGCGCGTAGCCGGCGCGTAACGCCATACGTGCGACATTGTCGAAGCGGTCGTCGAGTGGCGTGCCGTTGGTGACCACGCGGTGGTTCATTTGATAAGTGCCCGTATACAAACTTGCGCGACCAGGAGAACACGGCGCTGCCTGGCTGAAATGATTAGCAAGTCGTACTCCGTTGCGTGCGAGTTCATCAAGGTTCGGCGTGCGAACAACTCTGTGACCCGCCGAAGAAAGACAGTCGCCGCGAAATTGATCGAGTGTGATCAGCAATACATTCGGCTTCATGTCTTGCAGATTACTACTGAGATGAGTTTTAGCCTTGTGCTGCGGCTGTCTCGCAGGCTTGAGGCGATGCCTTGATGATTCGATTTTTTGCTTCAACCGGGGATTTATTGATGCCTTTGCGCCACGCGTCCAAAAACTTCCATGGCCAGATTTCACCTTGCAGAACTTTGTATTCAGCTCGTGGGCAGATTCGCGACATTCCGAGATGTGTGTGACATTTCGTAATTCGTGCGTTGCCCGACGAACCCATCACGCCGATCCATTGACCTGGCTCGACACGGTCGCCAGTTTTGACTTTGACCCGACCAAGGTGAGAAAAATAATATCGCACTTTGTCGTCGCCATGAAGTGTGATCGTTAAACCGCCGCGGGTGCCTGGGGTGTCGATCTCTTCGATCCATTTATCTTTTGCTTTGAGATCGAACACGACACCAGAAGTAGGGGCGAGAACTCGGGCGTAACAACCATGGACATCTGTTGCGGGATAGTTGAGATGATCGCGTGAATAGGTGACAGGAACCTTAGAGAAAGGAAACACATATTTGAGATCTCGTTTGTTGCCTGAGTCATCCGAACTCGCTGTCGCATCCGACGAAATGACAAAGAAACTCACAACGACTATGACGAATAGTCGGCGCAACATAAATTAGCTATTTATCTTTGGATAAAACTTCTGAGGCGCGTTGCACGAGTAACTCGCGTTCGTGATCAGACAGCGGGCGAGAGGTTCTGACATTGAGTTCGACCCAATCGCCATCGCCGGCGGCTTGAATGTCGTCGACGAACAGCACAGTCGTCAGACCTTTTGTGCCGGCGAGATCGCGCATTGTGTTAGAGACCGTATTAAAACTCGCCCCGCTTGTAGAAATGTTCATTTCAAGTTTTGTCGTCACTGGTTCTTGGCTGAGATTTCGCACACTCGCTAGTGCACTGTGCGGAACGTGCACCGTGCTGACGCCGTCACGTAGTCGGGTTGTGACCATGCCGACATGTTCGACAAAACCATGGATAGGTTTTTGCCAGCCGAGTTCGGCTTCAATCTCGTCGCCGACGCCGTAGCGATCTTCGAGCAAAACTGCGAGACCAGTTAGATAATCATTGACGCGATGTTGACCACCGACGGCTAAACCCACACCCAAGAAGCCAGCACTTGACAAAAAGAAAGCGGCGTTCAGGTCGAGAATATTGAAAACGGCGATCAATGTGATAATCCACGCGCCGAGACTTATGAAGTGGTGAAGCATGCGAGTTGCTGCGTCAATGCGTTGACGGCGTCGATGCTCGCTGCCTTCGACTGTTTCTGCGCCAACTCGACGCACGCTGTTGCGCCACCAATTCGCGGCGTTGGCTGAGGTTCGGTCGGCGATGCGCCTGACTGTTGAGCGCAGAATCGCATAAGAAATTCGTGTGAAAATGAAGCAACCAATTATGACGAGGATTGCGATTACTGGTCTTGTTAAGAACCGCGTGAGCCCTGACTCTTCTTCGGCTTTGGTTGCAGAAATAAAAATTGCAGAAAATACCGTAATCATCTCCATCTAGTGTGCCTCACTTTTCTGTGGGCCACGCACCACTAAGGTTAAATGCGTGAAACTAGCGAAATTTTCGGCAGGCTTGTTGCTTGTTGCTGTTGCTGGCTGTGGTGAACAATCAGCCTCGCAATATGCCACCGAGACTTCGGTTGTGGCAGAAGTGACAGAGACTTCAGAGCCAGAAGCGACAGAAACAACAGAGACGACAGAAACAACAGAGACGACAGATCTCGAGACGACTACAACAACCGAAACGACTATCGAAACAACGACCACTACGACGACTACAACGACGGTGCCGCCAACTACTACGACAACAGTTCTTGACAAGTTGTGCGTGAAACTCACCCAGTGTCAGTTTGCAAACTTAGTGGGTGTCGATTTTTCGCGTTTGCAACTCGATTTTCAGAACTTCAGCGTGGCGAGTTTGGCAGGCGCGAGTTTCGTCGGGGCAAACTTGGCGAAGTCGCTGTTTATTCGGGCTGATTTGTCAAATGTAAATTTCTCGGGCGCCAATCTCTCAGGCGTCGACTTCACGGCTGCAAATATGACGGGCGCCAACATGGAAGGCGCGAATTTGACCGATGCGATTTTTTGTGATGTTGATCTAAAGATTTTGACGGGCACGACGAGTTCACAGCTCGGCAAAGTCAAAAAGTTCAAATCAAAAGGCAAGATTTACTGCCCATAAGGGTTAGTCATTAATCGGTGTTCGACCGATTTCGTGCGATTTAAAGAGATGGTGGCATTTGGGTTAGTTTGAGAGAACTTAGCTCGATGGGGGGTCGAAATGAGTGTCGCTATACCGGGGTCGATCAACGACGTAAATGCACAGTGGCTTGCTGATGCCACAGGGTTCGATATTAAAACTTCAGATATCGGCATCATCGGTGTCGGCGTGGGTGTGGCGAGCGCGGTTTATCGCGCAAAACTGACTGGCAATAATTGCCCGGCGAGTGTGATTGTGAAAATGCCGGCGCTCGACGAAGCCGCAGTTTTTACTTCGTCAATTTTGCGGATGTATATTCGCGAAGTTCGTTTCTTCAAAACATTGGCCAAAGAGTGCCCAGTGATTACTCCGAAGTCGTATTATGGCGAGATCAACGAAGAGACAAGTCAATTTGCAATGGTGCTCGAAGATCTTGCTGGCCATCGCATTATTGATCAAACAGTCGGCATCAAGATTGATGATGCGAGACGTGCGGTTGATGCGTTGGCGAAAATTCACGCCAAGTGGTGGGGTCAAGCCGATGCGTTGGCGGCCGATGGCACGACAATTCCGTTTAGTGATCCGATTTATCCTGCAGTGCTACCAGTGGTGTTCGCTGAGGGCTGGGAGAAAGTCAAACGCGAACTCGACCTCACAGAGTCGATCCTCAAAGTTGGCGAGAAATTTGGCGCGGCACTCGGCGGGTTGATGACTTCGTTTTCGGAAGGCGTAACGACTCTGGCTCATGGCGACTTTCGCGCCGACAACAT